>USCX01000009.1 GCA_900553285.1 uncultured Prevotella sp.
CTTGGAAAGGTCATAGTCCAAATCCAGATAATGGTCGTTAAACGTCGCATTCTGCTCGGGATCCAGCACTTCCAGCAGCGCCGAACTCGGGTCGCCGCGCCAATCCGAACCGAGCTTGTCAATCTCGTCCAGGAGAAACAGAGGGTTGGACACGCCGGCTTTTTTGATGTTTTGGATAATCTTGCCCGGCATTGCTCCGATATAAGTGCGGCGGTGTCCGCGGATTTCCGCCTCGTCGTGGATACCGCCGAGCGAGATGCGGACGTATTTGCGTTTCAGGGCGTCGGCAATGCTGCGGCCCAGCGATGTCTTCCCGACGCCCGGAGGCCCTACGAGGCAGAGTATGGGCGCCTTCATGTCGCCGCGGCGGGCCAGGACGGCCAAGTGTTCGAGAATGCGCTCCTTGACTTTCTCCAAGCCGTAGTGGTCGCGGTTGAGCACGCGCTCTGCGGTCTTGATGTTCAGGTTGTCGGTCGTGTATTCTTGCCAAGGCAGGCTGACGATGGTTTGCAGGTAGTTGAGCTGCACGTTGTAGTCCGGGCTTTGTTGGGGAATGCGGTCCAGTTTGGCCAACTCCTTGTCGAAGAGGGCGCGCACGTCCTCCGGCATGAGGCGTTTGTCTGCCTTTTCGCGCAGTTCGCGGCTGTCTTCGCTTTCGCCGTCGCCGAGCTCGTTCTGCAGGTTCCGGATTTGCTGTTGCAGGAAGTACTCTTTCTGCTGTTGGTCGATCTCTTCGCGTGTCCGGTTTTGGATGGAGGCTTTCAGTGAGGCGAATTGGCATTCCCGGTTGAGGATACCGATGAGTTTGAGGGTGCGTTGTTTGAGATCTTCAATGTGCAGGAGCTCGGTCTTTTCCTCAATGGAGAAAGGAAGGTTGGTGCAGACGAAATTGACGAGGAATATCTTGTTCGAGATGTTCCGTACCGCAAAAGTGGTTTCTTCGCGGATATTCTCGTTGGACTGCAAATAGCGTATGGTGAGGTCCTTGCAGGCGTCGGCCATGGCCTCGAATTCTTTGTCGTTTTTTTCGGGCAGCGTGTCGGACAGACGCTCTACCTTGGCTGTGAGGAAGGGCCGCGTGCTGACGATTTCGCCCAACGTGAAGCGGCAAAAGCCTTGCAGGATGACGGTTGTGGTCTGGTCGGGCAGTTCGAGCACGCGCACCACCTTGGCCACTGTGCCGACGGCATACAGGTCGTCGCGTTTCGGATTGTTCACCGTGGCATCGCGCTGGCAGACAACGCCGATATAGGTTCCCTTGCGGGCTGCCCGTTGGGTCAGTTTGAGCGAACTTTGGCGTCCCACCACCACCGGTACCACTACGCCCGGAAAGAGCACCATGTTGCGCAGCGGAAGAATGGGAAGCGTCTCGTCGAGCGTGATATTGAAAATGTTGGCTATATCTCCGTCGAAATCGGCAATCAAGGAAAAAGGATTTTGATTGGCTTCGTTCTTGTTCATTCTGGTCGTCATTCTTATGATTAGGGTTGCCTTTCCGGAATTTGGCGAAAAGGCGGCACAAAGATACGTCTTTTTTCTGAATTGGGTATGGCCTTCCCTTATTATATATAAGGTGTGCGGATTGTCGGTCAGAGGGGCCGGAAACAGGGATGGCCTGAACTTTCGGACTGTCGCTTTGCCCGTTTTTCCTGCGACGGCGGCAGGGCTTCTGCGCACTGCGTTGGTGAATCCCGGGTCTCAGCACGGCTTGGTGTGCGGGCGGGCGGTTCCTGCTTTCGCCTGCTGAAAGGCGGGCAGCCGTACCTTTGCGCTTCTCAGTGTCCTCGGTACGTAATAGTCTCCGCCGACAGGAAAAAGTGCTCACTTTTGTTCCTATCCGCATCTTTTCGTATCTTTGTTTCACGAAAGAGAATGTGGCTCTCTTCTCGCCTTTTGCTGTCTTGACCAACGGGACTGTACGATGGAAGAGGAAGGTCGGTGGGGCAACCGGTGGAGAGAACCCCAGAAGGATATTCTATGAAAATCACTACATGGATAACACGAACGACGGTGCGCGCGTTACGCTTTATGCGTGACGGCTTGTGGCGCGATGCTTCGGGCATGAGCCGCCCCAAACGCCTATGGCGAGGTGTGGCCAAACGCATCGTGTTGGCCGTGCGCTGTTTCGAGCGCGAGCAGCTTGACAGTTTGGCTTCGGCCTTGACGTATCGGATGCTTTTCTCGGCCGTTCCGTTGTTGGCCGTGGTCGTTGCCATCGCGCGAGGCTTTGGGTTGGACCGTTATATAGAACGTAGCATCCGCAGCGGGCTGCATGCGCCGGATGCTGCGGTTGATGTGATTATCGGTTTCGTCAATTCATATCTCGAACATACGCGGAGCGGTGTTTTTCTCGGGTTCGGTCTTCTGCTGTTGTGCTGGACCTTGGCGTCGCTTACGGGAGCCATTGAGAGAGCCTTCAATCAGATTTGGCAGGTTCGCCGTCCCCGTTCACTGTTTCGCAAGCTGACGGATTACGCCGCTATCTTTTTCCTTCTTCCCATACTGTGCATACTGACGAGCGGACTGTCCATATTTCTTTCGACCTCGGTAGAACGTTTGCCCGACTTTCTCCTGTTGCGTCCGGCGACAACGGTGTTCGTCCATTTCGTGCCCTACCTGTTGATGGGCGTGCTTTTTACCGCTTTTTATATGTTCATGCCGAACACCCGGGTGCGGTGGGGAAGCGCGTTGATAGCAGGTTTTGTGGCCGGTGCGGCCTTTCAAGGCTGGCAGTTCTTCTACATACATTCACAAATGTGGCTGTCGAGTTACAATGCGATATATGGGTCGTTCGCCGCGCTGCCGCTGTTCATGCTTTGGTGCCAGGTGGCTTGGTATATATGCCTGTTTGGCGCCACCTTGTCTTATGTAGATCAGAATATCGACTTTTTTTATCAAGGCCGTGAGTTACCGGCGTTGAGCCGTCGGCAGCATGATTTCCTTTGTCTTCTGGTGGCATCTTTCGTATGCCGCCGTTTTGCCGCGGGCAAACCGCCATATGACGCACGGACACTGGCTGCAGAATGTGAGATACCTATCCGCCTGACCACCGATGTGCTTTATGAATTAAGCGCGGCGGGCATTCTTGTGGCCGTCGCGGGGGATGAAAAAGACGACAGTCCGGCTTATGTGCCGGCCCGTGATGTGCATGGCATGACCGTGGGTTATGTGCTTAACATTCTGGCCGAGAGAGGAACCGGGAAGATGACAGACGAGATGGCGCGCTATGATACGTTTTGGAACAGGTATGCACGTTTTTGCGACGAAACCTTAAGTGGTGATTATGCCCAGTTGAAGCTAATGGATTTCGCCGGGCAAAAAAACGATCATTATGAACAGACTGAGGAGAAGATGGACGCTGATAGCCGATAGCGGTTCGACCAAAACGGACTGGATGGCCATGACCGACGATGGCGTAAGGCTGTGTGTGCATACGCAAGGGTTGAATCCCTATCAGCAGGATGACAGGACCATCCGCCGGGTGCTGCTTGACGAACTTTGTCGCGCGTTCTCCTCAGACGATGTCGTCGAAGCCGTCTACTTTTATGGTGCGGGTTGCCGTGGCGAGGGGGCGGAACGATTGCGTATGCTGCTGGCAGCATGTTTGTCGGTCGGAGTCTTTTGCGTGCACGTGCATTCTGATTTGCTCGGCGCCGCCCATGCTTTATGCGGCCTGCGGGAAGGAGTGGTATGCATCTTGGGGACAGGGTCGGGGACCGCCTTGTATGATGGTGTGCGTTTTACGCGTCAGGTGCCTTCGCTTGGATATGTTTTAGGCGATGAAGGCAGCGGAGCAGTATTGGGGCGTCGTTGGGTGGCCGAAGTGTTTAAGGGGACGGTCGAGGATTCCTTGCGTCGGCGTTTTTTGGCAGAAACAGGCTTGACGGTCGATGAACTTTTAACGCACGTCTATCGTATGCCGATGCCCAATCGTTATTTGGCGTCCTTTGCACCTTTTCTGCATGGCCATCGGGCGCACCCTGACGTGGCTGCGCTTTTGGCCGGGGAGTTCGACCGCTTTTTCAACCGTTGCGTCTGTCCTTACGCCCGCCCCGATTTGTCGGTACATTTTGTCGGCAGCATCGCATGGCACTTTTCTGATGAATTACGGAAGGCGGCTCAGCGCTGCGGGCTTCGTGTCGGGCAGATTGAAAAAAGTCCGCTTGCGCGGCTGGTGGATTACGTAAGCGGACAGAAGTAGGGAAGAAGAAGGTTGTGCTTTATTGGGCCTCTGATGCAGGAAGGTGGAATGTCTCACCGTTCGGTCGGACAAACGTGACGCCTTCGTTGTCCATCTGAACGAAATTCAGGGTGTCCGATTTGTCCCCGTCTTTGATAATAATGCGCCCGTTGAGCAGTTTGTAGTCAGGAACGAATTTGTCCAATTGACTGAGATTGATGGCTGTGCCAAGGGCGTCCCCATTGTCGCGCGTAGTGATGGCATAACGTTGCTCCTCATCGATGTCGCCATAGATGTGGGCCATCGAGCCGTCGGCGGCATCACGTGTCAGGTTGAGTGTGTCGCCGGCATCTGTGACCAATGTGAACGTACTCATCCCGAATTCGCTTGACGTTCCGTATATCATTGTGTCAGTTTCAGCCGCAGGAGCCGATTGGACCATTGTAGAGTCGTTGTCGGCAGCCGGTTTCGTTTTTTCTCCCGTACAGGCTGTAATCAGGATGGCAGACAGTGCCATGAGGGTAAGAGTGATGGTCTTTTTCATGAAAAAGTCGTTGAATGACGGCGCTAAGGTAGAAATATCTTATCAAACGACAAGTTTTCAGGTATTGATTTCAGAGAAAAAAGGACGTTTTTTGGTTATTCGGAAGAAAGTTCGTATTTTTGCCGCCGATTCTAAGAGTCAACATAAAGTCTAACTTTATTAATTTCAACACAACACAATTTATTATTCATGGAGAATTTGAAGAACATCGCTCCCTTGGCCGATTTCGATTGGGACGCTTATGAAAATGGCAGTACGCCCGAAACCAGCCAAGAAAAAGCCGAGTTGGAACAAGCGTATGACAATACGCTGAACAAGATCAACGAGCACGAAGTCGTTGAAGGCACGGTCATCAGCATCAACAAGCGCGAGGTGGTCGTCAACATCGGTTACAAATCAGATGGCATCATTCCGCTGAACGAGTTCCGCTACAACCCCGATCTCAAAGTGGGCGATAAGGTGGAAGTTTACGTGGAGAATCAGGAAGACAAGAAAGGTCAGCTTGTGTTGTCGCACAAGAAAGCCCGTCTTGCCAAGGCATGGGAGCGTGTCAACAAAGCTCTTGAAGACAAAGAAGTCATCAAGGGATATATCAAGTGCCGTACGAAGGGTGGCATGATTGTCGACGTATTCGGTATCGAAGCCTTCCTCCCCGGTTCCCAGATTGATGTGAAGCCCATTCGCGACTACGACGTGTTTGTGGGTAAGACCATGGAATTCCAAGTGGTCAAGATCAATCAGGAATACAAGAACGTGGTCGTTTCGCACAAAGCCCTTATTGAAGCAGAGCTCGAAGCCCAGAAGCAGGAGATTATTTCCAAACTTGAAAAAGGTCAGGTGCTTGAAGGTACCGTTAAGAATATCACCTCCTATGGCGTATTTATCGATTTGGGCGGTGTAGACGGCCTGATTCATATCACGGATCTTTCGTGGGGACGTGTGAACGACCCGCACGAGATCGTTCAGCTCGATCAGAAACTGAACGTCGTTATTCTCGATTTCGATGAAGAGAAGAAACGTATCGCTCTCGGATTGAAACAACTCACCCCGCATCCTTGGGACGCTCTCGACCCGAACCTCAAAGTAGGTGACAAGGTGAAAGGCAAAGTGGTCGTGATGGCCGACTACGGCGCATTCGTAGAAGTAGCGCCGGGAGTAGAGGGCTTGATACACGTGAGCGAAATGAGTTGGAGCCAGCACCTGCGTTCTGCCCAAGACTTCTTGAAAGTCGGCGATGAGGTAGAAGCTGTCGTACTGACACTTGACCGCACCGATCGCAAAATGTCGCTCGGTTTGAAGCAACTTAAGGAGGATCCTTGGAAGAATATCGAAGAAAAATATCCTGTGGGTTCGAAACATACGGCTCGCGTCCGTAATTTCACGAACTTCGGAGTATTTGTAGAACTTGAAGAAGGTGTAGATGGACTGATTCACATATCAGACCTGTCGTGGACGAAGAAAATCAAACATCCGTCTGAATTCACCCAGATTGGTGCCGATATTGACGTCGTTGTTCTTGAAATCGATAAAGATAACCGTCGCCTGAGCCTTGGTCATAAGCAGCTTGAAGAAAATCCGTGGGATGTGTTCGAGACGGTGTTTACCGAAGGTTCCGTACACGAAGGAACAATCGTGGAGATGCTCGACAAGGGTGCAGTCGTACAGTTGGAATACGGAGTCGAAGGTTTTGCTACGCCGAAGCACCTTGTGAAAGAAGATGGCAGCCATGCCCAGCTCAATGAGAAACTGCCCTTTAAGGTGATTGAGTTCAATAAGGACAGCAAACGCATTATCCTTTCCCATAGCCGCACGTTTGAGGATCCGCAACGTGAGGCCCGCGCTGAGAAAAAAGCCGCAACGAAGAAAGCAAACAAGAAAGAAGACGCACCGGTAATCCAGAACCAGGCAGCTTCCACGAGCTTGGGTGACAACGATGCCCTTGCAGCTTTGAAAGCCAAAATGGAGCAAGGAGAAAATTAACTGTTTGTTGCATTAAGGCAACCCAAATCCCAATACAACGAGTGGCGTACCTTGAAAGAGGACGCCACTTTTTTGTTGTTACTCTTTTATTAAAATTTTTCGCCACGTAATAAATGCGGTATATGCCCGTTAATTGAACGAGAAACGTTATTTTTGCATGAATTTAGGCGTATGAAAAGAGTAACCTTGTTGATTTTGTTCGGATGCTTCGTAGCCGTGTGGAACGCGAAAGCGCAGACTGCTTATCCTTCGGCTGAACCTACAATGACCATTACCACAGAGGATGGTGACCAAGAGGAAATTTCTTATTCCGGTTCGGCTCCTGTCCATGCTTCGTTTCATGCTAATCCCACCGACGTCGGTGAGTATACACCTTATTATGAGTGGCGTTTTTATGCCCCGGGCCAGGAAGACAATCCAACAATTATCCGGTATGATGAGGATACCGAGTATACTTTTACCTCGTCGGGGACGACAATTATTGAGTTAATGATAAGTTTTATCAATGGCACGGATACGATCGAATATGAGATGGATGAACCTTTCCAAGTGACTGTCAGCGAATCCAAGTTGGAGTTTCCCAATGTTTTTACGCCGAACGGCGACGGAATAAACGATGTGTTTTGTGCGAAGGAAGGCTATCAAAGTATTGTGCAGTTCGAGGCCGCGATTTTCAATCGTTGGGGGCGAAAACTTTATGAGTGGAATGATCCCGCCGGAGGGTGGGATGGTAAGTTCAATGGTAGCGATGTGCCGGCCGGTGCTTACTATTTTGTGCTGAAAGCGCAAGGAGCTGATGGCGTGAAGTATAACATGAAGAAAACAATCAACCTGCTTCGTGGTTATTCAGAAAACGGAACGACAACGGCAGAGTGACCCGGAAAGAAAGATGGCTGACGATAAATTCAAAGACGAAAGGATTGAAGAAGGGTGGATAGATATATGGGGCGCTCGCGTACATAATTTGAAAAATGTCGACGTCCGTATACCACGGCATAGCCTGACTGTCATTACAGGATTGAGCGGAAGCGGCAAAAGTTCGCTGGCTTTTGATACACTTTATGCGGAGGGACAACGGCGTTATATCGAAACTTTCTCGGCTTACGCCCGTAATTTCCTTGACAACCTCGAACGGCCTGATGTGGATAAGATTACGGGACTTAGTCCGGTGATTAGCATAGAGCAGAAGACGACGAATAAAAATCCGCGGTCGACAGTCGGAACAGTGACTGAAATCTATGATTTCCTCCGATTACTGTTTGCGCGTGCTGGCGAGGCTTTCTCTTACGTGACAGGAGAACGTATGGTGAAATATACCGAGGAGCAGGTACGCGACCTAATCTTGCATGATTATCTCGGGCATCGCGTTTATCTGCTCGCACCATTGGTTCGTAACCGTAAGGGTCATTATAAAGAACTGTTCGACACTGTACGTCGGAAGGGGTATCTCAACGTGCGTGTGGACGGTCAGATAATGGAACTGACGAAGGGAATGAAAGTCGACAGGTATAAGAACCACGATATAGAGGTCGTGGTAGACAAACTCGTCGTGCAGGAAAAAGACGACCAGCGGCTGACACGAAGTCTTGGCAAGGCCTTGGAGCAGGGTAATGGTCTCGTGCTGTTACTTGATGCCAGTGATGGAAAAGTCCGTCATTATAGCAAGCGGCTTATGTGTCCGACTTCGGGCATTTCATATCGTGACCCGGCACCCCATAATTTTTCGTTTAACTCGGCGCAAGGTGCTTGTCCGAAGTGCAAAGGGCTGGGATTTGTGAGTGTGATTGACCGTGAGAAGGTTATTCCCCATGCCGAGCGTTCTATCAAAGAGGGGGCGATAGTTCCCTTGGGCAAGTATAAGAACACGCTCATTTTCTGGGAAATCGAGAGCGTACTCGAACGATACGGTTGCTCTCTTCAAACACAGGTAAAGGAACTCCCCGAAGAGGCTCTTGATGAGATTTTTAATGGAACGGCCGACCGTCTGCGTATTCCGGCCAAGGTGATGAATACGTCGGACGATTATTATGTCGAGTTTGACGGTTTAGTGAAGTACATCACCCAAATGGCCGATCGCGAAATGTCGGCTGCGGCACAAAAGTGGGTCGATCAGTTTGCGAAAACAACCACCTGTCCCGTTTGCCACGGCGCTCGCCTGAATCAGGAAGCCCTCCATTTCCGTATAGACGGAAAGAACATTTATGAGTTGTCATCCATGGACATCCGCGAACTTTATGAGTGGATGGGGCACGTCGAGGAACATATCGGAGAGCGGCAACGCGTCGTCGCCCACGAAATCCTTAAAGAATTGATGACACGTTTGAAATTCCTGCTGGATGTAGGCTTGGATTATTTGTCGTTGAATCGTTCGACGATGACTCTCTCGGGCGGGGAAAGCCAACGTATCCGTCTTGCTACGCAGATCGGTTCTCAGCTTGTAAACGTGCTTTATATTCTCGATGAGCCGAGTATCGGACTTCATCAGCGCGATAATGTGCGCCTCATCCATTCGTTGAAACAATTACGCGACGTGGGTAATACTGTTATCGTTGTTGAGCATGACCGCGACATGATGTTGGACGCAGACTATATTGTTGATATGGGACCGCGTGCTGGACGATTGGGAGGTGAGGTCGTTTTTGAAGGCACTCCGGCTGAAATGATGAAGCAGGATACACTCACGAGTCGTTATCTCAGCGGAAAATGCCGCATAGAGATACCCAAGGTCCGGCGGAAAGGCAACGGGAAAAGGCTGACGTTGCGTGGTGCCTGTGGGAATAACCTCAAAAACGTGACGGTCGACTTTCCTTTGGGATGTCTCATCTGTGTGACCGGGGTCTCGGGAAGTGGGAAGTCTACACTTATCAACGACACGCTATATCCCATCCTTTCACAGCATTTCTATCGTTCCTTGGTGGATCCGCTTCCTTATAAGAGTATTGCGGGATTGGAACATGTGGATAAGGTGGTTTGCGTTGATCAAAGTCCCCTCGGTCGGACACCGCGCTCGAATCCTGCCACTTACACCGGTATTTTTGCCGATATTCGTGCACTCTTTGTCAGCCTTCCCGAAGCCAAGATCCGAGGGTATAAGCCCGGTCGCTTTTCTTTTAATGTGGCTGGCGGACGCTGTGAAGCCTGTAAAGGAAATGGTTACAAGACAATCGAAATGAACTTTCTCCCTGATGTCTATGTGCCGTGCGAGGTTTGTCATGGCAAACGCTATAATCGTGAGACCCTCGAGGTCCGGTATAAAGGTAAAAGCATCGCGGATGTGTTAGATATGACTATTAACCAAGCAGTAGAGTTCTTCGAGAATGTTCCGGCATTGGCCCATAAGATTAAGGTGTTGCAAGATGTCGGTCTGGGATACATCAAGTTGGGGCAGTCGTCGACAACGTTGTCCGGAGGAGAGAGCCAACGTGTCAAACTGGCCACCGAATTGAGCAAGCGTGACACCGGGAAAACGCTTTACATTCTCGATGAACCTACAACAGGACTGCATTTCGAAGATATCCGCGTATTGCTTAATGTTCTGAACCGCCTTGTAGACAAAGGGAATACGGTTATAGTCATTGAGCATAACCTCGACGTCATCAAGACTGCCGATTATCTTATTGATATGGGCCCTGACGGTGGTCGCGGGGGCGGAGAAGTTGTCGCCACGGGAACACCGGAGGATATTGTGAAGGCCGGTAAAGGCTTTACAGCGCAATTTTTGAAAGACGAATTTCCTGAACAAAAAGACCGAAAGGGGGTGAAGAAATGAGTAAGAACAATAGGCTGAAAACCAACGCTGCCCGTTTGCTCGATCAAGCCAAGGTAGCGTATGAGTTGGTTCCTTACGAGGTGGACGAGAACGACCTGAGTGTGGGGCATGTCGCAGCTGAACTCGGTGAGGATATCGAACAAGTCTTCAAGACCATTGTATTGCATGGTGACCGGAGTGGCCATTTTGTTTGTGTCGTTCCCGGCGACCATGAAATCAATCTTAAGAAAGCGGCCAAGGTCAGTGGGAACAAGAAATGCGAACTTCTTCCCCTCAAAGAGCTTCTTCCGACTACGGGGTATATCCGTGGAGGCTGTTCGCCCATTGGGATGAAAAAACAGTTCCCTACCTATATTCATGAGTCTGCTGCTCACTTCGACTACATCTATGTCAGTGCGGGTGTGCGGGGCTTGCAATTGCGCATATCTCCTGCCGATTTGCAGCGCCAGGTGCGGGCTGTTTACGCCGACCTCGTCGATTGAGATTTACCAGTTTTCCGGTTTTATCGTCCCCGTCCTGTATCAATGAGGCTGGGACATGCGTTTTCATATGAAAGTACCGTATTAGCTGTTCTAAGAACAGCATTACAACAAATCCCCTGCATCGGCCACGATAAGTGCGTGCAGGGGATTTGATAATAGAAAAGCCGTACCGTTCGTACCGGTTACTTCATGTTGTCGTTTGTCAGCGCTTTTCCTTTGTACTGGCCCGTAAGTGCGTGCAAGAAACTTTCAACTTTCTTGCAGTCTTCCGGCGATATTTCACGTCCAACTTGGAATTTGGCCATTTTGGTGATTGCCTCGCCAAGGGTTGTCACGCTTCCATCGTGGTAGTATGGATAGGTGAGTGCCACGTTACGGAGTGTTGGTGTCTTGAAGCGGTAGCGGTCGCGTTCCACTTTGGTTTGTGCCCAACGTCCGTTGTCTCCGTCCGTAAGACCTGATTTTTGCGTTAACTCGCGATCTTCAAAATAGTTGGCTCGCTGACCCATCAGTTCGTAGGTCAAACCGCCCATGTTGACGCCGGCGTGGCAGGTAGCGCAGTTGTAGTCTTTGAAAAGAGCATAGCCTTCAATTTGTTCGGCCGTCATGGCGTTTTTATCTCCTTTGAGATAGCGGTCGAAAGCCGAGTTGGGGGTGATAAGCGTTTTTTCAAATTCAGCAATCGCGTCGGTAATGGTGGCTTGGCTTAGTCCTTGGGGATAGACGGCCTTGAAACGGGTGACGAAAGCGTTATCCTTCGCCAAACGGGCTACGATTTCATCGAAGGATGAGCATCCCATCTCTACTGGATTGAGGGGAGGACCGCCGGCTTGTTCCGCCAAGGTGGCGGCTCTTCCGTCCCAGAACTGTACGAAGTTGAATGCGGCGTTGTAGACGGTCGGGGCATTCACTCCACCGAGTTGTCCTTTGATTCCCTCGGAATAGCGCTTGTTGTCTACGCCGCCCGTATTCAGCCCGTGACAAGTTGCACAGGAGACTGTACCATCGGCCGATAGACGTGTGTCGTGGTACAGCAGTTCGCCCAGTGCGGCCTTTTCAGGATTATAGGCTATGCTGTCAGGTATCGGGCGGATGGGTTCGTTGGTGAATTCAGCAGCGGCCAGCGGATTGGGGAAGAACTTGGCACGCAGTGTCTTGACTGCGGCCATGGCGATGTCTTTTTTCGCAGAGGTGACTGACGAGCCCCAGTGTACCAGATAGTATTGGGCCAATGGCATGGATCCGTCGGCCAGACTGCGTTCAACTTTGGCCAAGTCAACTTCGTTGGGTGGTGTCCCGTTTTTCAGAGCGTCCATGAATGGGGCTATGTCGAACGAGGCATAACCGTCTGTCACGTGTTGGCCTATGAGTTTTTTTGCCACGGGCCAATTGGCATAGAACGGAAGTTGCGGGTTGGCCGTGTGGCATTCTGCACAGCCTCCGTCATCAAGGATTTTGAGAAGTTGTTCGTCCGCTGTCAGGTTGGCGGCAGGGGCGCGGTTGACAGCGCGGTAGGTGATAGCCAGTACGGCCACTACACCCACGGCGCCCAACACAATTTTCGAACTCTTTTTCATGACGTTTGTTTTAGTGAACAGTGAAAATCGTTTATTCGTTTATAGGTTGGCATATACGTGCATGCTGTCTTGCGCGGCTGGGAGATAGTTGACACCATACCAACACATTTGTAGACACACGAAAGCCACAATGAGTATTGTATCGGAAAGTGATATAAAGAAAAGAAAATCATAAAAAGAGAAAATATATATCTGTAAAATGCGTATTATCAGGCACTTTTCAAGATATATGTATTTTCTCTTTTTCTTCATGTTTTCTGCGTAATTACATATTTTTTCCTTATTTTTGTCCCCAGTTTGTCCCCCAGACCATTAATGAGGGACAAAAAACTGTCCCCCAACAAAGGGAAAATTTAATAACCAATAAAGCAGGAAACAGTCATGGCAAAGAAAACTATCGCACAAAAGGAACCGGTCAAGCTCCGTGAGAAGAAGCTGAGCAATGGAAACATCAGCCTGTATCTTGACATATATAGAAACGGGAAGCGTCACAAAGAATACCTGAAACTATACTTGATAGAAGCAAAAACACCTATCGAGCGGGAACAGAACCGACAGACTTTAGCAACGGCTCAAGCAATTAAATCAAAGCGTTTAATTGAGATTCAAAACGGGGAATATACATTCACTCATCAATTCAAGGAGGATACTCCATTCCTGGAATATTACCGTAACATGGTTAAAGAACGGAATACTCCAGATACAAGAGGCAACTATGGCAACTGGCAAAGTTGCTTGCGTTATCTGGAGCTGTACTGCGATGAGAAAACAACTTTCAGAGATGTTACACCAGAATTTATTTTGGGGTTCAAAGATTTCTTAGAAAGTGTTGAAAAGGACACACACAAACGCAGGGGGCCGCGCAGAGAACGTGATGTGTTTCAAGGTCTGTCTCAAAATTCGAAAGCGTCCTATTTCAGAAAACTTAGCGCCTGTATCAACCATGCTTATGATGAAAGGATTATTGCCGTCAATCCATTACGCGGAATTGAAGGGTTCAAAGATGCAGAGGTCAAGCGTGATTATCTGACATTAGAGGAAGTCAGAAAATTAGCGGAAACGCCGTGCCGCTATCCCGTACTTAAACGTGCGTTCCTCTTTTCCTGCCTGACTGGATTGCGTAAATCCGACATCCAAAAACTCTTGTGGGGAGACGTGCAAAAATTTGGTGAGTTCACAAGAATTATCTTCAAACAGAAAAAGACCGGCGGCCAGGAATATTTGGATATTTCACCTCAAGCGGAAAAATATCTTGGAGAAAGAGGAAATCCAGAAGATCCTGTTTTTACCGGATTCACATACGGCTCCTGGACATCCGTAGAGTTGCAACGATGGAGCATGACTGCAGGAATAAAGAAAAATTTAACATTCCATTGCGGGCGCCATACCTTCGCAGTCCTGATGCTCGACTTGGGCACGGACATCTATACCGTATCAAAACTGCTCGGGCACAAAGAACTTTCCACGACACAAATATATGCCAAGGTTCTTGATAAGAACAAGCAGAACGCAGTATCACTTATTCCGGAAATCGGTTAACAGCATTTGATTTATGACAAGACAAGATTTCGTTATAAAAGTAGCCAAGATAAACAAGATTCTGGGAGAATTAAAATATGGGATAGACATAGACACTATTCAGGATTTTTCTTTTCTTACACCTCAGTTATTAATGTTAGCGGAATGGACGGCAGACATACAGCAATATATAAGCCAAGAGCCATCCCCTTCCCTTGCACGGCAAATTACAAGCATAGGATATACAGACGAAATAAAAAAGTATCTGGCAAAACACAAGGAAGACATAACTCCTACTGCTTGCGTGACACTACTTATTGATTCTATTAAAAGGTTACAGTCATTATTTGAAATATGCAGGCAGTATCAGCGTGAAGAAAAAGGCCAATACAAGGATTTGGTAGAGACGCTGGCCAATGAGCAAGTAGCAACCCTTTTGCAAAGAGCCGTTGATGCCGGACTGTTGGACAATCATTTCCAGCCAACTCCAGATACAAAAACACTACAACTGAGAGTCATTGCATTTGCAGTATCTTCTATATGCAAATTTCCACGAATTTATGTAGATTTCGAGAAACAATGGAGCCATACTACCTCGTATAGAATCAGCACATGCAGTATCCCTAAATACAGGACCAAATTCTACGAATACGCGAAATCCCTTTATCCAGAAGTGGACTTTTCGCCCTTAGAGTCATCGTGTGGGATTGAGACCTTCTATACCCCACAAAGTCCAGAAGATATAACCAAGATGTACAACGAGCTGATAAAATACAAGTATATTGCTCCTGATACAACGCTCGATGTCTTTAATGGGATTTTTGACAAAGCGAAGTTTGTAAAACCTGTCGAATGGATTAAGGAGCAACGCTTGCTGGCATATTTTTTATATTTGGCTTTTGGCAAATGGAACAAGAAGAATTTATGGGTAAAAGGCGGAAAATGTTTTCTAATCAACGGAAAAGCTCCCCATATAGCATGTTTTAAGTCAGGTTACAGCTCGATTAAACGCTTAGGGTGGATGGATAGATTTGACACCAGACTAAAAGCCATCTGTGAAGAATTTAACCATATTGAAGAAACCGCAAAAGAAAAAGTGGAAAATAAAGGGCGGATTATCCACATTGGCAAAGAGGTGTTCTATTCAGACAAAAGCGAAGAAAAGAAACAAGCGGTATTTTCAGGGCTCATCAATGGCGGATATATTTCGCCAACCACTTCAATTGATATATTCATGGGAATTTTTGATGAAACGGTATTTACCCGGCCTGTATTATGGATAAAAAGTCAGGTATCACTCATGTACTTCGTTTATTTGTCATTCAGAGCAGATAATCCTTTTGACTTTTGGACAAAATGCGCCAACTGCTTTCAAATTCGAGAAGGCAAGCCCATAAACCGGGAAAGCCTAAGATGCAATTTCCGGTCGATCATAAGTAAAGGGAAACTGGATACCTATGACATAGAATTGAAAAGAATTGCTGATGAGTATAATAGTTGTACAATAAAAAAGGAAGCAACAGCCTCCGATAGAAAGGCTAAAGCATATATTACCTAACATCAAATTCAATCAAGCAATGACAAAGAATTTAACTTTGCTCCTCTCTCTTTTTGAAAAGAGCGATGCGCGGAGCCGGAAAGACTCCTGCGCAAACCGGTGAACAAGGGTTATTCCGGTTGGTCTATCAAGCCCATGAAGTTTATAAAGCTGAAGTCCTAACTCACAGAAAATGTTACAGGCGCTTCATGCTTGACTTTATTCATTCGACGCAATACCACGATGCTACTGACGCTTGGAGCAAGAATGAACATCAGAAGAATTATTGCATTGTTTCAGAGCTATTGGAAAACCATGAAAAGCTGGTATGCCAATACTTCAGTCAGTCCACCTTGGACGAAACCCAAATTAAAAAATTGCTCGATACATTCAATACATCCGAACATCTCCAAACAAAATCCCGGATACAAAGTTTCCAAAACAGCCGTCAATCAGAACAGCCCCCTTTGCCAGATTCCTATGAGCCATTGATTGACAAAGACACAATCGGCCTCATTGTACAGCTTGTCAATGAGGTCGGCCTGTTTATAGAACAACTGGATGTGAACGATGTCATCACCCGATATGAGAAAGCCATGTTAAATCCGGTCACATCGAAAAACAACACACGGTTGGTGTTGCTACTTGACAAACTCGCCATGCACGACATCATACCGTATGACTGGCAATCGGTCATTGCCAAAAAGCAGCTTGTCAGAAGTTCTTCCGGTAAGAAATTTCTCAATCAGCATGACCTATCCTCTACCCTTAACAGGATAAAGGACATACAACCGAGTATCTCTGAAAAGAAATTCTTCGCGACAATAGACCGGTACATAAAGCTAATCAAAGACAAAGAAATAGACTAAAAGAAAGCAAATTTGTTGAGAGTCGTGTTGATAGAAACGTTGACACTCAACACTATCAACATGCTCGTCAGGAAGCTGTCCATAACTTTGCCCTCCGTAATCAATAACTGCGGAGGGCAAACCTTCTATTGTCAAATTTAATTTTAGCAATAAATGAAACAACGAAGAACAAACAGTGGAAGCAGTCCAGTTTTCCGATATATCAGACAGATGGAAAACATGGTTTCCAAAATGACATCCGAGAAACCCATCGAACGTATCCAATCCTTGGAGCAGCGAATCGGCGAAGTCGATAAAATTCCCAATATAGAGAATTTTGTCCGTCAGATAAAGGAGCGCATGTGGATTACCAAAGAAGTGCTGACCATTTCCGAGGCATCCGCCTATCTGGGGCTGTCAGAGAGCTACATCTACAAGCTGACCGCCTCCAAACAAATCCCCCATTACAAGCCCAACGGCAAACTCGTCTATTTCAACAGGAAAGAGTTGTGCGACTGGGCTTTGAGAAATCAAGTGAAACCCCATCTGGAAATGGCAATTAAAAACAACGTATTATGAAAAAGAATGACATGGACATCATACTATCCCGCATTGAAAGGCTAAGTGTCTTCATTGAGGGAAATACATTGGAGGGCTTTCAGAGGGAAATATTAAGAGTAGAGAACTACCTGCAACGTTTCGCCAAGCTGGACGAACTGCTGGCTCATCTGAAAAACGTGGAAAAGATAGCATATGCGGCAAAGGATTTTCTGAACATAGACGAAGTTGCAGCGTATCTGCAAGTATCCAAGAGCTTTGTCTATAAGCTGACATCCACCAAGGAACTTACCGTTTACAAGCCCAACGGCAAGAACATATTCGTACTCCGGGACGACCTGAACGACTGGATAAGACGTAATCCATGTTTCTCCTACGAAGAAATCGACAAACAGGCCAATGTTATGTCGTATCGCCTTGAAAACAACAACAAACGTAAACGCAGAACAAGAAGAGATGGAAACGGAAAGATCTAATTTTATGTTTCCGGATACGCACAGAATAGACGAGGCGAAATACAAGTCGCTGCTGAAATATATCCGGCTCAATGTCACAGAACAATACGATTTCCCTCAAGAGATTGTCCAGATTGACGGTGTGACCATAGCCACATTAGGCAATTTCAGTGCATCCACGGGGAAACCTAAAAGCAAAAAGACCTTCAATGTAAGCGCCATAGTCGCATCGGCGCTTTCCGGAAGAGAGGTATTGAAATACAAAGCTGACTTGCCTCCGTGCAAGAACCGTATCCTTTATATTGATACGGAACAGAGCAAATGCCACTGTCATAAGGTACTTCAAAGAATACTGAAACTGGCAGGTATGCCCATAGACCAGGAGAATGACCGCATTGAGTTTTTTGTTCTCCGCGAATACACTCCCGACCAACGCAGGGACATCATCAAATGGGCCCTCCATGAAGAAAAAAATATCGGGCTGGTTATCATAGATGGAATACGCGACTTAATCCATGACATCAACAGTCCAAGCGAGTCACTTGATATTATTAATGAGCTGATGAGATGGTCAAGCTATTACGAGCTTCACATCCATACGGTACTCCACCTGAATAAAGGAGATGACAATACCAGGGGGCATATCGGTACCGAATTGAATAATAAAGCTGAAACCATCTTGCAAATCTCCAAAAATATAGAAAACGGAAGAATCAGCGAAGTAAGAGCTATGCATATCAGGGATAAAGAGTTTGTACCATTTGCCTTTGAAATCGGAGAAGACTCGCTTCCCCATTTGGTAAAAGACTATCAATTTAAGATGAACAAGAAAGACAGGCTGTCTTCATACCTTGACATGACAGAACAGCTACACCGTTCTGCTTTGGAAGTCGCCTTTTCCGACAACACCTCATTTGGCTATCAGGCATTGCTTGACGCACTAAAAAAGGGATATGACAGCATCGGTTACACCAGAGGAAGAAATACCCTGGTCAATCTGTGTAAGTTCCTGATTCAACATAACGCGATACAAAAGAATGGCCGGGAATACCGTTACAACGAGAATTTCAGCATCTGAGCCGTATCGGTTTAGTTTACGGGTATATATAAAGAAACCATACTAAACACAGGATGCACATGAACATATCGGAAGCGAAACAAATACGGATTGTGGACTACCTGCGACTTCTCGGCCATGAGCCGAAGAATGCGCGCGGGGGACAATACTGGTATCTTTCCCCTTTCAGGGAAGAAAAGACGCCGTCGTTCAAGGTGAACGACCGGCTCAATGAATGGTATGACTTCGGGGCGGCCACCGGTGGCGACCTCGTGGAACTGGGCAAGCACCTGTACGGAACGGACAGTGTAAGCGAGGTGCTGGCCTGCATCGAACGGCACGCCGGAACCAATGAACTGCCGAGGGTTCGGCTTCCGGCGGTGATGCTCCGGCCGGTGGAAGCGGAAATGAAGGATATAAGGGTGGTGCCGCTACGACACCATGCGCTGCTGTCGTACCTCCATTCCCGGATGATCGATGCCGACATCGGAAAGATATTCTGCAAGGAAGTGCATTATGAGTTGCGCAAGCGGCACTATTTCGGACTGGCATTCTGTAATCTGTCAGGAGGCTATGAAGTGCGCAACCCTTACTACAAGGGCTGCCTGAAGAATAAGGATGTTTCGCAGATAAGCCATACGCACGGCGAGACGCAGGGCCACGTGTGCGTCTTCGAAGGATTCATGGACTTTCTCTCCTATATGACCCTGCGGCAGGCCGGAGACAGGGAGATATGCCTTGAAGTTCCTTGCGACCATCTCGTGATGAACTCCATAAACAACCTTAAAAAGGCATTGGGACACTTGCAGGAATATCCGTTCATCCATTGCTACCTCGACAATGACCTTGCCGGACAGAAGACTGTGGAAACCATCGCCATGCTGTTCACCGGGAAAGTCAACAACGAAGCCTACCGGTACGACGGCTACAAAGACCTGAACGACTATTTAAGAGGCAAAAGACGCTGACCCGGCCAGCGTGTCGGAATTTATGAAGCTCTCCTGACGGAGGGCTTCTTTTTTTGTCTGCCAATGCGCATTTTCAAGTATGAAACAGATGTCAGAATATGATTTTAGAGTATGATTTTTAGAAATACCATAAATCTTATTAAGGAAACAGCAATTTGTATTTCAATTATTTCTTAATATGGAACAGATGGATTTTCTTTGCAAATCAAATTTTGAATACAAAATAAAATTCATATTAGGATATGAAATCATACTTTATATTCGCAATCATTCTGACGGCAATCTACGTCGTTTACTATGCGGCCAACATCGCCAGGGACCTGTACCGAAAGAGAAGCCAGGGCAGGACGGACGAGGAAGTCTTTGAACTCGACCCCGATAACGGGCAGGACAGCGTGGCGGTGACGGAAAGCGAGACCGGATTCAACGTCGGGACGGAGAAGTACGAGACCGCATTTGATAATTCCGGCACTTCCATACAGGACGGCGCGGCAGACACAGACAAGGAATCGGCCGAAGAGCGGTTTGCCCGTATGAAGGCCGAAGCCGAGGCGAAAATGGAGGACAGTACCCCTTACCTGTCAGAGGCATTCACAGCGGACGATATGTACAAGGCGATGGTTTCCGGCGGCCGTCTGGAGAACCGTCCCGCAATGGCGTGGAAACCGATGGACAAAATTTAGCGATGAAAACGAAGAAGACAGTATGCGCCTTGCTGATGCTCACGGTTCCCTGCTTCGCCTTCGCCAAGAGCGGAGCCGTAAACTATTCATGGGGAGCGGATGCGCTTGCCACCATGCACGACTTCGTGGTGACGATGATGCTGTACGTCCTTTACATCTGTTATGCGGTCGCCTCCGTGCTGGCCGTCATATCCGCGCTCCAGATCTATATCAAATGGAACACGGGAGAGGACGGCATCGTGAAATCCATCCTGATGCTGTTCGGGGCGTGCATGTTCATCATAGGCGCCTCCATCGTATTCCCGGCCTTTTTCGGCTACCGCATATAGAAAAGAGATTCAGAATATCAATGATAGTAATCACTAAAAGTAACGAGAATGAAGAAGTTAAAGAATGCAATGAAAAGAATCGTAGGCGCAGTATTGTACAAGGTTGCGATGCTCGCCATTCTGTTGGTGTCGGGGCCTGCCGCACTGATGGCGCAGAACACCGCAGGCGACTACACGGCCGGAACCAACGCCCTGACCACCGTGGCGGAGGAAATCGCCAAGTATGTACCCATCATGGTGAAGCTGTGCTATGCCATCGCCGGAGTCGTGGCCATCGTGGGCGCAATCAGCGTCTATATCGCGATGAACAACGAAGAGCAGGATGTCAAGAAGAAAATCATGATGGTCGTGGGCGCCTGCATCTTCCTGATTGCGGCGGCACAGGCACTTCCGCTGTTTTTCGGTATCGGCGGCTAAAAAGGAGACGCGATGAAAGGCAGGGACGAACGCTATCCGGACTACCCGTTGTTCAAGGGGCTTCAGCGGCCTCTTGAGTTCATGGGCATACAAGGACGGTATATCTACTGGGCGGCGGGTTCGGCAGGCGGAGCCATTGTCGGTTTCGTCATTGCCTACTGCCTTGCCGGTTTCGTGGCCGGACTGGTGGTATTGGCCGTCATCCTGTCTGCGGGCATCTCGCTCATCATCCTCAAGCAAAGGAAAGGTCTTCACACCAAGAAGAACCGGAAAGGAGTGTATGTCTATGCCCGCTTGAAGAAGATATGAAAAAAGAAAAAGCCATGACGGAGAGCGCGTGGCCTATTGAATGTTGAACCCGGGCAGGCCCGCTTTGGAACAGGCGAGTCTGCCCTTACTTAAGCAGAAAGCAACCGACAATGACACTGTACATCATACTGATTTTCATCGCCCTCTGTGCGGGCATGGCCATTTCGGTCCATGCCTTCGGCACGGGCGGCAAGCGCAAGCGCATCTTCCAGGACATCTATTTCACCGTGGAGGACGTGGACGGCATCGGGGTGCTGTACACCAAGACCGGGGAATACTCGGCCGTCCTGCGGATGGAGAACCCCGTGCAGAAGTATTCGGCCAACATCGACAGCTACTACGAGTTCACAAGCCTGCTCACTGCCGTCGCACAGACGCTGGGCGAAGGCTATGCGATACACAAGCAGGACGTGTTCGTGCGCAAGCAGTTCGAGGATGTGACGGGCGACCGGCACGAGTTCCTATCCTCCGCCTATTTCCGGTACTTCAAAGGCCGGATGTACACGGACAGCGTATGCTACCTGACCATTACGCAGGAATCAAGAAAAAGCAGCCTGTTCTCTTTCGACGGCAAGAAGTGGCGCGACTTCCTCGTGAAGATACGCAAGGTGCATGACCAGCTCCATGACGCGGGCATACAAGCGGAGTTCCTGGATAAGCCCCAGGCGAATGCATTCGTTGACCGCTACTTCGCCATGAACTTCAAGGACAGGATTGTCTCGATGACCAATTTCAAGGTGGACGATGAGACGGTCTCGATGGGCGGCAAGCGTTGCAAGGTGTACAGCCTCGTGGACGTGGACTGTGCCGCACTGCCTTCGCTCGTCAGGCCCTATACCAATATAGAGGTGAAAAATGCGGAGATGCCCGTTGACCTGCTGTCCGTCATCGACAGCATACCGGAAGCCGAGACGGTGGTCTATAACCAGATCATCTTCCTGCCCAACCAAAAGCGGGAACTGGCGGCGCTTGACAAAAAGAAGAACCGTCACGCAAGTATCCCCAATCCCGGCAACCAGATGGCCGTGGAGGACATCAAGCGTGTGCAGGAGATAGTTGCCAGGGAGAGCAAGATGCTCGTGTACAGCCATTTCAATCTTGTTGTAGGGGTATCTGCCGACACGGACATACAGAAATGCACCAATTATCTGGAGAATGCCTTCGGTCGCATGGGCATCCACATCAGCAAGCACGCCTATAACCAACTGGAACTGTTCGTCGCTTCTTTTCCCGGCAACTGCTATGCCCTGAACGAGGACTACGACCGTTTCCTGACCCTGAGCGACGCAGCCATGTGCCTGATGTACAAGGAACATATCCAGCACAGCGAGGAAACGCCGCTGAAAATCTACTACACCGATCGCCAGGGCGTGCCGGTGGCCATCGACATCACCGGAAAGGAGGGAAAGAACAAGCTGACGGACAACTCGAACTTCTTTTGCCTGGGGCCTTCGGGCAGCGGCAAGTCGTTCCACATGAACAGCGTAGTGCGCCAGCTCCATGAGCAGGGCACGGACGTGGTGATGGTTGATACGGGTAATTCATACGAGGGATTATGCGAGTATCTGGGCGGCAAGTACATCAGCTATACAGAGGAAAAGCCCATCACCATGAACCCTTTCAACATCACCCAGGCGGAACTGAATATCGAAAAGATAGACTTCCTGAAAAACTTGATTTTACTGATATGGAAAGGGTCGGACACGAAAATCACGGAACTGGAGTTCCGCATCGTAGAGCAGATGGTGACGGACTATTACGACGCTTACTTCCACGGCTTCGACGGTTACGACCCCGTGCAGCGCGAGAACCTGCACAAGACCTTGATAGCCGCCGAGAAGCGGAAAGGCAGATGGAATGCAGAGAACCTGCCGGAACTGGAACAAAAGGTGGACAGCAAGATACGCCTGCTGGAGGAACGGCGGAAAGCCTTGAAAGTGAACTCGCTGTCGTTCAATACCTTCTATGAATACTCCTGTGAACGGTTGGAACTTATCTGTCTGGAAAACAACATCACGGAGATAGACTACGACAAATATACCTACATGATACAGCCGTTCTACAAAGGCGGCAACTACGACAAAATATTGAACGAGAACGTGGACACCACCCTGTTCTCGGAAACGTTCATCGTCTTCGAAGTAGATGCCATCAAGGAAAATAAGAAACTGTTTCCCATCGTAACGCTCATCATCATGGACGTGTTCCTGCAGAAGATGCGCATCAAGAAGAACCGGAAAGTCCTTGTGATAGAGGAAGCGTGGAAGGCCATCGCATCGCCGCTCATGGCCGAATACATCAAGTTCATGTACAAGACCGCAAGAAAGTTCTGGGCCTCGGTGGGCGTGGTGACACAGGAGATACAGGACATCATCGGCAGCGAGATAGTAAAGGAAGCCATCATCAACAACTCCGATGTGGTGATGCTGCTCGACCAGAGCAAGTTCAAGGAGCGGTTCGACAGCATCAAGGCCATTCTCGGACTGACGGATGTGGACTGCAAGAAGATATTCACCATCAACAGGTTGGAAAACAAGGAAGGACGCAGCTTCTTCCGCGAGGTATTCATCCGGCGTGGTTCGACCAGCGGCGTGTACGGCGTGGAGGAGCCGCACGAATGCTATATGACCTACACCACCGAACGCGCGGAGAAGGAAGCGTTGAAACTGTACAAGAAAGAACTCCGTTGCAGCCACCAGGAAGCCATCGAAGCCTACTGCCGCGACTGGGATGCCAGCGGCATAAGCAAGTCCCTGCCTTTCGCCCAGAAGGTGAATGCGGCGGGGCATGTGTTGAATCTGAAAAAGAGGGATAAAAACAATCAGCAATAAATGACCATGAAACGGCTGTCGTTCATACTAATGCTCTTGTCGCTCGCCACCGTGCAGCATGTCCACGCCCAGTATTACAGCGTGAACTACGACACACGCACCGTGGCGGCGATGGCCGCCGCCTTCGGTACGGAGACGGTCGCCGAGAGCTATTACCGTGAACAAGTGGATGACATTCTCAAACACTATACGGCCGCAGAGGTCGCCGCCGCCGGCATCTTCTCGTCGAAATTCCTTGAGCACAAGGCCCTGTCTGAGCTGGGTATATGGAGCAGCAGCACGGAGAACTACTATTATCGCCGCATCTACAACATGGTTGCCCGGAAAATCATACCGAAGATCTGGGTGGTGGCCAAGATGATGCTGCAATCCCCGCAGACAGCCCTCTACTGGGGCAGCTACCTGATGAAAGTGTGCGACGACACCAAGAGCCTGTGCATGCAGTTCGAGAGCATCGTGACCAACAGCACGTTGACTTTTTCCGACGTGGCTTTTCTCGAAATCAAGGAAGAGTTCGCCTCCCTGCTGCGGCTCAGCGAACTGGGAAACATTGACTGGCAGCGGATGCTGGACGACCTGGCCCGCATACCGGGCAACTTCACGAAAGAGAACCTGCAGAGCGACCTCGACAACCTGTACAACATGGGTGTGGGGCTCGCCACGGCGGGTATCGGGAATATCGGCGACGCCCTGCTTCAGACCAGTTCGTTCCATGACCTGATGAACGGCAAGGTGGAAGAGATATTCCACCTGTACGACCATTACAGCTACTTGTACGAAACAGCGGAACAGGATGCCGGACGACTCCTGCTCGACATGGTGGGCGGCCCGGAAAATGTGGCCGGGCTGTTCGACTTCAGCAACTACGACCTGACCTCGTGGATTACCGACTACATGGACGAAGCCGCCGGGAATTACTACACCCAGCGGTGGTACATCGCCCGCCGAGAACAAGGCAGCGTGTCGCTGTGCGACTACTATCCGCCCACCGACGACAACAGCATACTGAACGGCGGCGAATGGACACGCTTCGAGACCACCGATGCTGGGTTCTATCCCAACGCCTCGCAGCGCGAGCAGGCCCTCTCCAACTCGGAGCGGTATGCCGGATGGTCGCGCGACCGGGTGCAGCAGTTGAACAACCAAAACGACGGTTTCACTTACTCCATCCGTTACAGCCAGAAGGCCTATGTCATCAGCCGTGGCGGGAAACAGACTAAGAAGGCATACGCCTACGAAATCCATGTGACCCAGAGCTGGAACCGGGAGGAAGTCATCTATGAGGATGTATTTGACTCTTATTCGATGGACCTGAACACCTTCAAGGCGCAGCTCAACGCCCGCCTGTCGGAAATCAACGAAAACGAGGAGGGGTACACCTACTATATCGCTTCCGATGCGCGGAACTACTACCAGGCGACGGACGCCGCCAAGCTGCAGGGCTGCGAGAGCGTGACCATCAGCGTGACCTGTTCCGACGGCGCCACCCTCGGACAAGGAAGCACCCAATACAAATGCCGCAAGTGCGGCAGTTCGCTGAACAGCCATTCAAAGGACTGCGCCATGCAGACCACCGTGACGGACAATGAGCTGGATACCTCGGAACTGGACGGGATGGTACAGGAAGCCGAGAACCAGGTCGCCGCCTTCCAGTCGCAGATAAAGGCTCTGGAGGATGAGAACGCCGCCCTGTTGAAGAAAATCTCCGAATCGAGCGTGGAAGATGCCGCCGCTTACCGCCAGCAGTATAATGCGAACCAGACCCGGCTACAGGAACTGAAGAACGAATTGGCCAAGTGGCAGCAAAAACTGGCAGACTACGAAAACGCAAAATCGGAGGCTGCCGGCGACAATGCCGTGGCGACGGACGACTACTACCGCATCCCGGCCATCATGCAGGACTGCAAGACCGCCTACAACCTGACGTGGCAGGACGGCGGAGCATGGAACGGTTACACCTTCGTGCGCAAGGCCACCATGACGGACATCAACGGCGTCATCACCTTCAAGGCGACCCTTTCGATCGCGAGGAAGCCCAAATACTTCCTCGGTATCAAGATACACCGTGCTA
>USCX01000010.1 GCA_900553285.1 uncultured Prevotella sp.
GGTTGATTGACTCTACAACTCGGCTTGCCCTGTTTGAGCCACGTTTGTACACTGGGTACGATTCGATAATCAGATACCACTCTTCCTTGTATCTCGACCTTCTGAGCTTGACGGTCACTTTGGTGTTAGGCAATGCTTTCTTCATAATGACTTGTATAATTTATCTATTTCTGTTTTTGGCACATAAACATAGTTACCGATTTGACGTGTTGGGATAGAATTACGGCGAATATGCGTAAGTACAGTACCCTCATTGATGTGAAATTTTTGAGCTATTTGTCCGATTGTATAGCAGTCCTTGGGGTCAAAAGACAATGCTTCCTTTTTCTTATTCCTTTGCCTAGGTTTCTTCTTAAAATGCTCATCCATATACTGACGACTTAAACGTGTTTGGCGTTGGCCGAAATTGTGTGACGGAAGAAGTCCTTGCCTGATCATACGATAAAGAACATCTTTACTGATGCCATAAATCAATACGGCTTCCTTGACGGTCAGATAACCTTTACTCGACGGTATTTGCCTGATTAAAGCCTGACGAACTGCCTCTTTTTCCTTTGCGATTTGTCTTTTCTTGTACGCCTTTTTAGAACAGGCTGAACAACAATACTTTGACATCAACGTAGGAGGAGTGAAGATTTTACCGCACTCTTCACATACTCTTTGGATTTTGTAATTACCTCTTGGCATATCTTTCTCTTTATAAATGGTTTATGTATATTTAAGTTGTACC
Organism: uncultured Prevotella sp.; assembly: GCA_900553285.1. Taxonomy (GTDB): domain Bacteria; phylum Bacteroidota; class Bacteroidia; order Bacteroidales; family Bacteroidaceae; genus Alloprevotella. Next base: position 731 of record USCX01000010.1, read on the forward strand.
TTTTCGCCAAATAAGACGTGATGCAAATATGTCGCAAATAAGAGATAAAAAAGGGCATAAAAAAGGCATAGAAACCATGAACCCCATAAACGCAAAAAGCGTGCAACTCATTGAGCTGCACGCTTTTGCTTGCGATTTAGTATGTATTTACTTATCGGAATCATTTGACTTCCTCAAAGTCAGCATCCTGGATATCGTCTTTATTATTATCGCCCGATGACTGACTGGCTTGATTTCCTGCAGTCTGCTGACCTTCTTGCGTACCGGCTTGGCCCGTCTGCTGATACATCTGAGCGCTGGCTGCTTGCCATGCGGCATTCAATTCGCTGATTGCGGCATCTATCGTAGCGATATCCCCACTCTTATGCGCATCTTTCAGTTTTTGGAGGGCAGCCTCGATTGCAGGTTTCTTGTCGGCAGGAAGTTTGTCGCCCAAGTCCTTCAACTGGGTCTCGGTCTGGAAGATCATGCTATCGGCCTGATTCAGCTTATCAACACGTTCCTTCTCCTTCTTATCGGCTTCGGCATTAGCCTCAGCCTCTGCCTTCATGCGATCGATTTCGTCTTTACTCAAACCGCTTGATGCTTCTATACGGATAGCCTGTTCCTTACCAGTAGCCTTGTCCTTGGCCGACACTTTCAGGATACCATTCGCGTCGATATCGAACGTAACTTCGATTTGAGGGATTCCGCGACGAGCGGGAGCTATACCGGTCAGGTTGAAGCGACCGATGCTCTTGTTCTGAGCGGCCATAGGACGTTCCCCTTGCAGGACATGGATTGTCACTTCGGTCTGATTGTCGGCAGCCGTTGAGAAGATTTCACTCTTCTTGCACGGAATAGTGGTGTTGGCTTCTATCAGTTTCGTCATCACGCCGCCCATCGTTTCAATACCCATCGACAGGGGGGTTACGTCAAGAAGAACGATGTCGCCCACTCCACCTTCCTTGTTCAGAATAGCGCCTTGGATGCTGGCTCCCACGGCTACGACTTCGTCGGGGTTCACACCTTTCGACGGTGCTTTCCCGAAGAAATTCTGCACCAATTGCTGCACGGCCGGGATACGGCTGGAACCACCCACCAGAATGACTTCGTCTATATCTGAGGTCGAAAGTCCGGCGTCCTTCAACGCTTGTTCGCACGGAGCCTGACAGGCCTGAATCAAGTTGTGCGCCAAACTCTCGAACTTTGCACGGGTCAACGTCTTCACAAGGTGTTTGGGCACGCCGCCGACCGGCATGATATAAGGCAGATTTATTTCGGTCGACGTGGAAGAAGACAATTCAATCTTGGCTTTCTCGGCCGCTTCCTTCAAGCGCTGCATGGCCATCGGATCCGTCGTCAGGTCTGCGCCCTCGTCGTTCTTGAATTCCTGAACCAGCCACTCGATGATCACATGGTCGAAATCGTCGCCGCCCAAGTGTGTATCGCCATTCGTCGAAAGGACTTCGAACACGCCGCCGCCCAATTCGAGGATAGAGATATCGAACGTGCCGCCGCCCAAGTCAAAGACGGCAATCTTCATGTCCTTCTTCGCCTTGTCAAGTCCGTAGGCCAAGGCCGCAGCTGTCGGCTCGTTTACGATACGCTTCACGTCGAGGCCCGCAATCTGCCCAGCTTCCTTCGTAGCTTGGCGCTGCGAGTCTGAGAAATACGCCGGAACGGTGATGACAGCTTCCGTCACCTCTTGCCCCAGGTAATCCTCGGCCGTTTTCTTCATCTTTTGAAGAATCATGGCAGAAATCTCCTGCGGCGTATAAAGGCGGCCATCGATGTCGACACGCGGCGTGTTGTTGTCACCACGAACCACCGAATACGGAACGCGGGCTATTTCCTTGGACACTTGGTCGTAAGTCTCACCCATGAAACGCTTGATTGAATAAATCGTACGTTTCGGGTTCGTAATGGCCTGACGCTTAGCAGGATCACCCACTTTCCGCTCGCCTCCCTCCACGAAAGCCACTACGGAAGGCGTCGTGCGCTTACCTTCGCTGTTAGCTATGACAACCGGTTCGTTGCCCTCAAAAACGGCCACGCATGAGTTGGTCGTACCTAAGTCAATTCCTATAATCTTTCCCATTTCTGTATGATTTTATAATTACTTATTCGTTTGTTCTGTGCCACCTCCTGAGTTGAGACATCACGCCCTTTCACAAACAAGAGGCGTGCCAAACTCCATTTCCAAGCAGGTTTTCATTTATCTGACAGTTTGTCAGTCGGCAGCCAGACGGCTACCGGCGGTTTTGAATGCACATTAGTTAATATAGACTCCGTGCCGGACATTTCTGCCACTACGATAGGAAATTCAGAGACGCCGACAGAAAATCCTGTCGCTGCGACCGTCAACCCCGTCACGCAGTGATGAAAAAAACAGCCCGTCATCGACGCCTGTTACACAGAAATTATGTAATTTTGCAGCCGATTTGACCTGCCAGCCGCAGCAAGCGGCTTGTGTGATGGCGAATTAAGCAAAACCAAACGTCACTTAATTTAGAGTAACACAATGAAACAACTTTCACTGAACGGCACCAGCCGTACCGAAACCGGCAAGAAAGCCGCCAAGAGCATCCGCAAAAGCGGCAATGTCCCTTGCGTCATCTACGGTGAGCAGAAAGACGAAAACGGACTTCCCGTGGCCAAGACTTTCACCATTCCCTACAACGAAATCAGCAAGGCCGTTTTCACGCCGCACATCTACCTGATTGACCTGAACATTGACGGCGTGGACCACAAAGCCGTCCTGAAAGAAGTCCAGTTCCACCCCGTAAAAGACACCATCCTGCACGTTGACTTCTACGAAGTGCATCCCGAGAAGCCCATCGTCATGGCCGTGCCCATCGCCACGGACGGTTTGGCCGAAGGTGTCCGCGCAGGTGGCCGCTTGACGACACAAGTACGTAAGTTAAAGGTACGCGCACTCTATGAGCAGATTCCCGAAAAGCTCACTATCGACGTGAGAAACCTCGGCCTCGGGAAAACCATCAAGGTAGGCGACCTCCACTTTGAAGGCCTCGAACTCATTACACCCAAAGAGGTTGTCGTGGTTGGCGTCAAGATGACACGTGCCGCCATGGGAGCTGCTGCCGCTGCCGCCAAGGCTGAAAAATAAGCCGCTACGCTTGACATGAACTTCCTGATAGCAGGGCTGGGCAATATCGGCGACGAATACGCCGGAACCCGCCACAATATAGGATTTATGGTATTGGACGCCCTCGCAAAGGCGTCCAATACTGTTTTTGCAGACCGACGCTATGGCTTCGTCGCCGACATGAGAGTAAAGAACCAAGTACTCACACTCCTCAAACCGTCGACCTACATGAACCTCAGCGGCAACGCGGTTCGCTATTGGCTGAAAGAAAAAAACATCCCCGTTGAGCGCCTGCTCGTAGTTGTCGACGACCTCTCGCTTCCGTTCGGCCAGCTACGCATGAAGCCTTCCGGCAGCGAAGGCGGACACAACGGGCTGCGCCACATCACGACCGTGCTCGGCACACAGCAATACGCCCGTCTGCGCTTCGGCATCGGCAACGACTTCCCACGAGGAGGACAAATCGACTACGTGCTTGGACACTTCACACCGGAACAACAGACCGCCCTTGACGAACGGCTGCAGATGGCCGCAGAAATGGTCAAAAGCTTCTGCCTCTCCGGTATCGACTTTACGATGAACCACTTCAACAAAAAATAACGAAACGATGAGCAATCCCGGCGAAGCACGACTCGACAAGTGGCTTTGGGCCGCACGCATCTTCAAGACAAGAAGCATTGCGGCCGACGCATGCAAAAATGGCCGCGTCGCCATCAACGGAGCACAAGCCAAAGCGTCGCGCACGGTGAAAGCCGGCGACGAAATCAGCGTGCGCAAGCCACCCGTCACCTACCGGTTCCGCATCAAACAAGCCATTGAAAAACGGGTCGGCGCCAAACTTTTGCCAGACATACTCGAAAACATCACCCCGCCTGAACAATACGAACTGCTCGAAATGAGCCGCATCAGCGGTTTTGTCAACCGGGCACGGGGCACCGGACGACCGACAAAGAAAGACCGACGCGAGCTTGACCAGTTCACCGATGAAGGAATGGGATTCGACTACTCTTTCGACCTCGACGACGATGACGAGACCTGAAACGGACACAACCCGCCGCATCCTGCTACTCAACGCCAGCCCGAGGGTTCACGGCCTCATCTCGCAATGGATGGAAACGTTCGAAAGCACGGCACGCCAGGCAGGCTTTACGACAGAATGCCTCTCCGTAGCCCGTCTGGAAGTCGCTCCATGCGCAGGATGCATGACATGCCGGGCCAGCAAAAAATGTATCCATCCCGACGACGGGGCACAACGTGTGCTCCGCGCCATGCAGCAGGCCGGCATCATCATTATCGGCTCACCGTGCTATTGGGGCAACATGCCGGGCCAGCTCAAAGCCCTGTTCGACCGCATTGTCTACGGTCTGATAGACGAAGGGCCGCACGGAATACCCAGGCCACGGATGAAGGGGAAACAAGCCGTCATCGTCACAACCTGCACAACGCCATGGCCGTTCAACATACTCCTCGGACAATCACAAGGCACGGTGAAAGCCTTACGCGGCATCCTGAAATGGAGCGGCATCCACGTCGTGGCAACCATACAACAAGGCGGCACACGACACACCCGGACTCTCAGTGAAAAAGAACATAACCGCTGTCGGCAAATCATCAAACGACTGAAAAACAGGAAAAAGCCATAGACCGCATGAATCTCATCATAGACATTGGAAACACCGTGGCTAAACTCGTCATGTTCGACAAAGGCAAACCCGTATACGAAGAATATACGCCGAACACGACCCTCGAAGCTCTTCCCTACGTGGTGGAACGTTTCACCCCTGCCAAAGCCGTCGTATCCACCGTTGTCGACCTGACAGAAGAAGTCCGGTCGCGCATCAATGCGCTACCGTTTTCAGTGCTGTTTGTCCACGGTGACACCCCCACTCCGGCAAAAATCATGTATCGCACTCCTCAAACCCTCGGCGCCGACCGCCTGGCCGCCGTTGTCGGCGCCATGACGCTGAAACCGGGGCGCAATCTCCTTATTGTCGACGCCGGAACATGCGTCACCTACGAACGGGTTTCCGCCGACGGGCACTACCTCGGCGGGAACATCTCCCCGGGCATAGACATCCGCCTCAAAGCACTTCACGAATACACAGCCCATCTACCGCTCGTCGTGCCCGAAGGCCCCCTGCCCGCCATCGGGTTCGACACCGAGACGGCCATCCGGGCTGGCGTCATGCACGGCATCCAACTCGAAATCGAAGGATACATCAACCGTTATCGCCTGAAACACCCCGACCTTTTCGTTTTTTTAACGGGCGGCACCTGTTTTGATTTTGACAGCCGCCTAAAAAACTGCATCTTTGCAGATAAATACCTCGTTCCGCGTGGGCTGAACCGGATACTCGAATATAATGATCAACAGCAAGCATAATGACCGCTAAGAAGACGTTCCTGCTCGCATTGGCCCTTTGGCCGGCTGCGTATACTCTTTCTGCACAGACCAACGGCAGCAACTCGCCCTATTCACGCTACGGCTTCGGCCTCTTGTCCGACCGCGCGACGGGCTTCAACAAAGGAATGGGTGGTGTAGCCTACGGTATGCGTGACGGTCACGAACTCAATCCAGCCAACCCGGCCTCCTATTCTTCCATCGACTCCTTATCGTTTCTCTTTGACGTAGGCATGTCGTTCCAGAACGGCCAGTTCAAAAGCGGAAGCAATAAAGTGAACGCCCAAAACACCTCACTCGATTATATTACCGCAGGGTTCCGTCTTTCGGAAAACCTGGGCATGTCGGTCGGACTACTCCCGTTCAGCACCGTGGGATACAGCATGTCGACCACCACGACCATGGGCGACGGTTCATACAGCCGTACAGAATCCTACGACGGCAATGGAGGCCTCCGCGAGCTCTATGCCGGCATCGGATGGAAGCCTTTCCATCCCCTGTCGGTCGGACTCAATGTGGGCATGCTATGGGGCGAAATGAACAACATCGTCCTTGCCTCCATCAGTACAACGGATGCCCATTCGCTCCGCCGCCAATATGCGAGCGACATTACGACCTACAAAGTCAACGTAGGCTTACAGTTCGATTGGCCCGTCAACAAAAACAATGACATAGTTGTCGGTGCCACATACGGCTTGGGGCACAAAATCAATTCGCCGGCACATTTTTACAACCAGACATCTGACGGAACGTCCATAATCTCGGGAGACAGCATCAGGACGGACAATGCCTTCGAGTTGCCTCACACCATCGGCGCAGGCTTTTCGTGGAGGTATAAAAACAGTCTCCGCGTGGGCGCTGACTACGAATTCCAAAGATGGAAAGACGTCCGCTATCCGACAGTCATCGAAGGTGACAACAACATCAACTATCAGCCGACCACAGGGTCATTTGAAAACACCCATCGCGTAGCCATAGGAGCCGACTATATTCCCAACCCCAACGGCATTCGCTGGCGCCATTTTGTCCGTTACAGCGTGGGGTTCTCTTACCGGAACTCATACACCCGTGTCAACGGGACAAAAGGTCCACACGACTATGCGGTTTCGGCAGGCGTCGGCCTGCCCATCACAAACCGCTACAACAACCGCTCGGTTCTGAATCTGTCGGTTCAATACGAGTGGATACAGCCCCGGATGGCCGGACAAATCAAAGAGCAATACCTACGCTTCTGCTTGGGCTTCTCGTTCAACGAGCGATGGTTCATGAAGTGGAAAATTGAATAAGTCCGCACACTTCCTTTTAGGCAGCCTCCTCCTCACCTGCTCAGCCGCAGGCGGGAGTTCGTGTTCGAGCGAAGCACCTCCGACGGGCGCTGCCATTGAAATCCGTGACTCCGTCCCCGTCATGGTGACGAAAGGCGTGTCCAAACTCATCTCCGACTCAGGCGTTATCCGCTATAAAATCGTGGCTGAGGAATGGGCTGTCTATGACCAGACCAATCCGCCACGCCAGGTCTTTCCCAAAGGAATCTTCCTCGAACGCTTCAACGAGAAGTTCAAGGTCGACCTTTCCGTTACCGCCGATACAGCTTACTGCTACAACCAAAACTTATGGGAATTACGCGGCCGCGTTTTTGTGCGCAACATCAAAAACGAGACTTTCGCCACGGAGGAACTCTTTTGGGACATGCAGAAGCACGAAATCTACTCTTTCAAGCACATGCACATCGTCACACCGGACGAAGAACTTGAAGGCAACTCATTCCGGTCGAACGAACAAATGACAGACTACGTCGTAAGCTGGGCCAGCGGAATGATGCCCCTTCCCCGTGAGACTCCAAACGACACGACAGACACCCTGCCGCCCCGCGAGCGACCAATGGCCTCACAACCGCAGTGACAAGAATATCAAACGCCGCCACAGGAAAAAACGACGCAGCGACGCGAAAGACGCCCGCAGCTGTCCGCATCACGGCCTTTTTTTACGTGAAACTCATGAAAGTCACAAGATTTTTATATCTTTGTGCGCTTTCTACGCGAATTATAACAATAACAAACAAAATAGTAATAACCAATGGCAGCTTTACAGAAAATCAGGAACAAAGGCGCGCTGCTGATGATTGTCGTCGGCTTAGCGTTGTTTGCGTTCATTGCCGAAGAATTTTTCCGGTCGATCGAAACCACTTCTAACGACAGCAAAATGCAGGTCGGCGAAGTACTCGGCGACGACCTCTCGGTTCAGGAATTTCAGACTATGGTTGACGAATCCGCTGAAATCATCAAACTTCAACGCGGGGTCAACAGCCTGAGCGACGAAGAAATGACACAAGTGAAAGACCAGGTCTGGAACGACTTCGTCAGCTACAAACTCATTGAACACGAAGCCAAGAAAGCCGGTCTCACCGTGACGGACGAAGAAGTGCAGGACGTTCTTCGCAAAGGCACCAACCCTATGCTTCTCCAAACTCCATTCGTCAACCAACAGACAGGCCGTTTCGACGTGAAAGGGCTCCAAGATTTTCTAAAACAATACGACGAACTCAGAACGAGCAACCGACAAGTACCGGCGGAATATGTAGAACAATACACCATGCTCTACCGCCTGTGGCAGTATACGGAAAAAAACTTACGCAAGCAGTTGCTCAGTAACAAGTTCCAAGCCCTCATGGCAAATTCGTTCGTATCCAACCCCATCGCTGCCAAAATGTCGTTCAGCGACCGCACCAAAGAGGCTGACCTTGCGCTCGTTGCCATCCCCTATGCCTCTGTCAACGACAAGGAAGTGACAGTCACCGACGACGAGTTGAAAGCGAAATATGAAGAAAAGAAGGAATTGTTCCGTCAGGACATCGAATCGCGCGACATCAAATACATAGACGTCACCGTCACCGCCAGCGACAAAGACCGCAAAGACCTCACCGCAAAAATGGACGACACGTTCAAACGTTTGCAGGCAACAGACAACCCCGCCAGCGTAGTCAATACGTCGAAATCCGTCGTACCCTACGCAGACGTGCCCCTCTCGACCAACGCATTCCCCGCTGATATCCGTGTCGAACTCGACTCCATGACAACAGGCAGCATCAAGTCTCCTTACTACTATGCGGGTGACAACACCATGAACATCATTAAAGTCTTCGACAAGACCCAGGCTCCCGACTCCATTCTCTTCCGCGTGATTCAGGTCACGGGACAAAGCCTCGACGAAGCCCACACCCGCGCCGACAGCATCTATAAAGCCATAGAAAGCGGAGCCCGCTTCACAGACATCGCTAAAATCTACAACCAGCCGGGCGACAGCACATGGATGACCTCACGCCAATATGAAGGCAGCATCATCGACGAAGACGGCGCCAAATATCTTAAAGCGCTCAACACCACGGCTGTCAACGGACTGGCCAACATCGCCATGACACAGGGGAACATCATTCTCCAAGTCCTCGACCGTCGGGCCATGACCACGAAATACAACGTAGCCGTCATCAAGTGTCCGGTCCAATTCTCCACTGCGACCTACCAGTCTGCCCTTAACAAATTCAACGTGTTCCTTGGCAAGAACAAGACCATCGCCGATATTGAGAAAAACGCCGCGCGCAATGGCTACACGGTTTTGGAACGGAAGAACCTGACCGCCAACGAACACAACATCGGCAATGCCGGCAACGTAAAGGAAACCATGAAATGGATCTTCGACGAAGCCGAAGCCGGTCAGATTTCACAGCTGTACGAATGCGGCTCCGACAATGACCACCTGCTCGTGGCCATCGTTACCAACATCCATGAAAAAGGCTACCGCCCGTGGAACGATGAGGACGTCAAAGACTACCTGAAACAGCTCGTCACCAACGACAAGAAAGCCGAACTTATCATGAACCGCACAAAAGCGGTCAAAAATCTGGCCCAGGCCAAAGGGCAAAAAGGAGCAGTGGAAGAAAATCTGACCAACGTGACTTTCAACAATCCCCCCTTCATCAGTGCGGCCAGCACCACGGAACCGGCTATCTCCGGTCTGGCAGCTACACTCAAAAAGGGCCAGTTCTCCGGGGCCGTCAAAGGCAACGGAGGGGTTTACTTCTTCCAAATCAACAACCAGAAAACTTCAAGCGAGAAGTACGACCAGGCCACAGAAGAGCGCAACGATGCGCAAATGAACCTCCGCATCATGGCAAACCAATTGTCCAACGATTTGCTCAAACGAGGCAAGGTGGTAGATCATCGCTATCGCTTCTGATTAACGACATAGCACCCCTCTTGACATAAAGCGCCCCGCTTCCTTTTTACCGGAAGCGGGGCGCTTCGCATAGGGCCAAGACGAAAACCGTCACTGCGACAGGACGGTCCGTCGCTGCGACCGACTCCACCGCCGCAGTGACCATGAAACCGGCATGGCCAGGAAGGCGACGAAGCAAAATTCACGGCTTTGTAACAGGGCTTTCAGACGAAATGACCTACTTTTACCACGCTAAAACGAAAGTCACCTATCAAACGACAACCGCGTATGAAGAAAACCGCGTTACTTTTATTTCTTGCATGGCTCATCGCGTCTCCCTCCGCACTGCTCGCGCAACGCATCAAAGGAAGCGACACAGTGCTCCCACTGTCGCAAGAATTATCCGAAATGTACATGAAAGCCCATCCGTCCGCCACGCTCACCGTCACAGGAGGCGGAAGCGGCGTGGGAATTTCGGCTCTGCTCGACGGCACGACGGACCTCGCAATGGCCTCCCGGCGCATCAAATTCAGCGAAAAGATGAAAATGAAACAAGCCAAGCACACCCCATGCGAGGTCATCGTGGCCTATGACGCCTTGGCCGTGATTGTTCACCCGTCGAACCCTGTGAAACAGCTCACGCGCGAGCAACTCGAAGGTATCTTTCGCGGAAAAATCACCAACTGGAAGCAAGTAGGCGGCGAAGATGCCAAAATCGTCGTTTATTCCCGTGAAACCTCCTCGGGCACCTACGAGTTTTTCAAAGAAAGCGTCTTGCATAACAAGAACTACAAGAGCAGCGTCTTGTCCATGCCTGCGACGGGCGCCATCATCCAGTCCGTCAGCCAGACCCGTGGTGCAATCGGCTACGTCGGACTGGCCTACCTCAACAAGCGGGTTAAAGCCCTTGCCATCTCCTACGACCAAGGCCAACATTACGTATTGCCTTCGATTCGCACTGCCATGTCGAAACAATACCCTGTCGTACGTCCTCTTTATTACTATTACGACAAGGCGAACGAAGTGAAAGTGCGCCCGTTCCTGCAATTTATTTCGTCGAAAGCAGCCCGTTCAAAAACACTCGAACTCGGCTTTCTTCCCCGCTAAGTCACGATATTCATCAAAACCCCAATCACAATGAAAAAATGGATTGACAAAATAGCCCGCCACGTGTTCACGTTGAGCGGTTTCGTAACCAGCGTAGTCATTCTCCTGATTATTGGTTTTCTGTTCAGCGAGGCGGCAGGCCTTTTCCGCCAGCCCATCGTGGAAGACGGTTACGTACTGGCCCTCAACAAGTCCAACGAGGTGGACCAACTCAACGCCGAACAAATCAAACAGCTCTTCGACGAAGACATCACAAACTGGAAAGACGTCGGCGGAGCTGACATGCCTGTCAAAGTATTCCGTCTCGAAGACCTTGACCTCCTTTACACAGAAAAGGAGCTCGGGGCAGAATACGAACATGCCGGCGAAAAGATCGTTGAGCAGATACAAAAGAACCCGGGTATGATAGCCTTCGTCCCCACCACACTGGTCGAAGGCTTCAAAGACATTCATCTCATTCCCAATCACAGCATCAGGCCCAAAGACGTCTTTTTCGGTACAGAATGGTTCCCCACGGCTACTCCTTCACCCATCTTCGGCATTATCCCCTTACTGCTGGGCACGATTTGGGTGAGCGTATTCGCCATTCTGATAGCCTTGCCGTTCGGACTGGCCATCTCGATCTACATGGCCGAAGTGGCCCCGCCGTCTGTGAGCAAGGTGCTCAAACCGATCATCGAACTGCTCAATGGCATCCCGTCCGTGGTGTTCGGTTTTTTCGGCCTCGCAGTCATCGTCCCCCTTCTCCAACAGACTTTCAACCTCCCGGTTGGCGAATCGGGACTGGCCGGAAGCCTTGTGCTTGCCCTTATGGCCCTGCCTACGATTATCACCGTAGCCGAAGACGCCATGCGCAACTGCCCGCTCACTATGCGCGAAGCCAGCCTCGCACTGGGCGCCACACAGTGGCAGACCATTTATAAGGTCGTCGTCCCTTACTCCATTTCGGGCATCACCTCGGGCGTGGTTCTCGGCATCGGGCGGGCCATCGGGGAAACCATGGCTGTACTCATGGTAACCGGCAATGCGGCCGTCATCCCTACCAGCATTCTCGAACCGCTGCGCACCATTCCAGCGACAATTGCGGCAGAATTAGGTGAGGCCCCGGCCGGAGGGGCACACTACCAGTCCCTGTTCCTTCTTGGCGTCATACTGTTCTTCATCACACTGTTTATCAACTCGTGCGTAGAAATCGTTTCTGCCCGCAACAAGACTAAACGATAAATCATGGCTCTCGAATTCAATCCCCACTACAACAAGCGCAAGCAAGGCCTCCAAAAAGCGATGTTCGGCTGCTTCAGGCTGTTCAGTTTCAGCATAGCGCTCGTGCTGTTCGTTATCCTGGGTTTCATTCTCATCAAGGGGGTATCCGTAATCAACTGGTCTTTCCTCACGGAAGCCCCGACCGACGGCATGACCAAGGGCGGAATATGGCCTGCCATAGTCGGCACGTTTTACCTCATGGTCGGCAGTGCCATTTTCTCCTTCCCCGTCGGCGTCATCAGCGGCATCTACATGAGTGAATACGCGCCCAAAGGCAAACTCGTGGCTTTCATCCGCACCATGACGAACAACTTGGCCGGCATCCCGTCGATTGTGTTCGGCCTCTTTGGCATGGCTTTTTTCGTCAACTATCTGGGCTTCGGCGACAGCATCATTGCCGGTTCGTTCACACTGGGCCTGCTGGCTCTTCCCATCGTCATCCGGACCACCGAAGAGGCTTTCCGCGACATCGCGCCGGGCTACCGCGAAGGCAGCCTCGCCTTGGGTGCCACGAAAGCGCAGACCATCTGGCACGTCCTGCTTCCCATGGCCATGCCCCGGGTCATCACGGGACTCATCCTCTCGCTCGGACGCGTCTCGGGAGAAACCGCCCCCATCCTCTTCACGTGTGCGGCTTACTTCCTGCCCAAGCTGCCGTCCAGCGTCTTCGACCAATGCATGGCCCTGCCCTATCACCTCTACGTAGTGGCCACAAGCGGTACGGACATCGACGCGCAAATGCCTATTGCCTACGGCACGGCTTTCGTGCTGATTGTCATCGTTCTGGTCATGAACCTTATTGCCAACGGCATACGCAAGTATTTTGAGAAGAAACTTAAATCGAAATAATCGCCTCACGATAATTATGAACAAAATCGAAGCTAAAAACGTAGACTTTTATTACGGTTCCTTCCACGCACTGAAAGGTATCAGCCTCTCCATTCCGAACAATGAAGTGGTTGCTTTCATCGGGCCGTCGGGATGCGGAAAATCAACCTTCCTGCGTCTGTTCAACCGGATGAACGACTTGATTCCCGACACACGGCTGACCGGCGAAGTGCTCATAGACGGAAGCAACATCTACGACAGGAACATTGACGTCGACATACTGCGTCGCAACGTCGGCATGGTGTTCCAGCGCCCTAACCCGTTTCCGAAAAGCATTTTTGAGAACGTGGCCTACGGCCTGCGCGTCAACGGCATCAAAGACAAGGCCTTCATCCAACAACGCGTCGAAGAAGCCCTCAAAAGCGCTGCCCTGTGGAACGAAGTGAAAGACAAGCTGAAGGAATCAGCCTACGCGCTCTCCGGCGGGCAACAGCAGCGCCTTTGCATCGCCAGGGCTATGGCCGTGCAGCCCTCGGTCCTGCTGATGGACGAGCCGGCCTCAGCGCTCGACCCCATATCGACTTCCAAAATCGAAGAACTCATCTGCGAGCTTAGCAGCCAAACGACCATCGTCATCGTGACCCACAGCATGCAACAGGCCGCTCGCGTCAGCCACAAGACGGCCTTCTTCTACATGGGGGAGATGGTTGAGTACGGAGAGACAAAGAAAATCTTTACCCACCCGGACAAAGAAGCCACACAAAACTACATTACGGGCCGCTTCGGCTGACTTTAAGTTTCACCCCGCTAACCTATAAACCACTATGGTCAAATTTGTAGAAAACGAACTGCTCTCCATTCGAAAGGAGATAAAGGACATGTGGACACTCGTCTACGAACAGCTCGACAACGCCTACAAGTCGCTGCTTGAAACAGACGTCGAGCTGGCAGCTCAGGTGGCTGCACGCGAAAAGCGCGTCAACGCGTTCGAACTGAAAATCGACAGTGACATCGAAGACTTCATCGCCCTTTACAACCCCGTTGCCGTCGACCTCAGGTTCTCCCTCGCCATGCTCAAAATCAACAACAATCTGGAGCGCATCGGCGATTACGCGGACAGCATCGCCCGCTTCGTCATCCGCACGAAGCCCCAGCCTGCCGACCGCGGTCTTTTCGAACGCCTGAAACTTCGCGAAATGTATGAAACGGCCCTCGGCATGCTCAAAACAACGATGGACTCACTTGAAACGCAAGACATCGCCAAGGCCAAATCGGTGTTTGAAATTGACGAAACCCTCGACAACATCAACGACAAGGCCATAGACGTTCTCGTCGACTACGCGACGGAGCATCCTGAGAACATCCGTCTCTGCATTGAGCTGGCAGGAGTGTTCCGCAAGCTCGAACGCACGGGTGACCACATCAACAATCTCGCCGAAGAGACCGTTTTCTATATCGATGCCGAAGTGCTCAAACACCGCCGCAACGCCCTCAAAGAAAACGAGAAAGAATAAGCCACGCGCCACGGCCTTACGCACGTCGCCCGGCTACGTGGTTCGACAGAAGGCCTCACTTTCCAGCATCGCCCGCGCTTCACGAAGCCGGCCGATGCTTTTTTTGTGCGACAGTCCCGCGTTCTCACCGCAGCCCGCAGGGCCGTCAGGCGCATCTGCGCGGCTTCCGGCCCCGTGAAGTTCCCGCCCGGGAAGAGGAAGGCGCCCCCGGCCGCACGCTTCCGGCCTCCCATCATACCTGCGGGCCGGACTGCCATTCCTGAGACTGCGACTGTCAAAACCGTCGCCGCCCCTCGCCGAACTATCACTGCGACCGTTCATCGGCAACCTTCTCACGGATTGCGACACGGGGATTCCTTTTCAAGAAAAATTCACTAAATTTGCGCTGATTACCGTATTCGGGACACTCGTCTCTGCCGTATAACGACTTCATTCAAGAGCCGATCTTTTGTAGTACTGCGACGGTCAACTACCGCCATGCGACGTCCTGGCCTTCGCTCCTGGCTGTCATGGTCCTCTGTGCGATGGAAGGATTGTATGCTGCGCGACGGGGCACGCCCTCCTTAATTAAATTATCCCATGGACTTTTTGAGAGGACTCGAAACACTATCCCAACAAAAAAGAGAGCTCGGAAAAATCCGGACGGCCACCAACTACATGGTTGCCTACCGGTCATTCGCTGGATTTCTCCGCCAACGCAACGGTAGTACGGCCCTTCCTCTCAACGACGTGACACCCCGGCTCATCGTCGAATACGAGAACTATCTGCTCTCGGTCAGAGGTGTTCAGCGCAACAGCTCCTCGGCCTACTTACGCATCATCCGGGCTGCCTATTACAAACTGACGGCCGACAAACGCGGTCAGGACAGCAATCCCTTTGCTCCCGTTTACACAGGAGTAGACCGCACGATCAAAAGGTCGGTCGGCATTCCCGCCATACGGAGGCTGAACGAACTCACGCTCAACAAATGGGGTCTTCGGCTGAGCCGGGACCTGTTTCTTTTCAGTTTCTACGCCCGTGGAATCGCTTTCATAGACTTGGCCCAACTGACACAAAACAACGTTCAGAAGGGCAGACTGACCTACATACGCAGCAAGACACGACAACTCCTGTCCGTTAAGATTGAGAACCCCATGCTCACCATCATCGACCGCTATGCCCGGATCAATGCCCCTTATCTCTTTCCCATCCTGCACAGTTCACACTTTAATCAACAGGAATACGACAAAGCACTGCGCACCTACAACAACCATCTTCACCACCTTGGTTTTCTCATCGGCTGCCCGACAACTCTGTCGTCCTACGTCGCCCGCCACTCGTGGGCCACTACGGCCAAACGCCTCAACGTGGCCACACGCGTCATTAGCGAATCGATGGGACATACCGACGAAACGACCACCCAGATTTACCTCGATTCGCTCGACCTCGACAAGCTGGATACCGCAAACCGCAAGATCATCCACGAAATCACCCAAAGAAAAAACGTACGGAAAAACGAACAAAATCCCAAAGCACGGTCCGGCTACGCCTTGCACAACGCGCTCAACGCGCCCTGCTATATTTCCACATCGACGCAGGAGGTGGAGAATCATACGGCCTGAGTCCCGACACTCCATCCCAGGGTGAAATCCCGAAAGCGGCAGGCATAAACAAACAGTGCCGTGGACGGCATCCGCCGCACCACGGCACTGTTTCCTCGAAGGGATCGTGTGAGCTCAATTGTTCTCCGGACGGAGTTTGCGCACCGTCTCGCCTGTACGCCACATCTCACTGTCGTGCAAGGCTTTAAGCTCGGCATTCAATTTGTCACGATAGCCCGGCTGCGAATTGCTGTCGATTGAATTCTGGGCTTCCTGGCCGCTGGCCACGCTGGCATACAGTTTTTCCATC
Organism: uncultured Prevotella sp.; assembly: GCA_900553285.1. Taxonomy (GTDB): domain Bacteria; phylum Bacteroidota; class Bacteroidia; order Bacteroidales; family Bacteroidaceae; genus Alloprevotella. The sequence continues at coordinate 17,035 of USCX01000010.1, forward strand.
ACCGGCTTAATTGCGTCGTGGAACGGTCCCATCCAGTCGAGCGCTCCACGCTGGGCGGTTGTCGAACAGTTCGCATACATCCAGTCCATGCCGTGGGCCCCCACCATAGGCAGAAGAGACTGCGTAAACTCCTCTACGGTTTCGTTGAAGGCCTCCGAAGGCGTATGTCCGTGTTCGCGGAGGGTTTCGTACTGCGCCAGGAAAAGTCCTTGGATGGCTCCCATCAACGCACCGCGCTCGCCGGTTAAATCAGAATAAACCTCACGCTTGAAATCAGTCTTGAACATATACCCGGAACCGATGCCGATGCCAAGAGCCATGGTCCTTTCCTCCGCACGGCCGGTGGCGTCCTGATAAACGCCATACGAGCTGTTCAGACCGCGACCTTCGAGAAACAAGGTACGGAGCGAGGTGCCCGAACCTTTCGGGGCCACAAGAATAACGTCGATGTCAGACGGGGGAACGATGTGCGTACGTTCCTTATAGGTGATGGCGAAACCATGAGAGAAATAGAGGGCTTTTCCCGCAGTCAGATAGGGTTTGATGCGAGGCCATACCTCAATCTGCGCAGCGTCACTGAGCAACATGCAAACGATAGTGCCACGCTGCGCGGCTTCCTCGATCGGGAAGAGAGTTTCGCCGGGAATCCAACCGTCGGCCACGGCCTTATCATACGTCTTTCCCGCACGTTGGCCTACGATGACGTTGAAACCATTGTCGCGCAAGTTACAGGCCTGGCCTGGGCCCTGAATTCCATATCCGAGTACGGCTATCGTTTCGCCTTTCAAGACCTCACGCGCCTTCTCCAAAGGAAACTCCTCACGTGTGGCCACTTCTTCCATCACTCCACCAAAATTGATTTGTGCCATTTTCTTTTTGTTGTTGTAGGCTGACAGACATCACCACGTCGGCTTCGTACTGTCGCCCGGGTTGAACATTTTATATAAACTAACTGTTATTCGTATCGTAAGGCTTGAACGTAATCTCAGCCCGAACGGCCACTTCTTCCCGGTCGCCCACGCGCTTACAGATTTCCACGGCTGTCACATCCGGGGCTTTTTCCTCCGTATAGAGCGCCAGCTCATCGCCGCACATCGTCTCGGCACTATACGCGACTTCAAGGCGCGAAATTCCGTGCGTGGCATACTGCGACATCGGAAAGAGATTAAGAACCAGCTCGATATAACGAATGGAATTAAAATGTCCGTTGATGTCAATATCCGTGAAATGAGCCGTATAGGTCAAAGCCGGTTTGCCCCGCTCCACACGGATGCGGCCAGGAGCTTTGACCGGGCACGCACGCCCTTCGACCAAGACCCTATGGAGGTTTTCGTCGGCCAGCTTCTCCAACTCGACGGGCCGCCGCGTCCGCTTATCGATAAGCGCCCAAATCGTCATGGCGTATCCCAACGGGGAACCGTCGGGCGCCTTCAACGCATACATCCGGTCTGTGAAAAGCCTATACAGGCTCGACACCCACGTCTCCAATGTGAAACGGTCGCCGGTTCGGGGCATCTCGTCAAGCTCGACCACCATACGGGATAGCACCCACGCATAAGCATCGCCTTCTACACGGTTAAAACCAAAGCCATACGCTGAGGCATGGAGGCTTGCGCAGCGAAGGAGAAGGTTTCCCAACACCCCCCAGGAGAGCCGCCCCGTGAAGTCTTCCTGGAAAGGTTCGACTTCAAAGTCGTAGCGCCCTACAAATGCTTCCTTGTCCATATTGTCCGCCTTTACTGTTCATCGGTATGTCGGCTGCACCACTCGTACTCCGTGCGGCGCAGAGCCAGATAATCGTGAAGTTCTTCCCGCGGGCTCTTGGTCACTGCGATGGCGCCGGAACGGACAAACTGCAAAAGTCCCCCACTCTCCCGGAGCTTGCGGTAGAGTTCTCCGACTTCCTCCGGCATTCCCTCCTGGGAGACGATGGCATACGTGGAATTGACTTCCACAATCTTACCGTCGTGCAGGCGGATGGCCTTCGATATGCTCCGGTCGGCTATCAGCTTGGCCGTCGATATCTTGAACAGTGCCGATTCCATGATGAATATCTCGTCGTTCGTAAAGTAGCTGGCCTGGATCACATCAATCTTCTTCTCGATTTGCCTCGTCATCTTCTGGATCGTGTCTTCGTCGCAATAGCACGTGATGGTATAGCGATGCACGTTCTCCACGCCGGATGCCGACACGTTGAGGCTCTCGATGTTGATTTGCCGGCGCGTGAACACCGTAGTCACCTGATTGAGAAGTCCGGCTAAATTCTCGCTGAAAATGATTAACGTATATAGTGTCTTTTCCATAAGCCTAATTCTCTTTCTTGATTTCGAGTAACATATCATCCACGTCGCATCCGGGGCAACACATAGGCAGTACGTCTCCTTCGGCTATAACGGCGACTTGAAGCAAATAGGCGCCGGGCGTATTGAGCATGACATCAATAGCGGCATCAAGCTGCTCCCGTTCTGTCACTGTGGCGTGAGCTATTCCATAGGCGTCGGCTATCTTTTCATAATCGGGGTTCGCCATATGTGTAAAGGAGTAACGGCGATTAAAGAAAAGCTCCTGCCACATCCGGACGTTACCCAAGTAATTATTGTTCAGCAGAATGATTTTCACCGGACACCCCTGCTCCATTATTGTGCCGAATTCCTCGATCGTCATTTGCAGACCGCCATCGCCAAGGAAGAGACAAACGGTGCGATCGGGAGCGCCAAAAGTGGCACCTATGGCGGCAGGCAGACCATAGCCCATGGTCCCCATTCCGCCCGAAGTCACCAGACTACGTTCGCGGGTGAATTTGAAATAACGCGCGGAAAGCATTTGATTTTGCCCGACGTCCGTCACCAGGATCGCATCGTCTTTCGTATGTTCCGACACCTTTCGCACCACTTCTCCCATACGGATCGGTCCTGACGCCGGATGAATCTCAGGCTGAATGACGAGTTCGTTTTCGCGCTCATCGTACGGACGGAAAGCCTCTCTCCACGCGGTATGTGTAGCCGGACGCACGAGTTCTGTCACAGCGGCTATGGTTTCTTTACAGTCTCCGAGAACGGCTACATCCACGGGCACATTCTTGTTCACCTCGGCTGGATCGATGTCGAAGTGGATTTTTTTTGCTTGCCGGGCGTAGGTGGCAAGATTGCCCGTCACCCGGTCGTCGAAGCGCATGCCGATGGCGATAAGCAGGTCGCACCGTTGCGTCATCGTATTGGCCCCCAAACTGCCATGCATCCCCAACATGCCTACATTCAAGGGATGCGCTGTCGGCAGTGCCGATAGTCCGAGAAGCGTACAGCCGGCGGGAGCGCCTATTTTTTCAATAACCGCGCGCACTTCGGCCTGCGCATTACCCAATTCGACCCCTTGGCCAATCAGCACAAGGGGACGTTCTGAAGCATTGATGAGCGCTGCCGCTTCGGCCAACGATGTTTTGTCGGTCGGTGGTACGGGCACGTAGCTGCGGATGAAGTTCACATGCACAGGGTTATACTCCACCAACTCAGTCTGTGCATTTTTTGCGAAATCGAGCACCACAGGTCCCGGACGGCCCGAGCTGGCTATATAGAAGGCCCGGCTCACGGCCCAAGCCACATCGCCGGCACTGCGTATCTGATAAGACCACTTTGAAATGGGCTGGGTCATGTCGACCACGTCGCACTCCTGAAACGCGTCGGTTCCAAGCAGAGAGGCGCCCACTTGGCCCGCTATCACGACAATGGGCGTACTGTCGAGCATTGCGTCGGCTATACCGGTCACGGTATTCGTGGCCCCGGGACCGCTCGTCACCAGGCAAACGCCTACACGACGGCTGACGCGCGCATAACCCTCAGCCGCATGAACCGCGCCCTGTTCATGGCGGACGAGAATATGGTTCAAACGGTCGCGATAATCATACAACGCATCGTAGACGGGCATAATTGCGCCTCCGGGATAGCCGAAGAGCGTAGTGACGCCATGAGCGACCAACGAACGCATCAAGATTTCTCCACCGCTAAGTATTTCTTTCGCCATAGAATTTCTGTTTTTTATCGTTATATCCTATTAATAAGCCAGCCCGACTGCTTTTCACTATCAGGGCGATAGTTTTTTCTATCGGTGACTTTGTCTTAACGGTCAGGGCGACCGTTTTTCCGCACGCCCGACCGTTTTTGTTCAGCAACTGCCGCCTAAATCAGGCGGACGCCGCCTTTATCGGCCGAGCTCACCATCGAGGCATAAGCCCGCAATGCTTTCGACACTTCACGCCTCCGTTTGAGGGGCACAGTTGGCCGCGCGGCCAGCTCCTCGTCGCTCAAACGCACATTAATACTTCGCGAAGGTATATCGATGTCTATGATGTCGCCATCAACGATTTTCCCGATATTTCCGCCCGCTGCGGCCTCAGGTGAAATATGGCCTATGCTCAAACCGGACGTACCGCCCGAGAAGCGTCCGTCTGTTATCAGCGCACACTCCTTGCCCAGATGGCGGCTCTTGATGTACGACGTGGGATAGAGCATCTCCTGCATTCCGGGGCCGCCCTTCGGTCCTTCGTGCGTGATGACGACCACGTCGCCCGCATTGACCCGACCGTCCAGAATACCTTCGCAAGCGGATTCTTGGGAATCGAACACGCGGGCAGGCCCGCTGAAACGCCAGATGCTTTCGTCGACGCCCGCTGTCTTTACCACGCAACCATCCTGGGCGATATTCCCGTACAGCACAGCCAAGCCGCCATCCTTACTGTACGCATGGGCCAAATCGCGGATGCATCCGCCTGCCCGGTCCGTGTCGAGCGACGGCCAGCGTGTGGCTTGCTGTCCCATTTGATTACAAAAGTGGCCGCAGGGCGCACTATAATAGATGCGCTCGGCCTCGGGGTCGAGGTCCTCCCGCAAGATACTGTATTTCACGATGTCTTCACCCAGCGTGGCTCCATTGACGCGCCGCACGGAAAGTTCCAGCAAGTCGCCTTTCGCCAATTCGCCCAGAATGCCCAATACGCCGCCGGCCCGGTTGCATTCCTGGACGGAATACTTCTGTGTGTTGGGAGCGAGCTTGCAAAGACAAGGCACATGGCGGCTCAGGCGGTCTATGTCCGATAAAGAGAAATCGACGCCTGCCTCCTGCGCTACGGCCAGAAGGTGGAGCACCGTATTGGTAGAACCTCCCATCGCGATGTCAAGGGTCATGGCATTCAAGAACGCCTGGCGTGTCGCTATACTGCGGGGTAACACGCTCTCGTCGCCTTCTTCATAATAGCGCAAGGCGTTTTTCACAATAAGGCGGGCTGCGTCACGAAACAGCTGCGTGCGGTTCACATGGGTGGCCAAGATGGTCCCATTGCCCGGTAAGGAAAGTCCAAGTGCCTCCGTAAGACAATTCATGGAATTGGCCGTAAACATGCCGGAACAACAGCCGCATCCCGGGCAGGCCCGGTTCTCAATTTCAGCCAGTTCCTCGTCGCTGACACTCACATCGGCTCCCTTCACCATGGCTGTAATCAAATCGACATTCTCCCCCTTCCAGCTGCCGGCCTCCATCGGGCCGCCACTGACGAACACCGTGGGAATGTTAAGGCGCATGGCGGCCATGAGCATGCCCGGCGTGATCTTGTCGCAGTTGGAGATACACACAAGCGCGTCGGCCTTATGTGCATTGACCATATATTCCACACTGTCAGCAATGAGGTCTCGGCTGGGCAGAGAATATAGCATTCCGTCATGCCCCATGGCAATTCCGTCGTCAATGGCTATCGTGTTGAACTCTGCGGCATAACAGCCCTGCTCCTCGATTTCTTTTTTCACGAGTTGCCCGATCTCATGCAGATGGGTGTGCCCGGGAACAAACTGGGTGAAGGAATTGGCAATAGCGATAATAGGCTTGCCAAACTGCTCGCGCTTCATGCCGTTGGCCACCCACAGGGCGCGGGCTCCGGCCATGCGACGACCTTGCGTGCTAAATGAACTTCGTAACTGCTTTTTCATGCGTATCAATTCTCTGTCGGACGCTACCACGAAAGGAGCGGTATTTACCAATTGGTGTGACGCAAATATAAAGATTCCGATTCACAAAACAAACAATATGCCACGTTAAAAGAGCATACGTTCTGAAAAAAAGCAAACCGAGGTTGAAAATCTGCGCACTGCGATGCGAAACGCGCAAAAAGTGCGACTGTTTTCCAACGCACCCATTCATAAACACAGCAGGAGGACAACCTTGCGGCGCCCTCCTGCTTGCTGCTTCTTCGTGTGTGCCCGAATTTACTTGATGTTCGGGTTGATGTTGTTCCATTCCGATACGGGAGGCAATACGCCGAGCTCGATCACTTCATCACGCAGCTCGCACAGGTGCTTGTAGCTCTTGTCAAGCGCAGCCTGCTCTTCCGGCGTGCCGCTCAACGTCAGGCAGTGGCAGCCGTCTGCGGTGATCGATGTTTCCCACGCCATCATGATGTGGTCATACTTGTCGTTCGAAATGTACGTACCGGCAGGCCAGCGGAAGGCTTTTCCTCCCATTGCAGCGCCAATCATCTCGATAGAGACATATGCGGGGCTTTGGAACGACGAACGGCCGCGCAGGTTGATGATATTGGCACCGCCCTTGATGACTTTCTGCTGGATTTCAGCCCACTGTTCTTTCGTGAGGGCGTCCGTGCCGATAATATCGAGCAAAGGCTTGCCGTTCACTTTTGCCGTTGAGGCGTATACGGCCATCTGCTCTCCGTGACCGCCATAGGTACGGCAGTTTTCCACACAGTCAAGGGATACGCCAAAGTGCTTGGCCAATTCGCTGCGAAGACGCGTGGAGTCGAGCGCGGCCAGCGTGGTCACCTGCGAAGGTTTCAGGCCGGAATACAGAAGGGTGATTAAGCCCGTGATATCAGCCGGATTGAAGATTACCACGATGTGTTTCACGTCAGGGCAATACTGTTTCACGTTCTTGCCGAACTCTTCGGCGATGGCCGCATTACCTTTGAGCAAATCCTCACGGGTCATACCTGCCTTACGGGCAGCACCACCTGAATTGACGATATACTTGGCACCCGTAAGAGCTTCTTTGATGTCGGTCGTATAGGTGACGTTCACGCCTTCAAAACCGCAGTGATACATTTCCTCTGCGACACCTTCCAGGCCCGGTCCGTACGGATCATACAGACAGATGTTAGGCGTCAGGCCCATCATGATAGCCGTTTGGGCCATGTTGGAACCAATCATGCCGGCAGCGCCGACGATGGTAAGCTTGTCATTTGTTACAAAATTCATAATGATGCTATTTATGAGTAGTACGTTCTATTCCTTTACCGCCACAAAATTAATCAAAATAACAGCGACGGCGTTAGACAACAGCCACAAAATAAGCAGGACCGGGCTTTTTTTGATATAATTTAACGACGGGGCGCAGCCTTCCTACGCTCACACGAAAAGCTGTCACTGCGACGGTTTTCCGTATCAGCGCGACAGAACTTTCTGACGCAGCGAACGTTTTCGCACGCGCCCCGGGCGCCGGACGGCATGAGGGGAGGCCACACCCCGGGAAAGCGCGGCGCGGCTTTCCGGCCTTCCCCGGACGGAACCCGACAGGATTCTCCATCCCTGTCGCAAGAAAACAGAATACGGCCCGGCCGAGCCGACAGAAAAACGGGTTTTCCTGCGGTTCTCCGCCCGCCTTTCCGTATCTTTGTTTCACGAATATAGGATGCGGCTCGGGTGAGCCGTCAGAAAAACGTTTTTTTCTGACGGCTCTCCGCTCGCCTTTCCGTATCTTTGTAGGCATGAACCACAAAATCAACACTCCGTCCATACTCATTATATATACAGGAGGAACCATCGGGATGATGGAAAACCCCGAAACCGGGGCACTTGAAAATTTCGATTGGGAACAACTGAGGCGCTACGTGCCCGAGCTGAAACGCTTCGACTTCCGCATCGACACGCAATCGTTCGACCCTCCCATCGACTCGAGCGACATGAAACCGCACGACTGGCAAAAAATCGTCCACATCATCGAAGACCACTATGACAGCTACGATGGCTTCGTCGTCCTCCACGGAACAGACACCATGGCGTACACGGCATCGGCCCTGAGTTTCATGCTCGAAAACCTGTCGAAGCCCGTCATCTTTACGGGGTCGCAACTGCCTATCGGCCAGCTGCGTACCGACGGGAAAGAGAACCTGCTGACCGCCATCGAGATAGCTGCCGCACGCGACGAGAGCGGACTTCCCATGGTGCCCGAAGTCTGTCTCTTTTTTGAAAACAAACTACTCCGCGGCAACCGCACCACTAAAATCAATGCGGAGGGTTTCAACGCTTTCCGTTCCTATAACTTTCCGCCCCTGGCGACCGCCGGCATACACATCCGCTACGAACGCCAGCTCATTCGCAGGCCCGACCCCGGCCGGCCGTTCAAGCCTCACTACCTCCTCGACACGAATGTGCTCATCCTCACCCTCTTTCCAGGCATCCGCCGTGACTACGTGGAGCACGTGCTGCAGGTCAAAGGACTGAAAGGCCTGATACTGAAAACCTACGGAGCGGGAAATGCCCCCCAAGAGCCGTGGCTCATCAACCAACTGCGGGCCCTGCGCGAACAAGGCGTCATTCTGGTCAACATCACGCAGTGTTCGCTCGGCACAGTAGAGATGCGCCGCTACGGCACAGGGCTCCAACTGCTGGAAGCCGGCGTCATCAACGGTTTCGACAGCACGCTCGAAAGCATGGTGACGAAACTGATGTGCCTGCTC
>USCX01000011.1 GCA_900553285.1 uncultured Prevotella sp.
GCCGTGAGCCGGGGCTATGTGCCCGTCAGCTTGGGACGTAGCCGGTTGCGCACGGAGACGGCGGGCCTTGTGGCCGTCCACCTGATGCATCTGGTGCAGAGCGGCCATATTATGAATAAGTAAAGAACAACTACATGCAAGCACTGCTTCAGCTCTACCGGCAATGGTGCGGATGTGCCCCCGTCAATACGGAGCGCCTGCCCGGCGCGGCAAGCAACCGCCAGTATGTCCGTTTTTACGCCCCCGAGGGCGTCGAACCGCAGACGGTTGTCGGTGTGATTGGCCAGTCGTTCGGCGAGAACGACTGTTTTGTCTATCTCAGTCGCCATTTTGAGGCGCTCGGTCTTCCCGTTCCCCGCATCCTGGCCGTGTCGGACGACGGCATGCGCTATTTGCAGTCCGACTTGGGATGCCGTTCGCTCTATCAGGCGCTCAAAGGCGGCCGCGACCGTGGTGGCGACTACGACGAGTTTGAGCGCGGGCTGATCCGGCGGACCATCTGCCGCCTTCCCGAGTTCCAGGTGCGCGGGGCCGAGGGGCTGGATTTCGTCCGCTGCCAGCCGCCGACGGCGTTCGATCATACGGCCGCCATGTTCGACCTCAACTATTTCAAGTATTGTTTTCTGCGGGCGACGGAGGTGGCGGCTCGAGGCCGACTTGCAGCAGATGGCGGCCGACCTCGTCGCGGACGGCGGGAACACGTTCCTCTATCGCGACTTCCAAGCCCGCAATGTCATGTTGGACAGCGAGGACAATCCATACTTCATCGACTTCCAGGGGGGGCGGCGCGGACCGTTGCAGTATGATGTGGCCTCCTTTCTCTGGCAGGCATCGGCCCGCGATCCGCAGCCGTTGCGCGACGAGGTGGTGACGGCCTACCTCGAAGCGTTGAAGGCCTTGGTGCCGGTAGACGAGGAGGCGTTCCGCAACCGCCTGCGCCTGTTTGTTCTTTTCCGCGTCATGCAAGTGCTGGGCACGTATGGCTTCCGTGGGTATTTCGAGCGTAAGAAGTATTTCATCGACAGCATACCTCCCGCGCTGGCCAATCTCCGGGCCCTGCTGTCGGAGCGTATCTGCCGGCCGTATCCTTATTTGGAAAGCGTGTTGCAGCGGATGGTCGACCAGCCCCGGCTGAACGAGGAAACGGTCGGGGCGGCAGGCCCGGCGGGCAGCGCGGCAGGAAAGACTGGCGCACTGGTCGTCCGGGTGTTCAGTTTCAGCTACAAGCGGGGCATTCCCGAGGATGAGAGCGGAAACGGCGGCGGTTATGTGTTTGACTGCCGCGGCATGCACAACCCGGGACGCTACGCGAAGTATAAGAGCCAGACCGGGCTTGACCGGCCTGTTATCCAGTTTCTTGAAGACGACGCCGAGGTGCTGACGTTTCTTGACAGTGTGTATCGCCTTGCGGATGCCCACGTGAGCCGTTACATGGAGCGGGGGTTCACCCACCTGATGTTTTGTTTCGGCTGCACGGGCGGTCAGCACCGGAGCGTGTATTGCGCGGAGCACCTGGCGGAACATCTTAACCGGCGGTTCGGGCTTGAAGTCCGCCTGTGCCACCGCGAGCAGAACCTCGTGCGGACGCTTCCGGCTGTGAAGAAAGGATGAGCGGATATACTTTTTTGTGGTTTCCTCCGTTAGTTTAAGTATGGTCGTCCGGAATAATCATTGCCTGCCCGTCTTGCTCTTGTTCCTGCTGTGCCTTTTTGCCCAGCATGGGCAGGCGCAGCGGCGTTGCCACCTTCGCGGGACGGTGCTCGATGACAATGGGGCGCCGGTCGAGCTGGTGACCGTCCGCGTCGAGGGGCAGGCCGCAGGCACGATGACGAACCTGAACGGCAAGTATTCGTTCAGCTACACGCCCAAGGATACGGTGGTGATTGTCTTTTCGTTGGTCGGATATGAGACGCGCAAACGCACGTTGGTCAACCCACCCGATTCGATGAAGCTCGACGTGCGGATGCCCGCTTTGGGCATCGTGCTTGGCGGAACGACCGTGCAGGGACAACGCATCCAGACGGGAACGATGCAGAAACTGACGCCCGAAGGCTCGAAGCAGATGCCTTCGACCACTGGCAATGCCGTAGAGGAGCTTATCGCTACGCAAGCCGGTGTGTCTACGCACAATGAACTTTCGTCGCAGTATAATGTGCGTGGAGGTTCGTTCGACGAGAACTGCGTATATCTGAACGGCGTCGAAGTGTATCGCCCGATGCTGGTGCGTTCAGGGCAGCAGGAAGGTCTGAGCATCATCAACAGTGACATGGTGGAGAGCATCGGTTTTTCGTCAGGCGGTTTTTCCGCCCGTTATGGCGACCGCATGTCCTCGGTGCTTGATATCACGTATAAGAAGCCTGAACAGTTCGAGGCAAACGTGGCGGCCAGTATGCTTGGCGCTTCGGCTTATGTGGGGTGGGGCAATAAGCGTTTCAGCGTGATGAACTCTGTACGTTACAAGACTACCCGGTATTTGCTCGGTTCACTTGAAACATCGGGGGAATACCGTCCCAATTTTCTGGATTACCAGACGGTGTGGTCGTGGCGTCCTAACCAGCGGTGGGAGTTCGGTTTTATAGGGAACATCTCGGACAACCATTATAATTTCCGGCCGGAAGACCGTGAGACCAATTTCGGAACGATGACCGACGCGAAGTCATTCCGCGTTTATTTCGACGGACAGGAGAAGGACCAGTTCAGGACGTATTTCGGCGTACTCTCACTGACACGGCATTTCAACAAGTCGACCGACCTGACGCTGAGTGCGTCGGCTTTCGCGTCGAAGGAAGAGGAGACGTACGACATTCAGGGTGAGTACTGGCTGAATGAGGCCACGACCCAAGAGCAGCTTGGCGTGGGCACCTATCTGGAACATGCGCGCAATCGTTTGCAGGCCCGCATGATGGATGTCGGCGTGAAGTTCAGGACGAAGTTGACGGCACATACGTTGGAAGCCGGTCTGGACTGGAAGCTCGAACGCATTCGCGAGAATTCCCGGGAATGGGAGATGCGCGACTCCATGGGATACTCGCTGCCGCACAATCCGGACAGGCTCATGCTTATTTATAGCCTGCGCTCGCATGATGAGATGCGTTCGAACCGCATAGAAACCTATGTGCAGGACACGTGGCGCATGAAATCGACTGTGGGACTTTTTACGCTTAATTATGGTCTTCGTCTGAGCTACTGGGATTGGAATAGCGAGGTTCTCGTTTCGCCCCGTGCTTCGTTAGGCTTCCTCCCGTCGTTCAGCGAAAGTCTGACTTTCCGTTTTGCCACAGGAGTCTACTACCAAGCCCCCTTCTACAAGGAACTGAAAGACACCACGACCCTGAACGGAGTGACTACGGTACAGTTGAATAAGAACATCAAATCCCAGCGTTCGATACATTTCGTCTTGGGCGGCGATTATACATTCCGTATGTTGGGACGCCCGTTCCGATTTACGACCGAGGTGTACTATAAGGCGATGTCGAACCTAATTCCGTATAACGTGGACAACGTTCGGATTGTGTATTATGGAGAGAATTTGAGCCGAGGGTATGCGGCGGGTATCGATTTCAAGCTTTTCGGTGAATTTGTCCCGGGTGCGGATTCGTGGATTACCTTTTCACTTATGTCGACCAAGGAGAAATTGAATGGTCATTGGATTCCCCGGCCCACGGACCAGCGTTATAATTTCTCCCTCTATTTCACAGACTTTTTCCCCGGCACAACACGTTGGCGCATGACATTGAAAGCCGCTTTCGCGGACGGCCTGCCCTTCGGCCCTCCGCATGCCGGACGCGAGAAACAGACCTTCCGCGCTCCTGCATACAAACGTGTGGATATAGGAATGAGCTATCGTTTGCTTAATAACGAAGACCGCCATATTACGCGTGGCGTCGGTAGTATTTTTCGAAATATCTGGCTCGGCATAGACGCTTTCAATGTGTTGGGTATCAGTAATGTCAATTCTTACTATTGGGTGACAGACATTACGAATACCCAGTATGCCGTGCCGAACTACCTGACAGGACGGCAAATCAACGTGCGTTTCAGTGTTGATTTCTGAGTGTATTCTGTTTTATTCCCAAAGCGATTGTCTGCTTTGGGAAGGAGTATCTGTGTAATCCACGCTTTATGTGCCAGTCGGAAGGGTTGAAGCATGGAACGTAGTCATCAGAAAGGCAATTGGGTGTGTGAGATGGGTTGTCAGGAAAAGAAAGCAAACATTTGCACTTTTAGGTAGCGCAGAATACGGTTTGCGTTATGGCATCTTGGTACTCGGTTGTGTGAGCTGTGGCATTGGGGGGTACGATGGCAACTCTATGTATGAGCAGTTTGCCTGTCCGGGCATTCTTGATGCTTGGGACAAAGAGCCGTAACCGTATTGGCAGATATGAGGCCTGCGTATGTAGCAGGCTTTTAGCATTGCTGGTGAATGTCATGCTCTTGTCCTGAATGTTAAGGAGATTCAGGGGATGGGATGTAGAGATAAAAAGCCTCCGATCGGCTTTGCCGGTCGGAGGCTATCGTTTAAATAAGTTTCTGGCTGATTAGCCGTTCACTTTGGCCATGTGAGCGATGAGCTCAAGAACTTTGTTAGAGTAGCCAATTTCGTTGTCATACCAAGATACAACCTTTACGAAAGTATCCGTCAAGGCAATACCAGCCTTAGCGTCGAAGATAGAAGTGCGGGTGTCGCCGAGGAAGTCGGAAGAAACGACAGCTTCGTCCGTGTAACCCAGTACTCCTTTCAACTCACCCTCAGAGGCTTCTTTCATTGCAGCGCAAATCTCAGCATAAGTAGCCGGTTTAGCAAGGTTAACGGTGAGGTCAACAACCGATACATCCAAGGTCGGAACGCGCATGGACATACCTGTAAGTTTGCCGTTCAACTCAGGAATAACCTTACCTACGGCCTTGGCAGCACCCGTAGAAGAGGGGATAATGTTGCCGGAGGCAGCACGACCACCGCGCCAGTCTTTCATAGAAGGACCGTCTACGGTCTTCTGAGTAGCCGTTGTGGAGTGAACAGTTGTCATCAAGCCGTCTTTGATGCCGAATTTATCATTCAGGACTTTGGCGATAGGAGCTAAACAGTTTGTCGTGCAAGAAGCGTTGGATACGAACTGGGTACCCTTAACGTACTTGTCGAAGTTTACGCCGCATACGAACATCGGGGTGTCATCTTTGGATGGAGCGGACATAACTACGTATTTGGCACCTGCTTCGATATGAGCTTGAGCTTTTTCCTTTGTCAGGAAGAGACCCGTAGACTCAACTACGTATTCTGCACCTACTTCGTTCCATTTCAGGTCAGCCGGATTGCGCTCTGCTGTAACGCGGATGTGCTGGCCGTTGACAATCAATTCGCTCTTCTCGACGTCAGCTTCGATTGTACCGGGGAATGCACCGTGCATCGTATCATACTTAAGCATATAAGCCAAGTAGTCAACCGGGCAGAGGTCATTGATGCCTACAATCTGGATGTCGCTACGATTCTGAGCGGCGCGGAATACGAAACGGCCAATACGACCGAAACCGTTAATACCTACTTTGATCATAATGTTATTAATTAAAAAAATGAATGTTCTTATGAATCAGACAAGGACTCCCTGCGGTGTGGTTGCTCCCTTTCTTAATCCGTCGCAAAGTTAGCAAATCCTTTTCTATTCAGCAACTCTCCTAATGCTATTTCTTTCTAAAAAGTGTGCTTGTGAAGTTTCGGTTTTTGTAGCCGTGGGGATGATCTCGTGTTTGGGCAGTGTGAATGTGAATTGCAGGCCTCCATATATGCCGTTGCATACGCTGATTGTTCCATGATGTTGGAGAATTGCGTTTTTGACAATGGCCAAGCCGAGGCCTGTACCTCCCAGTTTTCTCGAGCGTCCTTTGTCAATCCGATAGAAGCGGTCGAAAAGGTGTGGTAGATGCCGCGATTCGACGCCAGACCCGTTGTCCGCGAAACTGAATGTATAGAAGTCCTGATTTTCTGAGATGATGCGGATGAAGATGTCCTCACCACCAGAGTATGCAATAGCGTTGTTGGTCAGGTTCTGGAAGACGGAGTGAAGCAGTGTCGGGTCGCCGAATACATAAATCGGACTGTTGAAATTGCAGTTGACTTTCATTTTGTCTCCATTGGGGAGCGACTTCATGTTTTCGGTAATGTCGCTTATGATTTTGGAGATATCGGTCTGCTGGAAATTCATGGTGGGACCTGTTTCGTCCAGTTTGGAAATTGTCGTTACGTCTCGTAGGAGCGAGGAAAGGCGTTGGGCTTGTGTGTAGCCTTTCCTGAGGAAGTCCATACGTGTCGCTTCGTTCATATCCGGATTGTCGAGGATAGTTTCGATGTATCCGCAGATACTGGCCACGGGGGTTTTGAGTTCGTGGTTGATGTTGTTGGTGAGTTCTCGCTTGATGCGGATTTTTTCTTGCGCTTCATAGAGAGCCGCTTGTCGTTCGCGGTCGCGATCTTCTGCTGCGCGTTGGAGTTTTGAGTAGAGTCGGATGATCTGATTGGAAATATCGCCGAGTTCGTCGTGGGGAAATTGTTCTGTGGCTGTAATGATTTCTCCCGCTCCGGCCCTTACAGAGAATTCACGCAGGCGCGCAATGTTTCTCCCAAGGCGTCGCGTGAGCAGGTAGGCAATGACGCTTAGGAACAAGGTAACAAAAAGCATGAACCATAGGAAAGTCCTGTCTGTTCTCAGAATGTTGACAAGCGACAGGTTGTATGGTAGGGCGGTGCGAATAATGAGATTTCCATATTTTGTGGCTGAGTAGAAATAATCCGTGTGAGTGCTGTGTGATGCTCGCATGGAGGAGTAGCCTTTCCCGGTTGTTATGGCTCTTAATACTTCCGGCCGCTGTTTATGATTGACTTTGCCCACGATGGAACTTTCATCGGAGTCATAGAGAACATCACCTGCCGTAGTGATCAATGTGATACGTAGGTCAGGGAAATGCTTGAAGTGACGTTTTTTGATGTCTTCTATGTTTACATGTTCGTCAAGCAAATCTGCGATTTGTTCATTCGCAGCTTGTAGGCGCGCATTTACTTGTTCTATTTTGAATTGCTTTTCCCGGTTGTACTGAAAAGCTACAAAACAAGCCACGACTACCCATGAGAAAGTGAGCAGTAATAGGAAAAGCCTTTGATGAAAGGGTATTTTAATTTTATTACGCATCGAAGCCGTAGCCATAGCCGTTACGCGTTATTATATTGTCTCCGTATCGTCCGATTTTCCGGCGTAGGCGTGTGATGTTTACGTCGATCGTGCGGTCAAGAACGATGACTTCTCCTTTCCAGACTTTGTTGAGGATTTCTTCTCTTGTGAAGACGATCCCTTTGTTGGCCAAAAAGAGGGATAGTATTTCGAATTCTTTTTTTGTGAGACTGATCTCTTCTCCATCGAGCTGGCATGATTTGCGCTTCATGTTCAGGATCAGTGTTTCATACGAGAGTATATCTGATTGATGCTCGTTTGCTTGATTCCTGCGTAAGACGTTGCGGACTCTTGCCATGACCTCACGAATAGAGAATGGCTTGGAGATGTAATCATCTGCCCCTATGTTCAGTCCTGTGACCGTGTCATCCTCTGTGTCTTTGGCGGTACAGAATATGATAGGTATGTGGGCTGTTTCTGGCTTTTCTTTGAGCATGTGTGCCATGCGGAATCCGCTTATTTGTCCCATCATCACGTCCAGAATGAGTAAGTTGTATTTTTCTACTGATTTAGTGAGAGCTTCTTCCGCACTGTAAGCTACGTCAACCTCGTAGCCTTCTTTTTCCAGATTGTATTTTAGGATTTCGCACAGTGATTCTTCGTCGTCTACGACTAAAATTCTTTGTTTGGACATGTTTGGTGAGTTTTCTTTCATGTGCAAATGTACGTAAGAAATCAGACATGCGAATTCGTCAGGAGCTGAATTCACGATAATGTAATAAAAGAAGCGGAGTCAGTGGGGGGGAAGTGCGTGAGAGGGGAGGTTGAAAATAGAAAAGTCAGGCAGCTCTAACTTTGGGGTTGAGCCGCCTGACTTCTCTGTGATAAATTGTTTTCCTTATTCAGCGCGGAGCGTGAAACGCTTAAAGTCTGTAACAGTGCAGTCCTTGTCGCCTTCTTTGAGGAAAGCAGCTACTGTCAGGTTACTGTCTTGGATGAATTCTTGATTCAACAGGCAGGCCTCTTTATAGAATTTCTTCATGCGTCCTTCGGCAATGCGTTCAATCATGTTTTCCGGCTTACCTTCTTCGCGGGCTTTGTCAGCAGCGATTTCGTATTCGCGTTTCTTCACGTCTTCGGGTACGTCGTTTTCACTGATTGAGATAGGATTCATTGCGGCAATCTGCATGGCTACTGCGTGGCCGTATTTCTCGTCAACTGCTTTGTTCAGAGCGACCATCGTGCAGAGGAAATTCTTGTTCTGGTGGTTGTAGCAAGAGATGTTGTCACCTTCGATGTAGCTGTATCCATCCAGTTCCATCTTTTCGCCTGTGATGCCGCTGCGGTCTACGATAGCATCTGCAACGGTGCCTTTGCCCATGGGGAGAGCTTTTACCTCGTCCAGGGTTTTGCACTTGTTGGCGATGGCTGCGTCAAGGATGGCTTGCGTCAGTTTGATGAAGTCTGCGTTTTTAGCGACGAAGTCGGTTTCGCATTTCAGGGCTATGATTGCACCAAAACCATTTTCGACCTTACAGAGTACGCAGCCTTCCGAAGCCTCGCGGTCGGAGCGTTTTGCAGCGACAGCCTGGCCTTTTTTACGAATGATTTCGATGGCTTGCTCCATGTCGTCGTTGGCTTCAATCAAGGCTTTCTTGCAATCGCCAAGTCCAGCGCCGGTCATTTCGCGCAGTTTCTTAATCTCTTCTATGGTTGCCATTGTGTAACAATTAGGATGTCTTGGTTAATGAATTTGCGATTAGGCTTCTTGGGACTCTGCCGTTTCAGAAGTCGTCTCATTCTTCTCTACGCGGGCCTTTGTCGAGCGGCGACGCGGCTTTGCTCCTTCACCGTTGCCTTCGTTTGCTGGTTCAGCATCAACTTTTTCAGCTTTTCTTTCTTCAAGGCCTTCTGCGATTGCGCCGCAGCATGCATCGAGAATGACTTCGATGCTCTTGTTCGAGTCGTCGTTAGCCGGGATTACATAGTCGATGTTGGTCGGGTCTGAGTTCGTGTCGACAATACCGAATACAGGGATTCCCAAACGAACGGCCTCCTTAACGGCAATGTGTTCCTTGCATACGTCGATGACGAACAAAGCTGCCGGCAGACGGGTCAGGTCGGCTATGGAACCGAGGTTCTTCTCTAATTTGGCGCGTTGACGTGAAATTTGGAGAATCTCGCGCTTTGAAAGTTTCGAGTAGGTTCCGTCAGCTGTCAGTTTGTCGATGTTGGCCATTTTTTTGACAGCTTTGCGGATCGTGGGGAAGTTGGTCAGCATGCCTCCCGGCCAGCGCTCGGTGACGTAGGGCATGTTGACGGATGCAGCTTTTTCTGCTACGATTTCTTTAGCCTGTTTTTTAGTAGCAACAAACAAAATTCGTTTTCCTGACTTCGCAATTTGTTTCAAAGCCTCGGCAGCCTCGTCTATTTTGGCTACTGTCTTGTGAAGGTCAATGATGTGGATGCCGTTGCGCTCCATGAAGATGTAAGGAGCCATTGCGGGATTCC
Source organism: uncultured Prevotella sp. (assembly GCA_900553285.1). GTDB lineage: Bacteria > Bacteroidota > Bacteroidia > Bacteroidales > Bacteroidaceae > Alloprevotella. The sequence goes on from USCX01000011.1 coordinate 9,669, forward strand.
ATTTGCGTTTCAGGTGGCCGAAGTGGCACTGTGCCTCTAATAGGGTCTCAAAATTTGTTCTTGACATTTTTCTTTGGTTTCGTTTACGTTCTTTGGAGTTGAATAGAGTTGTTTGGACTCTGCCGTTTGTCTCAACCAGCCTGTGAGTAGTTCCGAAGAAATCTCACGGGTTTAGATGCTAAACGTTTGTTCCCTTTCAGCAGAAGTTGAGTGTTAACGTTTGCTGAACTGGAAGCGACGGCGAGCCTTGGGACGTCCGGGTTTCTTACGTTCAACGGCGCGCGGGTCGCGTGTGATGAAGCCTTCGGCACGGAGCGCTTTTTTGTCCTCAGCATTGATTTTTACGAGTGCGCGGGCGATAGCCAGGCGGATAGCCTGCGACTGGCCTGTAAAGCCGCCACCGAAGAGGTTCACTTTGATGTCGTATTTATCAGCAACCTGAAGAAGGTTCAGCGGCTGTTTAATGACATATTGAAGAATGGGAGAGGGGAAGTAATCTGCCAAATCTTTCTTGTTGATGGTAATTTTACCACTTCCTTCGGTCATATAAATACGTGCTACGGCACATTTACGGCGACCTAATGCGTTAATCATTTCCATTGCTGCGTTCCTTATTTATACAGGTTAATATCTATTGCTTTGGGGGACTGTGCCTCGTGCTTGTGCTCAGAACCTGCATATACATACAGATTGCCAAGCAGGTGGGCGCCTAAGCGGTTTTTAGGCAGCATGCCTTTAACTACCCGGTGAATCAAGCGGTCTGCACCATTAGGTTTGGCCATAATGGAGGCCGGAGTGCTTTTGCGCTGTCCGCCGGGGTAACCCGTATAGGAAAGATAGATGCGGTCTGTCCATTTGTTACCGCTCAACTTGATTTTGTCGGCGTTGATAATGATCACATTATCGCCGCAGTCTACGTGGGGGGTGAAGTTGGGTTTGTACTTCCCACGGAGTAATTTAGCGACTTTCGAGCAAAGGCGACCGAGTACTTGGTCAGTAGCGTCGACTACGACCCATTCTTTGTTAGCCGTCGCTTTGTTTGCAGAAATGGTCTTGTAACTTAAAGTGTCCACTCTTTGTTTGTTTAATTGTTTAACTACTAAAATTAGCGTGTGCAGGTCACTTGCCTAGGCCAAAAGGCAGGATGACTGACGACGCAAGGGCTGGCGTTGGGAACGCCAAGAAATAATAATCGGCGTGCAAAATTACGTATTTTTGCTGGTGTGGCAAATAGCCGTGGTTTTTTTATTGAAATGTTTGGCTTCTTTTCTTGATTTAGCTGGGGTCGTCCGTGTCGGGGCGGAAGCGTTGGGATGAAGGTCACAGGCGGGAGCCTTTTCTGCCGCAGCGATGAAAAAAACAATCGCAGCGATACGGATTTTCATCGCTGCGATTGTTTTTCTTATGTTGGGTTCTTGGATAATTAGAACTCTGCTGATTTTGGCGTGCGCGGGAAGGGTATGACGTCGCGGATGTTTTGCATACCAGTCACAAAGAGGATAAGGCGCTCGAATCCCAAACCAAAACCTGAGTGGGGGCATGAACCGAATTTACGGGTGTCGAGATACCACCACATGTCTTTCATCGGGATATTGAGCTCTTTGATGCGGGTTAGCAGTTTGTCGTAGTTTTCTTCTCTTTCAGAGCCTCCGATGATTTCGCCGATTTGCGGGAAGAGCACGTCCATGGCCCGGACGGTTTTCCCGTCGTCATTGAGCTTCATGTAGAAGGCTTTGATTTCTTTCGGGTAGTCGGTGAGGATTACCGGACGTTTGAAATGTTCCTCGACGAGGTAGCGTTCGTGCTCACTGGCCAGATCAACTCCCCAATAAACGGGAAACTCGAACTTGTGGCCGTTTTTGACGGCTTCTTCAAGGATACGGATTCCTTCCCCATAGGGGAGACGGACAAAATCGTGCTCGATGACAAAGTGAAGTCTGTCTATCAGTGTTTTGTCTATCATTTTGTTGAGGAATTCAAGGTCATCCTGACAGTTGTCGAGAGCCCAGCGGACGCAGTACTTGATGAAGTCTTCTGCGAGGTCCATGTTGTCCGTGATGTCGTTGAAGGCAACCTCCGGTTCAATCATCCAGAATTCAGCAAGATGGCGCGGCGTGTTCGAGTTTTCGGCGCGGAATGTGGGACCGAAGGTGTAGATTGCGCCAAGTGCAGTTGCGCCCAGTTCGCCTTCTAATTGTCCGCTGACGGTCAGTGAGGTTTGCTTGCCGAAGAAGTCGTCGGAATAATCGATCTTTCCGTCTTCGCCTTTTTTCAGGTCGTAAAGGTTCTTGGTCGTGACTTGAAACATCTGGCCGGCGCCTTCACAGTCGCTGGCTGTAATGATGGGAGTGTGGAAGTAAACGAATCCATGTTCGTGAAAGTATTTGTGAATGGCGATGGCCATATTGTGGCGAATGCGGAAGACGGCTCCAAACGTATTGGTGCGCAGGCGCATGTGGGCATGTTGCCGCATGAATTCGAACGATTGCCCTTTTTTCTGCATGGGATAGTCCGAACCGCATGGACCGAGGATTTCGATTTCCGTAGCTTGGATTTCGCATGCCTGACCTGTTCCGACGCTTGCGACAAGTGTTCCGTTGACACTCAGGCAGGCGCCGGTAGTGATTTGCTTTAACGTTTCTTCTGGAAATTTATCTACGTCGGCTACGACTTGCACGTTTTTTATCGTGGAGCCGTCGTTCAGCGCGATGAAGTTGACCGACTTGCTTCCACGGCGGGTGCGGACCCAACCTTTGACATTGACGGGCGTCCCGAAATTCGTGCTTTTGAGGACGTCGATAACTTTCGTACGTTTTATTTTTTGCATAGGTTGACAGTTTTTTTCGGTTATTCGAAGGCGCCCATGCGGAGCATGTTGACTTCTTTTTCCGTGAGGTATCGCCAGTCGCCGCGCTGCACATTCTTTTTGGTGAGGCCGGCGAAGTAAACGCGGTCGAGTTTGAGCACGTGATAGCCTAAGCTCTCGAAGATGCGGCGCACGATGCGGTTGCGGCCTGAGTGGATTTCAATGCCTACCTGTTTCTTGTCGGTCGGGCTGGCGTATTCAATGGCGTCGGCGCGTATTTCGCCGTCGTCGAGCGTGATGCCTTCGGCTATCTGTCTGAGGTCGGCTGCCGTCACATTCTTGTCGCATGTCACATGGTATATTTTCTTTTTCAAGAAGCGCGGATGTGTCAGCTTTGAGGCCAGTTCTCCATCGTTTGTGAGCAGAAGTACGCCTGTGGTGTTGCGGTCTAAGCGGCCTACGGGGTAGATTCGTTCCGGACAGGCTCCGCGCACGAGGTCCATCACAGTCTTTCTGTTCTGTGGGTCTTCGCTCGTGGTTACGTAGCCTTTGGGCTTGTTGAGCAGGACGTAGACTTTCTTTTCTATTTTGACGGGCTTGTCATGGAACTTGACTTCGTCTGAGCGAAGAACTTTCATGCCGAGTTCGGTCACGACTTTTCCATTGACGGTGACAACTCCGGCTTCGATGTATTTGTCTGCATCACGGCGCGAGCAGATGCCTGCGTTGGCCAAGTACTTGTTCAGGCGGATAGGTTGGTTGGGATCGAAATTCTCCTCTTTGTATTCTTGACGTTTCTTTTTGCTATATTTTGCGTTGGGGTCGTAGCCGGGACGACGTCCGTTGTAGTGGGGCTTATAGCTGTTGCCGTATCCGAAATTGCGCCGTCCTGCTGCTTCCGGGCGGGAGTATCCTTGTCCGTTGCTGACAGCCGGGGCCGGCCGGTAGTCATTCTCCGCGCCATATCGGGGGCGGAAGGGGCGGGGCTGTTCTCCTCCGTTGTAATTGTCATAGGTGTGCAGGCGGGCCGGACGTTCGTTGTTTCCGTATCCTTGGCGGAAGTTGTTGAATCGGGGGCTGCGCTGGTCGAAGTTTCTGCCTGTTTCATCGTTTTGCGGGCGGAAACCGCGTGGCTTATATCCGCCGTAATTGTTGCGCGGGGCACTGTCGTTAGTGCGGTATCCGCTTCCCCCTATGCGTTCACGGTTTGTGCTGAACCGTGGGCGGCTGCTGCGGTTGTTTTTGTTGTAGCCCCACGAGCCATAGTCGTTTCGTTCGTTTCTTTCCGGCTGCCAATAACCCTCTCGGCCACTGTGGAAGCCCATGTCGTTCCCGTTGACGTCTTTGTCGAATTTCTCTTCGTTCATGTCTTTGTCTTTTTATTAAGTTGTAGCCTCTCGGCTATATATGAAGGCGGTCTTTGATGTTTAGATGCCTGTATAGTTGTGCGGCGTGATAGCGCGGAGCTCGTCTTTGATTTTCTCGCTCACGTTGAGCTCGTCGATGAAGTGGCTGATGCTTTCCTTTGTGATGGCTTGGTTCGTGCGGGTCAAGGCTTTCAGGGCTTCGTAGGGATGTGGATAGGCTTCCCGTCGGAGAATGGTTTGGATGGCCTCTGCCACGACGGCCCAACAGTTGTCGAGGTCAGCGTTGATGCTCTCTGGATGGAGGAGTAGTTTACGCAGGCCTTTCAGGGTGCTGCTGAATGCGATGATTGTGTGTCCGAGGGGAACGCCTATGTTTCGGATCACGGTAGAGTCTGTTAAATCGCGTTGCAGACGTGAAACGGGTAACTTCTGACTGAGGTGGGCAAGGAGTGCATTGGCCACGCCCAAGTTGCCTTCTGAGTTTTCAAAGTCGATGGGGTTCACCTTGTGAGGCATGGCGCTCGATCCCACCTCGCCTGCTTTGATCTTCTGTTTGAAGTATTCCATCGAGACGTACTGCCAGAAGTCGCGGTCAAGGTCGATGACGATGGTGTTGATGCGTTTCAGGGCGTCGAAGGCAGCACCAAGACAGTCATAGTTGCTGATTTGTGTGGTGTATTGTTCTCTTTCGAGCCCGAGCTTTTCTGCTATGAATTTGTTGCCGAACGCTTTCCAGTCGTAGTCGGGATAGGCAACATGATGGGCGTTGAAGTTGCCGGTGGCCCCTCCGAACTTGGCTGTGATGGGGCAGGCTTTGAGCATGTCGCGTTGGCGTTCGAGGCGATAGGAGAAAACGCAGATTTCTTTGCCGAGGCGGGTGGGCGAGGCCGGTTGGCCATGCGTCTTTGCAAGCATGGGGATATCTTTCCATTCCTCAGCGTAGGTGTTGAGTTGGTCGATAAGCTCTTGCAGCAGGGGGTAGTAGACCGCATCGAGTGCGTCCTTGAACATGAGCGGGAACGACGTGTTGTTGATGTCCTGTGAGGTCAGGCCGAAGTGGATGAATTCCTTGAAAGCGTCCAAGCCGCCGATAGCATCAAATTTCTCCTTGATGAAGTATTCGATGGCTTTGACGTCGTGATTGGTGACCTTTTCTATGTCTTTCACCCGGCTGGCGTCTTCTTCTGAGAAGTTTTGATAAATGTTTCTCAGCGTGGGGAACAATGTATGGTCGAATGCGGCCAATTGCGGTAGCGGCAGTTCGCAGAGTGTGATGAAGTATTCGATTTCCACGCGGACACGGTACTTCATTAAGGCATATTCGGAAAAATAAGGGGCAAGGGGTTCGCTCTTTCCCCGGTAACGTCCGTCAATCGGAGATACGGCGGTCAGAATATCTAAGTCCATTTTCAAGAAAATATCCAGTTTCGCGGCGCAAAGATAGCGATAAATCACGAATGCTGAAAGCAGTGCAGTTTTTCATTTTGAAGTGTGGCTTCTTGTCGCGACGCCAATGACATAATATATAATAAATGTATACAAGCATGATGCCCGGCTTTTCAGTTGCTGACTTGTGTTAGATGTCCGTGGCAGTGATGTTTCTCCTTCAGCCTTAAAAAGAAAGGCGGTAAAGCCACTGTGCAAAGAAACTTTTTCGTATTTTTGCCACCATAGGCGGCAGAGGCTGTCTTAGAAAAGTTAAAAAGTAGAGGCGTTATGCCATCTTGTAAGTCGAGAACCTGAGAAACTTAGGTGATAGATGGATCTTGCGGGTGACCAGCCTTGTGAATGGTCATACATTGGATTTTCATGCTCAGAAGAAAGACGGGGTTTTCGCTACATTAGAGTATTATACTCGCAGTTTGCTTAATTACAATCATAGAACAGTCGTTTACTATTGGTGGATTGCTTATTCCCAATCTACGTCGCAACTAAATTACAATCATACTTATCATGAATATCGTTCTGTATATTGTCGTCCTGTATATAGAGCGAAAGTCGTATGGTGAGGCGATAACATCATTCAGGCTGTAAGACGACTTGGTTTATTCGCACTTCGCTTATTGATGAAAGGCATCCTCGTAACGCGAGGATGCCTTTCTTTTATTTGTGCAATAATGAATGAAGTCGTATTTGGCTTGTTCCGTTTGGTTAAGGTGAGCTATTTCGCGGCATTGGACATTTAAGAGTTACCGTCTTTTCCCTTTTGTTTGCTTCTCCTTGTCAGTGTCACTGACGTACATACAGTGCCAGTCGCCTATGACAGGAAAGACGAACGCCGCGTTAGATTTTTCTGTCATAGGCGACTGGTGAGGCTGTCAGTATGTGTCGTGAAATACAGCGCAGCGGATGCCTTTCTCCTTGTGCGTCAAGGGCGGGGCATCCGCTGTCGTGTTAGGTCGTTACAGCCTCAAAGAGGATATTTCTTCAAGATGGGGTCGTCGTATTCCACTTGCAGGTCGCGAAGTTGTTTTTTCAACTTCTTGGTGACTCTTTCTGTGCCGGGCTGACCGTATATATTATGAAGCTGGTGCGGATCAGTCTTGCGGTCGTAGAGTTCCCAGACGTCGATGTCGTTGTAGAAGTGAACCAGCGTGTAACGGTTGGTGCGGATGCCGTAGTGGCGTTTCACCATGTGTTCGGCCGGGTATTCATAGTAGTGGTAATAGATGGCCTTGCGCCAGTCTTTGGGGTGCTCGCCGCGGAGCAAGGGTACGAGTGAGCGGCCCTGGATATCATCTGGGATGGGGGCACCGGCAAGTTCGAGGAAAGTGGGGGCATAGTCGATGTTCTGGACATCTTCGGTGATGTTCCCGCGTGCATCGAGGCCCTTTGGCAGGCGCATGACAAGAGGCGTGTTAAGAGATTCTTCGTAGATGAAACGCTTGTCGAACCATCCGTGTTCGCCCATATAGAAACCTTGGTCGGAGGTGTAGACCACGAGCGTGGAGTCGAGCAGGTTGGTCTTTTCAAGGTAGTCAAGCAGGCGGCCCACGTTGTCGTCAAGGCTTTTTAGTACCTTGGCGTAATCACGCATGTAACGTTGGTATTTGAATTCGGCCAGTTCCTTGCCTTTAAGGTTGCGGGCATAGAAATCGCGGCTGAGAGGGGCATACGTGGAGTCGTACCGGGCACGGTCGGAGGCGTCGAGACGGCCCACCATGTTGAGGTAGGTGGCACTGAGCGGGGAAGTCTTGCCCGGCACGTACATCTTGTTGTCATAGATCAGGTCCATGTCTTTGGCGATGTTCATCTCTTGGGCGGCGGCGGCGGGACGTCCGGCATAGTCGTCGTAGAACGTTTCGGGCAGGGGAAATGTCTTGTCTTCGTAGAGGTCAAGGTATTTCATTTCCGGCAACCAGTCGCGGTGGCAGGCCTTATGATGGACAAGGAGCAGGAACGGTTTGGAGCGGTCGCGCTTGTGTTCGAGCCAGTCGATGCTCTTGTCCGTGACGATGTTCGTCAGGTAACCCTGTTCGCGCACCGTGTCGCCCGCCATGGTGATGAAATCGGGATTGTAGTAGTCCCCCTGCCCTGGAAGGATATTCCAGTAGTCAAAGCCGGTGGGGCGGCTGACAAGGTGCCACTTGCCGATGATGGCGGTCTGGTAGCCTGCCTTCTGCATCAGCTTGGGCATGGTCTGCTGGCTGCCGTCGAAAATGCCATGTTCGTTGTTCGTGAAGCCGTTCTTGTGACTGTGCTTTCCGGTGAGCATACAGGCGCGGCTTGGCCCCGAAAGCGAGTTGGCCACAAAGCTGTTTACGAATTTGACGCCGTCTGCCGCGATGCGATCGAGGTTCGGGGTTTCGACAAAGCGGTTGTCGTAACAACTCATCATCTGAGCCGTGTGGTCGTCGGTCATGATGTAGACGATGTTGTAGCGTCCTTGGGCTGCGGCCAAGACAGGAAGGGAAAAGAGGCCCAACGCACAAATTGGGGATGTTTTCATCGGCTGGATATGTTTGGGTTAAGAAAGAAGACCTGTGGGTAGCCCTGATGTAGGCAGGCTATCCGCAGGTCTGTGGAATGGGGATGATTTAGTCTTTGTTAATCATTGAGTTTACGATCTCGATGACTTGCTGGCCGAGCGCATCTGCCGCTTCCATCGTGGGCGCTTCGGAGTAGACGCGGATGATGGGCTCTGTGTTGCTCTTGCGAAGTTGAACCCACTTGTCGGCGAAATCTATCTTGATTCCGTCGATATCCGTAATCTGTTCGTTCTTATAGTGTTCTTTGACACGTTGCAGAATGGCAAGGATGTCTGTGCCCGGCGTGAGATCGATGCGGTTTTTTGCGATAAAGTAGTTCGGGTAGGTGGCCCGCAATTCGCTCGCTTTCATCTTGCGTTTGGCCAGGTAAGTCAGGATGAGACCGATGCCGACCAAGGCGTCGCGACCGTAATGTGCGGCGGGGGAGATGACACCGCCGTTTCCTTCACCGCCGATGACTGCACCGGTTTCCTTCATTTTGGTGACTACATTGACCTCGCCCACGGCGGCGGGAGCATAGTGACAGCCGTATTTTTCGGTGACGTCACGCAGGGCGCGGGTTGAACTGAGGTTAGATACGGTGTTTCCGGGCGTGTTTTGCAGCACGTAGTCGGCCACGGTGACCAATGTGTATTCCTCGCCATACATTTTCCCGTCTTCGCAGATGATGGCCAGGCGGTCGACGTCAGGGTCGACGACGAAGCCTATATCGTGCTCGCCTTTGCTCATCAGGGACATGATGTCGTGCAAGTTCTGTTCGAGAGGCTCGGGATTATGGTGGAAGTCACCGGTAGGTTCGGTGTAGAGGCCCGTTACTTTTGATACGCCGAGTTGGCCAAGGAGCTTGGGAAGGATAATGCCTCCTACGGAATTGACCGTGTCGATAGCTACGCGGAAATTGGCTTGGCGGATGGCTTCGACATCCACGAGTTCAAGATGTTTGACCAAATCGATATGACGTTGATCGTAGTAGAAGTTCTTGGTGTAGTTGCCCATGTGGTCCACATCGCAGTAAGTGAAGTCTGCTTTGTTGGCCAGGCGAATGATCTCGTTGGCTTCGTCGGCGCTGAGGAATTCACCTTTTTCGTTGAGGAATTTGAGCGCGTTCCATTGACGGGGGTTGTGACTGGCAGTGATGATGATGCCTCCGCATGCCTTTTCCATCGTGACGGCTATTTCGGTCGTGGGGGTTGACGCCAGACCGATATTGAGCACATCGAAGCCCATGCTTAAAAGTGTTCCGCAGACAATGTGCGAAACCATTTCGCCAGAGATGCGGGCATCGCGGCCTACGACAATTTTACGCGTGTAGTTTTTGCTAGCTTCGTCTCTAAGCATGGCGTATGCCGTGACCGATTTGACGATGTCGATTGGGCTAAGTGTGTCACCCGGCTTTCCACCGATGGTACCGCGAAAACCGGAAATAGACTTGATGAGTGTCATAATATATTGTAGTTATGTTTGATGTTTTGTAGGTAGGCTGATGTTAAAACTGGCTTCTTCGCTACAAAAGTACGAATAATCCGAGGTTCGCAATCTATACTTTCATAAAAAAATGCAATAAGGATATAGTAAACCGTCAGAATGCGTTTTTCGTTTGCAGATAGACGAGGAGGTGGGGCTAAACGGAAGGTATATGGCGTTTTTGTGATTACGTTTCTTGGAGAAGCGTTTCAAAAGATGTAAGTTTGCCAAGTGAAAAGATAACTCAAACGAAAAACTGTTTTATGAAGAAGTGTTTATTGTGGCTTGCCGCGTTGTGCCTCTCATGTAATTTCGGCGAAATGCGGGCGCAGGTGAATCCAACTCCACAGCAAATGGAAATCAAGGCTGACAAACCGTTGGCTCTTCCTTCGAAGTATGGAATAAGTTTACCTGCAAACCGTCAGGGAACTGCTGCAGCCAAATTGTTGGCCAAATTGTTTCCCGCAAGTTCCTCAGATGCCGACTTCGAGATAATAGCCGGTGTCAAAGGGGATAAGAACATAAGGAAGTGGGCAAAAAAGATACCTCTTCACGCAGAAGGTTACTATCTAAATAGTGAGGGAAAGCAAATCGTAGTGGCCGGTGCAGATGAACGCGGTTTATTTTATGGACTGGAAACTTTGCGACAGTTGATGACCGACAGTACGGTGTTGTCCGTAGAAATTACCGATTATCCTGATGTACCTTATCGGGGCATTGTTGAGGCCTTTTATGGTACGCCGTGGCCGCATGCTGCCAGACTGCGTCAGATGGACTTCTACGGAGAAAACAAATTGAACGTATACCTTTATGGTCCGAAGGACGATCCCTATCATAGTGTTCCCAATTGGCGAAAGCCTTATCCTGAAAAAGAAGCTGCACAGATTAAGGAACTGGTGGGCCGGGCAAAAGAAAACGGTGTGATTTTCTATTGGGCCATCCATCCGGGTGGTGATATCAAGTGGAATACGACGGACCGCGATTTGCTCATGGCGAAGTTTGAAAGCATGTATCAGTTGGGTGTACGTGCGTTCGCTGTTTTTTTTGATGACATTGCAGGAGAAGGTGCAAAGGCCGACAAGCAAGTTGAGCTCTTGAACTATATAGACAACCAGTTTGTTGCGAAAAAGGGAGATGTCGCTCCTTTGGTCATGTGCCCGACGGAATATAATAAGGCGTGGGCCAATCCCGCTAGCGGCTATCTCCGGACGTTGGGTGCAAAGCTGAATAAGGATATTGAGATTATGTGGACGGGCAATAGTGTCGTTCACTGTATTGATAAGCCCTCTATGGAGTGGATTAACGGGCAAATCGGACGTAAGGCTTACGTCTGGTGGAATTATCCTGTGTCCGACTATTGTCGCAACCACATGTTGCTTGGTCCGGTGTATGGGAATGGGTTAGATATTAAGGATGACGTCTCGGCATTTGTTTCAAACCCGATGGAGCATGCAGAGGCTTCGAAAGTCGCCTTGTATTCGATAGCTGATTATGTATGGAACATGGAGGCTTTTGACAGTTTGCAGTCATGGAGGCGTGCGCTGAAAGCCATTTTGCCTGAATGCGCGGATGAATTTTATGTGTTTGCTTCACACAGTTCTGATCTCGGTCCGAACGGGCACGGCTTCCGGCGCGCGGAGAGCGTGGATTTACAGCCCTACTTGAAGGCGTGGGAGGCTTCGAAAGGTAGTGACGAGCGTGCTTCCATGGCGGTCGCTGCGGGATGTGACCGTCTTGCTGCTGCCGCTGACGTGTTGCTTGCAGATAAAGAAAATGTGCCTTTGGTGAAGGAAATGGAGCCTTGGTTACGTCAGGCCCGTCTGATAGGGGATTATGGACAGGCTGTCGTCGGGATGACAGTCTGCCTGATGAATGGAAATTCTACGGATTTCATGCCGCTGTATCGTCACGCCCATGCCTTGCAACAGCTAATGTATGAGAACAACGAAGTATATAATCAAAATCCATATCAGCCGGGCGTAGAGGTCGGCAGTCTCGTGTTGTTGCCTACGATTAATAAAATGTATACATATGCGGCGCAGGAATATAATCGCCGGGAGCAAGCTGATCTGGACACGTTGGCCACGTATCAGCCCTATTCATTGGAGTCGACGGTGCCCCAACTGAAACAACAGCCAGTTTCGGGGCGTGGTAACGGAGTGGCTGTATCGCCGTCTAATGAAGTCGTCATGTGGCCGGCGGGAGCGTCACTGACGGTGAAAATGGATAAAGTAAGGACGTTAACTGGTTTGTCGTTTGATTTGGGCACACCAGGCATTAGCCGCGACTTTACACTTGAAGCCTCGGCTGACGGTGAAAAATGGATGAGAATTGATTTGATTCAGCAAGACGGAAAGACGGTCGTGCATACGACCGACGTGATTAACGGAATGAAAGCGGACCGTGTGCGTCTGACTAATTCGAGTGGCAAAGAATTGAAGGTCTATCTTCGTAGCTTCAAATTCACGAAACGTAATTGAGAAGCCTTCAAATAAAGGTCTTTTTGTACGTTTGCGGCAGTTTCCTAAGTTAACGGGAAACTGCCGCATTTTTGTTAAGGAGTATTGAAAGAAGTAGCTCCCCTCTATATTTATGATAGTCGTGATGATTTTATATCGGATATTTTCGTTATATTTGCGACCGCTGATAAAAATGCGAGCTAATACTATCTCTTTTATCGCGTAAACGAACCTTTAATTATCAATAGATAGAGTGAAATGAGAAAGAAAGTTTTCCCGGAAAAGCTTTTCCCTCTTGTCGTTATGCTGGCTTTTGCTTTTAGCATGTCCATCCGAGCGATGGCTCAGTTGAAAGCGGGCGCTACGTATTCGATTGAGAGCGTAAAGGCAGGAATGTGCGTAACTAACGGAGGTCAGACAGAGAATAATGTTTTCCTGACGTTAGAAACGTCAGATGCGGCAAGCGGCGGACAGCAATGGACGCTTTTGTCTGTGGATGCAGATGCTTCTGCGTGGGTGTTGTATAATGAAGCCGCAGGTAAGGCTGTGGATATGGCTCTTGACGGTCCCGAGGATAAAGCGGGGCACCTCCTGCAATGGACGCTGACGGCTACGGCTAACCAGACTTTGCGCATCCAGGCCGTAGAGGGCCAGACCGATGTATATCAGTTGTTGAATAACAGCAATCCCTCAGAGGCGGTCACCGTACAGGCTGACAATAGTCTGCAACTGTCCACGGATTTGACATCTGAGGCTACCTATTTCCGCTTGAATGAGGTGGACGTAGATGTAGCTGTTCCGTTGTGTGCTAATCTGGCTTACTATATCTCTCCTGTGGGTGGCGACGGAACTCAGATGGTATTGAGCAGCGGAGGAAGTTTGACGGCAAATTCGAATATCTTTCTCGAAGATTGGGATGCAAACAGCGAAAGTCAGAAATGGCGTTTCGTTGATGCCGAAGGTGCTTTCCAACTGCTGAACGCGAGTTCGCAGATGGCAATGGATTTTCCTACGCAAAGCGGTGAAGGAGCCTTGCTTTTGCAGTATACACCCAATCTTACCAACGAGAATCAGCAGGTTAAATTTATAGAAGTTGAGGGCCAGCCTGGCGTATACCAGCTCTCTGTCACAAAGAACAACGGCACTTTTTATATGCTGTGTCCTGAGAATTCGTATAGTATAACGATTACGCGCAGTGCCAGTGCGTCCGGGACTTATTTCCGCCTGATTGCAGCGGAGAACAAGGCTCCTGAAATTAATGATTGGGAGAACGAAAAAGTATTCGCAATCAATAAGGAAGAGCCGAATGCTACTTATATGCCGTACGCATCCACAGACAAAATGAAGACGGACGTGCGTTTTGACAAGCCATGGTTGACGGCCACGCAAGCCGAAATGCTGGATCTGAACGGAGTGTGGAAGTTTAAGTACGTGAAAAGTCCGGCTGAGCGACCGGGTGAAGAATTTTACGGCGATGATGCTGACGTGTCGGGTTATGACACAATAAGCGTTCCTTCGTGCTGGGAGATGAAAGGCTACGACAAGCCTATTTACGTCAATGTCGGCTATCCGTTTGTAGATAATCCTCCCTACATTCGTGTCAGTTCATCCTATACGGATGCGGGCATGGGGTCCAATCCGGTTGGTTCTTACCGACGTGAATTTACCTTGCCCGAAGGCTGGGAGAACAAAGAAGTGTTTATCAACTTTGAGGGTATTTATAGTGCCGCTTATGTATGGGTGAACGGACATAAAGTGGGCTATACCGAAGGAGCCAACACGGATGCGAAGTTCGACATTACGGCATATGTCCGGCCCGGTAAGAATAATGTGTCGGTACAGGTCTATCGTTGGAGCGACGGATCGTATCTTGAAGGTCAGGACATGTTCCATATGAGCGGCATTCACCGTGATGTTTACCTGATAGCAACCCCGAGGACCTATGTCCAGAACCATGTTATCCGTGCTGAGCTTGATGCGGATGCCGGATATACAAGCGGAACGATGACGGTACGCCTAGACATGTCCAAGCGTGAAGAGGGAGCCGTTAAGAAGACGGTTACTGTGTCGCTATGGGACAAGGATGGTAAAGACGTGGCCGCTCCTCAGAGCGTGGAATTCAGCTTTGACGAAAATACTACGAGTTTGAGTAAAGACGTCTCGTTCGAACTCTCCGGTCTCGCGCTTTGGTCCGCTGAGAAACCGAACCTTTATTCAGTGGTCGTGTCACAAGCCGACGCCAGTGGCCAGGAAGAGTCTGTGTTCTCCACAAAGTACGGCTTCCGTCATATTGAGATTGTAGACGGCCTGCTTTACGTCAATGGACAGCAAGTCTACCTGAAAGGGGCAAACATACAAGATACGCATCCGGTGACCGGGCGTACGGTAGGTGTGGCTACGTTGATAAAGGACGTCACGAT
>USCX01000012.1 GCA_900553285.1 uncultured Prevotella sp.
ACAAATTATTAATCAGAATTCTGTTGCATTTGCAAGTTGAATTCAGCTTTTATTACTTTTGCAAATATACAAAAAAACAGTTATCCACAAAAGTGTAACTAACGATGACGAAACTTAGCGTAAACATAAATAAAGTGGCGACGTTGCGCAATGCGCGGGGCGGAAACAATCCGGATGTGCTGGCCGTGGCTCTCGATTGTGAGACTTTTGGTGCCGAGGGCATCACCGTACATCCGCGCCCCGATGAGCGGCATATCCGCCGCGCTGACGTTTTTGCGTTGAAACCGGCGCTTCGGACGGAGTTTAACATAGAGGGGAATCCCGACGAACGATTCCGCGGACTGGTCTTGGCTGTCCGGCCCAATCAGGTTACGTTGGTGCCGGATGCGCCTGATCAACTCACGTCGAACCACGGATGGGATACCGTAAAACATGCCGCTTTTTTGAAAGACGTGATCGCTCAGATGAAAGAGGCGGGCATACGGACTTCCGTTTTTGTTTCGGCGGACGTGGAAATGGTGAAAGGGGCTGCGGCATGTGGCGCGGACCGGGTGGAGCTTTATACTGAGCCTTACGCCGCGGAGTACGGGAAAGATCGTGAAAAAGCCGTGGCTCCTTTCGTGGAGGCCGCACGTGTGGCGAGAGACCTCGGTCTTGGGTTGAACGCCGGGCACGATTTGAGCTTGGAAAACCTGGCTTATCTGCACGCCTGCATTCCTTGGCTGGATGAGGTCAGCATCGGCCACGCGCTTATTTGCGACGCGCTTTATCTGGGCTTGAAGGAGACCATCCGTCGCTATCTTGAATGTTTGAAATAAACGAGTCATTTAATTTTATTGAACGATAAGATATGGTACATCTGTTTTTAGCTGATGGCTTTGAGGAAGTAGAAGCCCTGGGCACGTTAGATATACTGCGTCGCGCAGGCATTGAGGTTATGACCGTTTCGATTACGGGCGCCCGAATGATTCGCGGAGCTCACAACATCCCCATCATGGCGGACAACCTGTTCCGCCGTTGCGGGGTCGAAGACAGTGAAATGCTGGTGTTCCCGGGAGGTATGCCCGGAACGGCGAATCTGGGCTTGCATGACGGATTGCGCAAGGCGATGGAAAGTCATGTGCACAGCGGACGTCCGGTGGCGGCCATCTGTGCGGCTCCAATTCTTTTGGGACGCCGTCGCTTGTTGGCCGGTCGTCGTGCAACTTGCTACCCCGGCTTTGAACAGGAACTTGAAGGCGCTGTGTGTACGGGCAAGATGGTCGAGATAGATGGAAATATCATCACGGGCCGTGGTCCGGGAGCTGTATTCCCTTTTGCATTCGCCATCGTCGAACGTTTGCGCGGGGCTGATGTCGCAGCGAGGGTAAAACACGATATGTTGCTGGACTAAGTGCATTACGCCATTCATAGGCAGAACGAAAAAACAAGGGAGTGGCTGTCAGAGGTTTCCTGTGCCAAGATATTACGTATTTGAAAGGTGTAGGCCCCGAACGTGCCAAGCTGCTTGCCGCAGAGCTTGACGTGAGGAGCGTGCATGACTTGTTGTATTGTTTCCCGTACAAGTATATCGATCGCACGGTCGTGCATAAGGTCCGTGACGTTCATGAGGGCATGCCTTATGTGCAGTTGCGGGGACGCATCGTGAACTATGAAATGGAAGGAAGCGGACGTAAGCAACGGTTGAAAGCGCTTTTTTCCGACGGTACGGGGATGGTCGAGTTCGTATGGTTCAATGCTTATAAACGCATTGAGACTACATACAAGATAGGGAAGGAACTCATTGTCTTGGGGAAGCCTACGTTTTACAACGGACACATTTCGTTTGCCCATCCGGAGTTGGAACCGGCAGCCAAGGTGGGGACAGAGATCTGCGCGTTCCAACCTTTTTATCACACGACCGACAAGATGAAGCGGCACAATCTCACGTCCCGTGTGCTGAGCGAGATGGTGCGGACGGCTTTTGCCAACCTGTCGTCGGGTGAGCCGGCCGAAACGTTGCCCGACTATCTCATAGCCCGTTATAATTTGTCTCCGCTGGCTCCGTCGTTGCGCACGGTCCATTTCCCGAGAGACACCGAAGAACTGGCCAAGGCGGAGCGTCGTTTGAAATTCGACGAACTGTTTTTCCTTCAACTTGACATTCTTCGCTATGCCAAAAACCGGAAACTGAAATTCCGCGGTTTCGTTTTTTCCAAGATAGGAAATCTGTTTATGCAGTTCTATCGTGAGAAACTCCCGTTTGAGTTGACCGATGCACAGAAGCGGGTGATGAAGGAGATACGCGGGGACTTAGGCAGTGGCCGCCAGATGAACCGCCTGCTGCACGGAGATGTCGGGTCGGGGAAAACGATGGTGGCGCTGATGTCGTGTCTTATTGCCGCAGATAACGGTTATCAGTCGTGTCTGATGGCGCCCACGGAGATTTTGGCTGAACAGCATTACGCCACGCTCTGCCAAATGACGGACGGACTTCCCGTCCGGGTGGAGTTGTTGACGGGTAACGTGAAGGGAAAACGCCGGGAGGCTATCCTTCAGGGGCTTGCTGACGGCAGTGTCCATCTTTTGGTCGGCACGCATGCTGTCATTGAGCCTACGGTCTCCTTCCTTAACCTCGGTTTGGTCGTTATTGATGAGCAGCACCGTTTTGGAGTAGAGCAGCGCGCCAAATTATGGAGCAAGAATGTCTATCCGCCGCATATCCTGGT
Source organism: uncultured Prevotella sp. (assembly GCA_900553285.1). Classification (GTDB taxonomy): domain Bacteria; phylum Bacteroidota; class Bacteroidia; order Bacteroidales; family Bacteroidaceae; genus Alloprevotella. The sequence goes on from USCX01000012.1 coordinate 2,709, forward strand.
GATGACCGCCACGCCTATTCCCCGGACGCTGGCCATGACGGTTTATGGCGACCTCGATGTGTCGGTCATCGACCAATTGCCGGCCGGCCGGAAACCGGTTCAGACGCTGCATTATTATTCCGATCGCATCGATGCGCTCTACGAGGGTATGCGGCGCGAGCTGCGCAGAGGGCGCCAGGTCTATGTGGTGTATCCTTTGATTGAAGAGAGTGAGCGCAGCGATTTGAAAAATCTGGAAGAAGGCTATGCGACGATGTGTGATGCTTTCCCGACGTATAAGGTCGGAAAGTTGCATGGTAAGATGAAAGCGCAGGAAAAGGAGGCCGCGATGCAAGCCTTTCTCAAACGGGAGACACAGATACTGGTCAGTACGACAGTCATCGAAGTGGGCGTGAACGTTCCGAATGCCACCGTGATGGTCATAGAGAACGCAGAGCGTTTCGGCTTGGCCCAGTTACACCAGTTGCGGGGGCGGGTCGGCCGTGGCGGCGAACAGTCGTATTGCATCCTTGTCACGGGGTATAAACTGAGTGATACGACGCGACGCCGCATTGGAGTGATGGTCGAGACCACCGATGGGTTCCGCATTGCGGAAGAGGATCTGAAACTTCGCGGTCCGGGCGATCTTGAAGGGACGCAGCAGAGCGGCCTGCCGTTTGATTTGAAAATCGCCCATGTTGTCCGCGATGCCGATTTGCTGTCCGTGGCGCGTGAGGCGGCCGGAGAAGTCTTGCGCATCGACCCCTACGAAAATCTTCCGCAGCACAGCATGATATGGTCCGCCTTACGTCAGATGCGGGGGCGCCAGGTGAATTTCTCTGCCATTAGCTGAAAGCCTTCCCTTTGCGTTCGGAAGGATGTTTTCCGGCCTGCGGATAAAGCCTTTCCGGCACATCGTCCGAGCGATGGGGCCGAAAAACAGTTTTACACCTTAGTTATATTAGAATGTGCCTGCCGGGTGAGAAAGTCTGTCGGCGACTTAGGAAAAACGGTCAGGGCGTCCGTCGAAACCGTCAGCCAGACCGTTAACCACGTTTCCGGTGCGTTCTTTGCCGGAGCTGCCATCTCGGACAGGCGTACCGGGCATGTGGGCATGGCGATGTCGATGGCACGCCATGACGCCCCAAACGGGGAAACCGGGATTGATGTGGGGGGAGAAGGGTGCATATGTCTCTCCTTTGCCCGGGCAGGTGCATAAAACCTGAGAGCATAGCGTAAGGGCGGACGCCCCTGAACGGCCTGTAAATCATGCTTGGCTGCTGTCTGTTTCTTCGTTGAAACGGATGGGCGCTTATATTTTGTTATCTTCTGTTGTTTTTATGTGTTTAAAGTGTGCTTTTTGTTTAATTTTAATTACCTTTGCACACGAAAAAGAGAGTGCGTCAAACATTTATCAAACGAAATATGAAAGCAGCAGAAGTCTTAGACAATCTGAAACGCCGTTTCCCGGGTGAGGCGGAGTATCATCAAGCCGTTCAGGAAGTATTGGAGACCATCGAAGACGTGTATAACGAACATCCGGAATTCGAGAAGGTCAATCTGATTGAACGTTTGTGTATTCCGGACCGCATTATCTCATTCCGTGTTACGTGGGTGGACGACAAGGGACAGGTGCAGACCAACATGGGATACCGCATACAGCACAACAACGCCATCGGCCCGTACAAAGGCGGCATTCGTTTCCACTCTTCGGTCAATCAGTCCATATTGAAATTCCTCGCGTTTGAGCAGACGTTCAAAAACGCGCTGACCACGCTTCCTATGGGCGGTGGAAAAGGAGGCTCGGACTTCAGTCCCCGCGGTAAGTCGAACGCGGAAATCATGCGCTTTTGCCAAGCATTCATGATGGAGTTGTGGCGTCATATAGGGCCTGATACGGATGTGCCTGCCGGTGACATCGGTGTCGGAGGGCGCGAGGTGGGATACATGTATGGCATGTACAAGAAACTGGCCCGCGAAAACACCGGGACGCTGACCGGGAAGGGACTCGAATTCGGCGGCTCGCTCATCCGTCCCGAGGCTACGGGATACGGTAACGTTTATTTCTTGCTCGAAATGTTGAAGACGCGCGGAATAGACATCAAAGGCAAAGTGGTAACGATTTCCGGTTCGGGCAATGTGGCACAGTACACTGTGGAGAAACTTATCGAATTGGGCGCCAAGGTGGTGACGATGTCTGACTCTGACGGATATATTTACGACCCGGACGGCATCGACCGCGAAAAACTTGATTATATCATGGAGCTGAAAAATCTCTACCGCGGCCGCATTCGGGAATATGCAGAGAAATATGGAGTGAAATACGTGGCCGGTGCCCGTCCTTGGGGAGAGAAGTGCGACATCGCCATGCCGAGTGCAACCCAGAACGAACTGACAGGCGACGACGCCAAGACGCTGTTGGCCAACGGATGCATCGCCGTGAGCGAAGGCGCCAACATGCCTTCTACGCCAGAGGCAGTCGATGCTTTCCTCGAAGCTAAAATCCTGTATGCTCCGGGCAAGGCGGCCAATGCTGGCGGGGTATCGGTTTCGGGACTGGAAATGACGCAGAATGCGCAGAAACTCAGTTGGACCAAGGAAGAGGTTGACCAGCGCTTGCATCAGATCATGCAGAGCATTCACGAGCAGTGTGTGAAATTCGGTACGCAGTCTGACGGTTTTGTCAACTACGTGCGTGGTGCCAACGTAGCCGGATTCATGAAAGTGGCTCGTGCCATGATGGCGCAGGGCATCCTGTAAGATTAGAAAGAACGGTATTCATACGACAGAAAGGCAGATTCCTCTCCAAAAGGGAATCTGCCTTTCTGTCGTATGAGTAGAAGACGTATGTTTTAGGGGGAGTGAAAGAGAGGAAATGAGGCTGGAAAGTAGCTTGAATACGCCTTTCGAAATCTTGTTTTTAACTGAACAGGCGATCGATGTTTTCCTGCGGAATAATGATGATGATGGCTTTCCCGTCAGGGGTGTAGTTAGGTGTTTCGCAAGCAAACAATTGTTCGACTAAATTCAGCATTTCCGGATTATCCATCGCCTGCCCGACGGGAATTGCTGCCTTTTTGGCCAATGCAAACGCGAGGGTATGATAGATTTCTTGTCCGAGGTTCTTGCTGTTCCCGTGTGCGACTTCTTCTAATATGTTTTGTAAGAGTTTTATGGGGTCGAGCCCTTCTGTGCCGGAGGGTACGCCGTTTATGGCGTAGCTGCCGTGTCCCATCGGCGAGAGGTCGAAACCGATATATTTCAGTTGTTCGTGAATGTCTGCCAGCAACTTGGCTTGCGCGAGAGGAAGTTGAAGCATTTGTGGGAACAGCACGCCTTGCGACAGACCGTGTTTGGTTTCGATGTTCCGCCTGTATGTCTCGTAGAGAACGCGGACGTGGGCGCGATGCTGGTCGATGAGCATAAGGCCCGATTTAACCGATGAGAGGATAAAACGCCCTTTGAGTTGGAAGAAGTCGGAGCCTCTGCTTTCCCAGTCAGGTTGCGCTTCGTCGAAGATGGTACGCTGAGGGGGTGCGGCTTCGTCTGTTTCCTTTTGACCGGTTTCTTCTTGTGTCTTTCCGTTAAGCAGAGTCTCATATACGTCCTGCCAGTCTGTGGCCCCGTCCCCAGCCGGACGCTGGCTGGCATGGCTGGCCGGCGTGTGAAAGGGATTGAAGTTCTTGTCAACCGTGATTTCGGGCGGCATGCGCTGTTTGTCGTCCGTGAAGGCCGGAATGTCGGGACGGAAACTTACGTCAAAGTCGATAGTCGGAACGGCTGAAAATTTGCCGAGCGCTTCCCTCACGCCTGCTACAATGATTTGCCATATTTCTTGGTCGTCTTCAAACTTAATCTCAGTCTTTGTCGGATGGATGTTGACATCGATGCGTGCGGGGTCAACTTGGATGTCGATGAAGAAGGGAATGTTTTCACCTTCAGGAATGAGACGGTCGTAAGCTGAGAGAATGGCCCGTGTGAAATACGGGTGGCGCATGTAGCGGCCGTTGACAAAGAAGAACTGCTGTGCTCCTTTTTTTCGGGCGCTTTCCGGTGTGCCGATGAAACCGTTTATCTTGGCGAGGCAGGTGTCGACATGGATGGGTATGAGGTTCTGGTCTAATTTCTTTCCGAAGAGACCGAGTATGCGTTGGCGGAGTTTGCCCGCCGGCAAGTTCAGTAGACAGGCATTTTCGTTGTAAAGTTGCATGCTGACACCCGGATTGGCCAACGCGATACGTTCGAACTCGTTTAGAATGTTGTTTAGTTCGGTCTGGTTGGTCTTTAAGAATTTTCGCCGGGCAGGGAGGTTGAAGAAGAGGTTCTTTACTGTGAAATTAGCCCCGACAGGACACGAAATGGGCTCTTGTGTGATGATTTTTGACCCTTCGATGACCAGATGTGTGCCTAATTCCTCATCCGCCGTCCGTGTTTTGAGTTCGACTTGCGCTACGGCCGCGATGGACGGGAGCGCCTCCCCTCTGAATCCCATGGTGTGCAGAGCATAGAGGTCGCTGGCTTCACGTATTTTTGAAGTGGCGTGACGTTCGAATGCTAAGCGTGCATCTGTTTCCTGTAATCCGGAACCGTTGTCGACAACCTGTATGCTGGTTTTTCCAGCGTTGATTATCCAGACTTGGATGAGTGTAGCGCCGGCATCAATAGAATTCTCCACCAACTCCTTGATGACGGATGCCGGACGCTGTATGACTTCGCCGGCCGCGATTTGGTTGGCCACCGTGTCGGGCAAAAGATGAATAATTCCTTCTTTCATATGCAGAGAGGCTATTTCTTTTCTAAGGTTTGGAGTGGCGCTTCGCGGCGGATTTGTTTTTTCAGGGCCGTTCCGGCTGCTTTGGGCCGCCATTCGAACAGGTCATGTTTGTCGCGTGGTCGGATGTAGTCGAACCACGCGAAGTTTTCGAGCCTGAGTTTGCTGTCGGGAATGATGGAGACATCATAGAAGGTGCCTGTTGCTTCTGGAGTCCATATCTTTTTGAGTTTCCGGTTTTCCATGAACATCCGCAACAAACTTGTTTCCGTATAGTTCAGTCCGATGAGTGTGCTGTCTTCGTTGAGCGGGTAGTAGGTGACGTAAACGTTTCCCTCCGCCATGTTTTCGTATATTTCTCCATTTCGGAAATAGGACTTCATGATTTGGCTGGTCACTTGGTTGTAGTGGATGCTGTCCAGCTGTTCCACAAGCAGGGCTTGGTTTTCAACGCGTACGCTGTCGATGGTGGAGTCATTGAGGAATATGTAGATTTCTTCGCCTAAGAGCTGTTGCTTATTATTCCAGACGATGGGGTCCCGGTACATGGCCATTCGGTGTACGCCGGTATTGTACACAAGGGAGTCGCACACCGCTTGAACGTCGGAGCGGTAGGCCCGCACATGGAAGTATCCGTGCAAAACGCGATAGACAGAGTCCGTATCCATGTTGTAGGTGTAGAGACGAAGCGTGTCGGCATGAACGAATAGGGTATCCTTCAAATTGGAATAGTCTTTGAGCAGGGCGCTGTCTGTGGCGTAGGCTTGTCCCGTCAGCTCGTTGTATTGGCAGTATTCTCCTGTGAGTACATTTTTGTTCGCCTTATCGTCGTAGATTACGTTGCCGAAAGCTTTCATCATGCCGCTGGTCTTGTCGTACGATATGCTGTCGCCCACCATTTGACGGCTGTTCTTATTGGCCACAACCGAGCGATCCATCAGGCGTACGTTTTCAGAAGTCGTGTTGTAGAAGGCATGTTCTGTGTAGATGTTGTTCTCTTTGTCTTTGATGTTGGAAGGACCGAGCACCTCAGCCCATTTAGTCTGTGTGTTGTAGTGTAGTGTATCTGATTTGAGGTCAAATTTAGGATTGGTCAGGTGAACGTTGTAGTTGAATAGGGCTTCTTTTGTGTGAAGGAAGTACTCCCCCCAGTCTGACGTCAATACGTTGTCGCCGTCGACCAGTTTGCCGCCTTCGAAAAAGTAACCTATGTTGTAGAGGCGGTCGTAGTTCAGGCTGTCAGTATAAAGTGTGGACTCGCGGTGCTTCATGACGACGTTCTTTCGCACTTGTGCCAGTTGCGTGTTGCCGTCATAGTAGAGGTAATCGCCGTGCAGGGAGAGGGTGTCCCCTTGGATGATTTTAACGTGTCCGAACGCTTCAACCGAATTGGTCGTTTCGTATTGGTAGGCGCTGTCGCAATACATTTGGATGCCGTTATGGAATAAATGCACGTTGCCTGTCAGAATGCGTGCGTCTGGGTTGAGAAACTGATTATGGCGCAAGTTGTCAGAGTGGATGAGCTCTACGATATCCTTGCTTGGTGCGTGCGGCCTTCGTTCCTGCGAGAAAGCACTGGCTTGGATAAGAAGAAAGCACATTCCTATCCAAGCCAATATAAGATAGAGGCGGTGATTGTCAATCACGTTGATGTCTTTTGTTATTTAGTCCATTCGGAATACTTCAGGTCGCAATCGGCTACCTCAGGGTTCATCCTGACGTATGTCGTTTTGATTTTGTCTTTAATCCATTGCTCGATGCGTTCTTCGCGACGCTTGGCTAAGACTTGGTCTTTGAGCAATTGGAAGTCTTCCTGCATATTAGCATGGTGGCGTTCGATGCGGTTTTTTACTTTAACGATGGCACATACTTTCTGTCCGCCGTTTTTGATGAGCGTGAATGGCTGAGAAATCGCACCTGTTTTGAGGGTGTCGACCACTTTTGCGACGTCCTGCGGCAGGTCCTGCATTTCGAAACGCGATGTCCGTGCTCCCATTTCTTGATCGACATTGACCATGATGCCATGGTTGTTGCGTGTATCTTTGTCGTCGGAGAGGAAAGCTGCTGCTTCGTCAAACGTAAATTTCCCTTCGCGCAGGTCGTTCGAAATCGAGTCTAAGCGAAGCATTGCTTTGTCAATTTCGCTTTGTGGTACCTCTGGCTTGAGCAGAATGTGGCGGACATTCACTTTGTCGCCTTGCCTTCCAATCAGTTGTATGATGTGGTAACCGTATTCAGTCTTGACGATTTTTGAGACTTTCTTGGGATCTGTCAAGCTGAAAGCCACGTTGGCAAATTCCGGTGCAAGTGCCGTACGGTTCATGTAGCCGAGTTCGCCTCCGTTGCGGGCGCTTCTGTCTTGCGAATAGAGCATGGCCAAGGTTGAAAATTCAGTTTCCCCCTCGTTGACGCGTCGGGCGTATTCGCGCAGTTGGTTCTCGACGCGTTCGATTTCTTTTCGCGGAACGTCGGGAGTTTGAGTGATGATTTGTACTTCGACTTGTGTAGGAACAAGGGGAAGACTGTCTTCGGGTACATCTTTATAGTATTGACGGACTTCGGCTGGTGTCACCTTGACGTTCTCTACGATTTTCTGCTGCATACGTTGGATGAGCAGGTTATTGCGTGCAGGCTCTTTCCACATCTCTCGGAGTTGGCGCATAGTCTTTTTCGTGAACTGTTCAATGCGTTCCGTCGAACCGAAATTCTGTAAGTATTGATTCTCGCGGAAGGTGACCTCAGACAGGACCTCGCCATCCGTAACCTCGATACTGTCTATTTCTGATTGGTGCAAGAACAATTTCTGCACAGCAATCATCTCGGCTATCCGGCAGAATGGGTTGCCATCGAATTGTTGGCCACTCAGTTCTGCATTGAGTCGTTCGGCTTCTACGTCCGAGCGCAATATGGGGTCGTCGCCTACCACCCATATAACTTCGTCTACGATGTTGTTCTGAGCTTTTCCTGGCATGCACAGCAGCGCCCCTGTGATGAGGGCGAAGCCCAATTCTCGTATATGCATCATGGATGATTATTTACCGTTTTCAGAATGTCCTGGCTCACGTTGAACGAGTATTGCTTCCTAAGGCTTTCAATCCATTTTTCTTCAAGATCCTCCTGGTAATCGCTAAGAACTTCGCCTCGTACGTCGTTGAGAGTCTTTGGTTGTTTGAGCTTTTGGCCTGCAACTCCTACGTATTCGTATTCACTTGGGCGCTCAGCCTTGGGGCCGTCGAATACGAGCTCATCAACGTATTTGTTATCCCCTTTTTTATAGTAGCGGGGAATCAATACGTTGACACGTTGGGTGGAATCGGTGTTAAATGCTTTATTAACCGCGTCGAACCAAGTGTTGTCTTTTATCTTTCCGAGCATCTTGCGAACGGGCGCAATCAAGTTCTCGTCCGTGGCATAGAATAGGAATCCCTTGAAACGTGGTTCGGTCCACTTGTACTTTTTCTTGTTTTTCTTAAAGAATTTTCCGAGCCCCACGGAGTCTTGTGCGGCTTTATCCCATATTTTCCTTTTACTGATGTCGTAGAGAAGAAGGCCGTCGTAGTATTCCTGAACCAAGTATTTTAGGTTCGGGTTGTCGGCTAAGGCCTTTTGATAAATACTATCGATGACCATATCGCGCGTCAGGCGTCCGTTGGATGCCTGGATGATTTTTTGAATTGTGTGTTCGCCTGATTTTTCTTCTATGTCCTGGCGTTTAAGAGCCTGAACTATGGTCGGTTTCAGTTGGTCGTATGTTCCAATCGGGCGTCTGCCGTTCATGCGGATAATGTGGAAACCGATGGGAGTCTCGATAGGTTGTGAGGTCTCGCCGTCTTTCAGGGCATAGGCAGCATCTTCAAATTCCTTGATAGTGGAGTGAGGGCCTATCCATGGCAGCTGTCCGCCTTTTGCCGCCGAACCTTTATCCTCTGAATACTGTTGGGCCAGCGTAGCAAAGTTTGCACCGCTTTTGAGCAGATTGGCTATCGAGTCAATGCGTTGTTTCTTCTGAGCCCTTAAACTGTCGGTTGCGTTCTGAGGAATTAGGAGGAATATGTGGGCCGGATGGATAAGGTCCTTCCCCTCCATACGTTTGATGAGGGTGTTGTAATAGCTGTGGGCAACGGAGTCGATATAGACAGTGTCCACCAACAGGGGCGTTAACTGCATGTCTCGGTAATTCTCAAACTCCTTGCGGAATGATTTTGTGGTGTCCAGCTTGGCGGCTAAGGCATCCTCCACTTTTAGTTTGTAGTTGATGAACATGTCCACGTAGTCGCTGAGGCTTGGATTGTCCGCTTTGTTTTGAGCATCGTGGTTCTTGTTGAATGAGTACTCAAACTCCGACCGTGTGATTTTCTTGCCGTTGATTTCCAAGAGAACAGGGTCGTCTATATTTTTGCCTGCCCCGTAGGAGCAGGCAAGGCATAAGGCGATGAGGCCAAGTATTTTCTTCATAAGTGAGAGGTTCGTTGATTTATTCAGGACGGCTGTAATTGGGAGCCTCGCTGGTGATTGTGATGTCGTGTGGGTGGCTTTCGAGCACGCCGGCGTTTGTGATGCGGGTGAACTTTGCGTTATGGAGTGCCTCGATTGTGGCGGCGCCGCAGTAGCCCATGCCGGAGCGCAGACCTCCGACGAGCTGGTAGATGACTTCCTGAACGGCACCTTTATAAGGAACGCGGCCAGCGATGCCTTCGGGAACAAGTTTTTTTGCGTCGACGACGGACGATTGGAAATAGCGGTCTTTTGAGCCGTTTTCCATGGCTTCAAGTGACCCCATGCCTCGGTACGTCTTGAATTTGCGACCGTTGAAGATAATTGTTTCGCCCGGCGATTCTTCCGTACCTGCCACGAGTGAGCCCACCATCACACAGTCGCCGCCTGCGGCCAGCGCTTTGACAATGTCGCCTGAGTAGCGCAGGCCACCGTCGGCGATGAGGGGAATGCCCGTTCCTTCAAGGGCGCGCGAAACGTCGTAGATGGCTGAGAGTTGAGGTACACCGACACCGGCGACAACCCGTGTCGTGCAGATGGAGCCCGGGCCAATGCCCACTTTTATGGCGTCGGCGCCTGCTTCGGCAAGCATCTTGGCCGCATCGCCTGTGGCGACGTTTCCGACCACGATGTCAACGTCTTTGAAGCTGGATTTGGCTTCGCGCAGTTTTTCGATTACGAATTTCGAATGCCCATGTGCTGTGTCGATGACAATGGCGTCTACACCCGCTTTGATGAGGGCTTCCATGCGTTGCAGGGTGTCGTTGGTGACGCCCACGCCGGCGGCGACACGAAGTCGGCCCTTTTCGTCTTTGCAGGCCATGGGTTTATCTTTGGCCTTCGTAATGTCCTTATAGGTAATAAGTCCTACCAATCGTCCCTCACGATCTACTACCGGGAGTTTTTCAATCTTGTTTTCCTGCAAAATCTGTGAGGCAGCTGCCAGATCCGTTTGCTGAGTAGTGGTCACGAGGTGTTCGCTCGTCATGACCTCATCGATGTGTTTCTCCATGTCACGCTCGAAACGTAAATCGCGGTTAGTCACAATGCCAACCAATTTACGGTCGTCGTCTACTACGGGGATGCCGCCGATGTGGTATTCACTCATCAACTGGAGTGCGTCGCGAACAGTCTTGCCTCTTTGGATGGTGACGGGGTCATAGATCATGCCGTTTTCAGCACGCTTGACGATGGCTACCTGTCTGGCTTGTTCTTCGATTGACATGTTCTTGTGGATGACGCCGATTCCGCCTTCGCGGGCGATGGCAATAGCCATAGGCGCTTCGGTGACGGTGTCCATGGCGGCCGTAACGAATGGCACTTTCAGTTCGATGTGCCGCGAGAATCGTGTAGTGAGCGTCACTGTACGCGGAAGGACTTCGGAATAAGCAGGAACCAGAAGGACGTCGTCGAAGGTTAAACCGTCCATCACAATTTTGTCAGCAATAAATGATCTCATGAGGGTAGTAATTTTATTGCACGCAAATTTACAAGTTTCTGCGTAATCTGCCGCACATCCGGGGGACTATTTTGTTTTTTTAGTCTTCCGCGCGTGCCGTTTTACACATGGCGGCCCTTTGCTTCTCCTTAGTGCAAAGGGCCGCCGGCGGCTTAATGAATGCGTTTCCCGAGTTCTTTCAAGGCGGCTTCCAGCTGGATGTCTTTATTTTGGCGGACTGATTCCAGCGTGACGGGCACCAGAATGTCCGGTTCGATGCCTTTGCCCACAAATTCGCGCCCGTCTGGATAAGTGTCTTTCTTCGTGCATATCTGGCAGGAGAGCCCCGGGATGAGGTCTATGAAAATGGGATTGCCCGTGCTTCCGTTGGTGGGTTCGCCCACCTGGAAGAAGTTAGGCAGTTGGTCGGCATAGATCAGGAAGTCCTCGCACGCTGAGGCTGTGTTGCTGTTCGTCAGTACGGCCACGGGGATTTCAGTGTAGGGGTGGCTTGCCGCGAAATTGGCTGTCATCGCCCCGCCGTCATACATGGCCAGGTCGTGGGCATGGAGGTAGCATTTCTTCTGGTATTCGTTGCCCACCGTGTCCTGCGGTTGCAGGCCGTCGGGCCGGGACGGGCTTTTCCCGCCCCACGAGGCATAGGCCGGCAAGTAGCATCGCGTAAACCAGCGTGAGCCGTCGAGGTGGTTTTTGGGCGTGAAGTGCGAGATGATATATGCGCCACGGCTCGAATTGCCGCCCCCGTTGTTCCGCAGGTCGATGATGACTACTTTGGCCCGCTTTCTGATTTCGGGGAACACTTCGTCGAGGCGTCTTAGGATTTTGTCGTCATTGAGGGTGCCGATGCGGATGTACGCAATGTCTTTCCTGGGCCACGTGTGTTCAAAGCCGACCCTCTTGTCGCACCATGCGAGGCCGGGGAGCGAAACGGCCGGGCTGTAAGGCGCTCCGCTGCCGTTGGTCAGCCGCAGGGTTTTCAGTTCTTTCCCGACGCGGAAGGTCACGTCGCGCGTGGTGCCTTCCAGCGCTTGAAGCATGAACGCGGTGGCCCGTTCCAGTCTCACATGGGGCGCGGACGCCGGGATGTATGGCATTTTGTTCGTCCGCAGGTATTCGTCGGCCGGGATGCTGTCGACGGCCACCACTTCGGAGCCGAGCGGGATTTCACCGGCATGGTCTGAGTCTATGCCCACCACGATAGGATGGCCCTCCACCCGTTTGATCCATAGCGTGATGCCGTTGAGGAAGTAGTTGGTCGTGACATTACGGTTGAAATGTGACGAGTCGTGGTATATCATGGTGTGACCGTCTTCGAGGAAGGCACAGAAGCGTTGCATCAGATGGATGAAGTCGATGTCGTCCGGGCTTTTCATCACCTGCGGCAGCATGGCTCGGTAGAGTGAGTCCCAGCGCTCGTTGCCGACCTTGTACATGTAGACGAAATTCCGCCGGGCTTCCATCCAGAACTTGCTGTAAGCGTAGAGCTTTTCTTCGACGGTCCACGGTGTTGCCGCTTCGCTTCGGGCGCGGGCCGGCGTGTGTGGCGCGAACAGGGCGGCCATCAGGCAGACTGGCAGGACGCTTTTTGCGAGGCTGTGCGGCATGGCGCAGCGCAGGCGTTGTTTGAAGTTTGTGTGTTTCATAGTGTAGATGTGAGGAGGTTAGTGTGCCTTTCTTTCTCTCTGTGCCAAATTTAGAGAAGAACGACGAAATGAACGAGGACGGGTATGTTGTTTTTTGTTAACAGAATTTCATGCTTCCCGCTGCCGGCCCGTAAAACTTAGTCGCCTACCCATGAAAACGGGCGGCGTCCCAGAAAATTCTGTCGGCGTCCTGGGAATGACGGAGACGCCGGCAGGTTTCCGTGCGCGGCTGACGGGATGCCTCAACGCGCGGGCAGGCCTTTCAGGCGGTGGACCACCCGTTGGAGCCGGCCGTAGAGCCCGGCTTCGATGCAGAACAGGGGAAAGGAGCGGCGGAAGGGGATGTAGCCGAACTTATGCAGTGTTTTCCTGTCGACAAGGTGCAGTTCCGTGTCTGCCCAGTGCGCGCGGATTTTCTGTCTGATCAGCCGGTTCTCGTCGGGTCCGAACGCCGAAAGGTGGCGTCGCCAGTATCCGTAAGCCTCTACGATGAGGCACCAGCGGTGGGTTTCTTGTAGCCTCATGATGTCCTCGTCCACGTTTTCGCCGCGCAACTGCTTTTTCATGCTCAGTGCGGCGTCCAGACGGTCGAAGTAGCGGATGCTGCACCGCCGGGTGGTCGACTTGTCGTGTTGCCGGTAATAGTACTGACCATCGGACAGCCGCACTTTCCGGCAATGGAGAAAGTGGATTCGCGTTGTGTTGTCGTCGCTATAAAGTCGGCAACTGTCGTCGAACGGATATCGTTGGTGGATTTCACGCCGGACGAGGTAAAGCCCGTGCAGTGTCCAGTTCATGCTGAGGCGGAAGGCTTCGCGCCCGGTGAAGCAGTCGCCGGTGGCGGTGTGGGGATATGGGACGTAGTGCCCCGAGGACTGATAATAATAAATGAGTTTGAAAAGGGCCGCGTCGGTATCCGGCGTGATGGTTGCCGCGGTGTAGGCCCGGGCCAGGGCGTCGGGGGCCAGCCAGTCGTCGCTGTCCACCATGGTCACAAATTCGCCGTCTGCCCGTGTCAGGCCGTAGTTTCGGGCGCAGGCTTGTCCTTTGTTGGTGGTGTGGCGAAGCAGCAGGATGCGCGCATCCTGTCGGGCATAGCGCTCTATGATGTGAGGTGTGTGGTCTGTCGATGCGTCGTCGATACAGATAATCTGTATGTCTCGTAGTGTCTGGTGGGTGAGCGAGTCCAGGCATTGTGCGATGTAGCCTTCGGTGTTGTACGCAGCGACTAATATGGAGACTTTATGGGGCATGTCGGGCCGGTTGTGAAGCGGTTAGTGAAGGCTTTGTGCCTCTTTCTTACGCGAAAGTAAGCATTCTGCGAGAAAAATACTATCTTTGCCCCATTGATTTTTACACTTCGGCATGCAGAGAACGCCTCAGTTGAGCATCATCGTTCCGGTCTTCAAGACAGAAGCCTATCTCCGGGAATGCATCGATAGTATTCTTGCCCAGACCTTCGCTGATTATGAATTGATTCTTGTCGACGACGGCTCTCCGGACGGATGCGGGGCAATTTGCGACGCGTATGCCCGAGACGATGGGCGTGTCCGCGTCCTCCATCGTCCGAACGGAGGATTGAGCGCTGCGCGCAATTCGGGTTTGGACGTAGCCACGGGAAAATGGGTCACTTTTGTCGATTCGGATGATTTCCTTGCCCCCGATACGTATGCCGCCAACATGAAACTGTTGTGTGCGGATGAGGAGATAGACGTGGTGGAGTTTCCTGTTTATGTATATTACGATTCCCCCCGTCAGCATGTCTGGTCACCCGGGCAGCGCCTCGTGAGAGGAAGTGACGAAGTGTGGATAGACTGGGTGAACACCCGGCGTTTCCTGTACGCCTATGCGTGGAACAAAATCTATCGCCGCTCTTTGTTCAGGGACGTCCGCTATCCCGAGGGACGTCATTTTGAGGATGTGTTTGTCTTTCCGGAGATATTGGACAGAGTGAGAGGCGTCCAGCTCTCCGATGCCGGATTGTATTATTATCGCTTCCGTGCCGACTCCATTACGGGGCTTTCGTCTGTCCGGACATTGCGCGACCGCATGGATGCCTTCTGGTCTCTTTATCAGAAAGTGCGGTCCTTGAATGGTTGCGATGGCGGTGGGGCCGTGATGTATCTGATGATGGTGAACATACTGATAGAACTAATGCGCGCCTCCGGCCGGAAAGATGAATATAACAGTCTGGCCCTTAGAAAACTGCGGGGAGTTTCGTTGTCGTGGCATGATTTGATGCAGTTGCAGGTGCCGTCAAAAGTCAAGATAAAGAATCTTCCTCTTGTTTGCTGCGGTTTGTCGTTTCATTGCCAGCTTTATGCCCGTAAGTTCTGAGCAGACTTTCTCCGGTGGGGCTCCGTTGCTAAGCATCGTGACGCCTTGCTATAACGTTGACGCTGATTTGTTGAGACGTTGTGTGGACAGCATCGTCGGTCAGGGAATCGGGCCTGCGGATTACGAAATCCTGATTGTCGACGACGGTTCTGCCTTGTCGCCTCAGTCTCTTTTGCCGTCTTATGATGCCTCTATCCGGTATATAACGTGTGCGCATGGCGGGCCCGGGGCGGCGCGGAATGCGGGCCTCGATGCGGCGCGCGGAACGTATGTCCAGTTTGTTGACGCAGACGATTATTTGTTTGATGGGGTTGTCGCACGCTACGCGCCCGTACTCCGTCATGAGATATATGATATCGTGTGCCTTGACTTTCAGACGACAGGTTCGAGAGAGCGTACTCCGGCAGGAAAATCACTGTCGCGCAGGGGCGAGGAGTTCAGTTCGGGTGCAGAATTCATGAGCAAGCGAAACCTGTCCGGTTGTCCCTGGTTGTATGTTTTCCGCCGCCAATTGGCCAATCGGTTCCATATCCGGTTTACCACGGGCATTTACCACGAAGACGAGGAGTTCAACGCGCTTCTTTATTTGCAGGCGGGCCGACTGGTCTGCCTGCCTGTCGTGGCGTATGCATACTACCGTCGTCCGGGTTCCATCATTATGACAAAGGACCGGCGGCACGTGGACCGGCGGCTGACGGATTTCAAGGAAGTGTTGCGGCGGCTGGCAGACAAATGTCGTGCGGATGCGACATTGAGCGGCGTGCAGCGGGAGGGATTGGAACGGAAAGTCGCTTTTCTGACCGTGGATTACGTGATTAATTTGTTCCGTGCCGGCGCCTCGCAACGTGTTGTCCGCAGGGAACTGGACGACCTCCGGAGTGCCGGGTTGTGGCCCTTGCCCCAGCGGGCGTATTCGTGGTATTACCGTGCGTTCCGAGGGCTTTCAGGAACACGCCCGGGCTTGTGGCTGTTGAAGAAGATGGATCAAATAAGAAGCAGGAAAGACACATGAAGATTCTCTTGTTGGGTGAATACAGCAACGTGCATTGGACGCTGGCAGAAGGTCTCCGGGTGTTAGGGCATGAAGTCTGTGTGCTGTCCAACGGCGATTACTGGAAACATTATGCCTGTGACATCTGTCTGCCGCGCCATGGAGGAGCGTGGGGGGGCGTGTCGTATCTGTGGAATCTGTTTCGTTATCTGCCCCGTCTGCGGGGATATGATGTCGTTCAATTGATTAATCCCTGCTTCCTTGAACTGAAAGTTGAAAAGTGCGATTGGGTTTATCATTATTTGAGGCGGAATAACGGGAAGGTCTTTCTCGGCGCTTTCGGCAACGATTATTATTGGGCGCGTGCCTGTACGCAGGCCCAAACGTTCCGCTATTCTGAATTCTGCCAGTTCGGCAGGAAATGTGAAAACGAGTTCACGCGGCAGATAGAGAAGGATTGGATTGGGTCGGCCAAAGAAAGGGTAAACCGCGAAATGGCAGAAACCTGTGACGGTATCGTCGCGGGCTTGTATGAGTATTACGTATCTTACTGTCCGTATTTCCCGGACAAGCTCACGTTCATCCCGTTCCCTGTCAATCCGAATGCCATTCAGCCCAAAGCCCTTAAAACGGACCGGAAAGTGAATTTCTTCATCGGCATACAGCGGCATCGCAGTGTGATCAAAGGGACAGATGTGATGTTGCGGGCGTTGAAACGTGTCGTGGAGGCGTATCCCGACCGGTGTACCATGCGCGTAGCCGAGTCCGTCCCGTTTGCTGAATACCAGAATATGATGAATCATTCCGACGTGCTGTTGGACCAGCTTTATTCCTATACACCGGCCATGAACGCCCTTTTGGCCATGGCCAAGGGGCTTGTGGTCGTAGGGGGCGGAGAGCCTGAGAACTATGAAATCCTGCGCGAAAGCACGCTGCGTCCGATTGTGAATGTGAGACCTTTTGAAGAGGATGTGTTCAGGAAACTTGAAAACTTGGTCTTGCATCCCGAGCGCATTCCGGAACTGTCCGCACAAAGCGTGGCTTACGTAAATCGTCATCATGACTATGTGAAGGTGGCCCGGCAGTATGTCGATTTTTGGATTGGCCGTGTCTCGACGAGGTAGGCCAGCGAACGCCTGTTTGGGGATAATGTGACAAAAAAGTGTGAGAATATATGGAAAAAGAGCGACATCCGTTGGAACCCTTCTTGCCTGCGAACGCACGGTTCCTGTTTTTGGGAAGTTTTCCTCCTCCGCGGAAACGTTGGTGCATGGACTTCTTCTATCCGAATTGGAACAACGATTTTTGGCGGATTTGGGGCTATATCGTGGCGGGCGACAAAGACCATTTCGTCGTGTCAGGCGAGAAACGTTTTGATAAGGAGAAGATAGAGACATTTTGCCGCGAATATGGTTTCGCTCTCTATGATACGGCGGAGGAAGTTATTCGTTTGAAAGGCAATGCCTCTGATAATTTCTTGGAGATTACGCGACCGACAGACGTCGCCGCCTTATTGGAGAAAATGCCGCAGTGTCGGACGTTGGTGGCCACGGGGCAAAAGTCGGCCGAGACGTTGCAGGCTATTGTGGGCTGCCCCGCTTTGGCGGTGGGAAAGAGCGTGGATGCAGAATTTTCCGGGAGGAAGGTGACCGTGTGGCGGATGCCTTCGTCATCGCGCGCCTATCCCCGTCCGGTGGAGTGGAAGGCTGAATTCTATAAGAAGGTATTGGAATAACCGGGCCGCCAGGTATGTGTTCCTATACGGCTCTTTATTGGCGGGCAGGCCGCTTCGCTTTTTTCTTGTGGAAGCAGAATCCTACGTAAATGTTGGCATAGGCGAACGTGTTAGTCAGTGAGAATTGCCGCTTGCGGTAGGTGTACATGTGACTGATGAGGGAAGCGCCGGCGAACCATTTGGCGTTGTTCCAGACGAGGCCTAAGCGTGTGATAACGTCGAAGTTGATGTTTTGGAAGCGGAAAAGGCGTTCACGTCCGTTTTCGCCCACGGATTGCTTGAAGCCCATGGCAGGAGAGGCGGAGGCCGCAAGCAGGAAGTTACGGGCAAAAACCCAATTGTATGCGTAACCGACGTTTACGCTGTAATCGTTGTAAATTATCTCGTTGATGCGGAGTTGCTCAGACAGGTTGTCTTGAATGGGCAGTGGGAGCAGTTCGGGGCTGAGTCTGAGCTTGTGGCGGCAGTATTGGAATCCTACTTTCCACGAACCGCTGCTGCGCCGTTGCACGGTGGTCTGGCTGTATGCTGCGGGATAGGAGAAACGACGATGGTTGAAGATGTAATATACGTTGAGGCCGGCCGTGGTCGTGGTGAGGCCTTGGAAGTCCTGATGGGCGTAAGCTGTCTCCGGTACGCCGTCGAATCCGACAGCCCTGCGAATGCGGAAATCCCCGTCGTTCCGGATATAGAGCAGGTCGCAACCCAGCATGGCGCTGTATAGGCTCAGGTTGAATTCCTGACGTTTCTGGGGGTGGCCCATGCGGCTGATTTCAAATGTATAACCGAGGAAAATCCATTTCCAACCGAAGTAGGGGCCCAGCTTAAACGTGGGGTTCGGGCTCATGGTGAGGCTTTGGTCCGCCCCGTCGGGCCTGAATCCGGTCAGTTTGTAACTTTGGTACGATTCGGTGGACTGCAGCATCGCCGTGAACGTGTACTCGTTGGGCTTGACGTAGGTCGTGTCAAAATTGTCGAATTCCTGAAAAAAGCGTTTGATGAGGCTCTTGCGCCTTGGGCTTTTTTCGTCAGTCACGCAAAGCGGGGTCGTGTTTCCGTCGGTTGTGGGCGGTGGGCAGAAAGAGGCCTGTGCTTCCATGCTTGCGATGGACAGGAAAACGGACAGGATGGTATGACGGCGCATTGGGCTTTCAGAGTTTACCTAAAATACGGTCGACGACCCAATTGACCGGTGTGGCGCTGACGCTGTCGCATTCACAGATGGAAAGTCCTTGCAGGTGTTCAACGACGAGGCGGATGAGCGGTAGCTGGACGTGCTCCGGATTGGGGACGACGATTTCCTGCCGGCCTTGTTCGGTTTGTAGCAGGATAGGGTCGTAGTTGAATACAGAGAAACAGAGTATTCCGCGATCACCGATGATTTCGATGCGGTCTTCTTTGGCTGATTCATGAGCGACAAAGCACCACGAGCCGGACCCTGGCAGTCCGGAGTCAAATTGGAAACAGGCACTTACCGTATCTTCGGTCTCGTAGAGGCCGCCGCGATTGTCCTTGTAGCCTTTGGCGGATGTGATGAGCCCGAAGAACTGCTGGATCATGTCGATTTGATGGGGAGCGAGGTCATAGAAATAGCCTCCTCCTGCGATGTCCGGCTGCACTCTCCAAGGTAGGTTCGTCCGGTTGTAGTCTAAGTCGCGTGGGGGGACGGCAAAGCGGATTTGTACGTTGATGACGCGGCCGATGGCCTCTTGTTGGAGCAGTTCTTTTACTTTGAGGAAGTAAGGAAGATAGCGCCTGTAGTAGGCTACGAAACAGGGCACGCCTGTTTTCTCTGCGATGCGATTGACGCGGCAGCAGTCTTCGTAGTTGGATGCAAGAGGTTTTTCCACGTAGACCGGTTTGCCCGCTTTCATGGCCATGATGGCATAGGTGGCGTGTGTAGATGGAGGGGTGGCAATATAGATGGCGTTGACGTCGGGGTCGTCTATGAGTTCTTGTGGGTCGTCGTACCATTTTGGAATGTGGTGGCGCTCGGCATATGAGCGCGCTTTGTTCCTATTGCGGCTCATGACGGCCACCACCTTCGAACCGGGTATCATGCCGAAAGCAGGACCGCTCTTTTTCTCGGTCACTTCTCCACAGCCGATAAATCCCCATTGGATGCGTTTAATTTCTGTCATAGAGGCAAAGATACGCAAAGGCGAGCGGAGAGACGAAGAAAAACTTGTTTTTCTGTCGGCTCACCCGGGCCGCATCCTATTTTCGTGGAACAAAGATACAAAAACTCGCCCGATTTCGGATGGATTTAGGAAGAATAATGTAAACTATTGGGCTTTCAGGGAGATACGCAGCATTATTCCGCATTTGTAAATGTGTGCTTTGAAGCCGTTTTTTGAATAGTTAAGCGAAAAAATTGCTACCTATCCGTTGCCCATTCCAGTTGTATGGAGTTGTTTGAAAATCCTTTCTGCTCCGACCGTAAAGAACGCAGTTTCATCATTTTGGCTTAGCGAAGGTACTTATTTTTTTTGAGATATGAAAAATATAGG
>USCX01000013.1 GCA_900553285.1 uncultured Prevotella sp.
TCTGCGTCAACAAGCCATATTCGGCGGTGTTCAGAAGAGCCTCTGACGGTACTTGGTAAAGAGTTTCGGGCGCTTCTGGCATGCCGCCGTCCAGCGTAACGTCAACATCTATGCTGTCACCGTCCAGGCCGACGTACTGCGCCAGCATCTTGCGCGACAGGTTAAGCAAGTTGACAGCCTTGATACTGTCGGTCAGGTTCTCGTTGCGCTTCAACTTCACCTGTAACAGATCGTTACGGTCTGATACCCCCGCGGCAACCATCGCCTCGGCATCCTTGGCAAAATCGGCCAGCTGCCGCTCGGCGGCGAGCACCGTCTTTAGCTTCTCCTTCACCATTACAATCTGCCAGAAGTAATTAGTGGCCGTGAGCTTAACCTCGTTTTCTGTCTGCCGGCGCCGCAGTTTACTTACTTCCACGTTCATCTCGGCCAGTTTGTTCGAGTTGACCATCTGACCTCCGGCAAACACCGGCATCTGCGCCGTTACACCTCCTACCACCCCATTCTTCATCAATGCCATGCCCATACCCGGCGCGACATTCATCTGGAGCAGAGAACTGCTTGAAAGAAAGCCGCCTCCCGCGGCACTGAGCGACGGGAAGTATTTGGCAAATGCCTCCTTACGGGTTTCCTCGGCGGCCTCTACGTCGTTGTGGGAGTTCTTCATCTTAACGTTGTTAGCCAGTGCCATGCTTACGCAATCGTCGGCCGACAGGATGCGTTGCGCCCCCGCCGAGACGGAGAGCAGCGCAAGCGCCAATGTCAATATAGTTGTTTTCATCACAAGTTATATTAATGTTATAATGAAGTGTTTTATTCGTTCTCAACAGCCTCTACGCGCTTCCTGCGCTCCGTTGTGCCGCGGAACATCAGCAGGTAGGCGGCCGGCAGCACGGTAAGGATGAACAACATGGTTATCAGCGTGCCGTAACATATCACCGTGCCCATGGGCATCCACAGGCTGCTCTTGCCCAGAATCATCGGTATCACGCCCATCGACGCTGCGGCGGAAGTAAGGAATATCGGTCGCATACGGCGCTTGGCCGAGTGGTAAATGGCCTCTTCGGCGTGCATTCCTCCGGTAGCTCTAAGTTCCTCGGCATAGTCGAACATTATTATTCCGTTGCGCACGAGAATGCCCATCAGGCTCACAATGCCCAGAACACACGTTATACTGAAGTTTACGCCCTGAATGAGTATGCCGACGGCAGTGCCGAACAGGCAGAGCGCAAGGCTCGCGAAGATAAGCAACGCAATGCTGATTTTGCGGAAGTGGAGCAACAGGATGAAGAATATTATTGCCGCCGCGAAGGCCAGTCCGCTGATAATTTTCGGCGAAGTCTCGGCTGTCTGCTCATCCTCGCCGCCGTAGTTTACGCTTATCCCGGCAGGGACATTCATCTTTGCCACAAGCTCCTTTACCTTGCCCGTTATGGCCATGGCGTTGGTTTCGCGAGTAATGTCGCTCTCTACGGTGACTGTGTACACTCCGTTACGGCGTACCACCTGCCCCTCTTTCCAAGCAGGCTTGACGTCGGCTACCTGCCTGAGCGGGACGGTTGCCAATCCTACTGCGGCGGGTATGCGTTCGTTGGCCACGTCAATGTGGGTCGCCCGTTCGGCCTTAGTGCCCTTCAGCACCACAGGTATGGCGTCGTCTCCCTCCCAGACAGTAGCCACTGGCATGCCGCTTCCGTAGCGCATGGCAAGCGTCGACTCAATCGAGAGGTTGCTTATGCCCAATCGCGATGCTTCGTCCTCATGCAGTACGATGTCGCCCGAGGCAAGAGGCTCGTTACAGTCGGTGTGTGCCTGCGTCAGTCTGGGCATATTCCTCATTGCGTCGCACAGCTTGTCGGCTTGCGCCTTTACCTTGCCATAGTCCTCGCCGCTGAGCCTTACCTCTACGGGATATACTGCCTGACTGTAACTCAACTGCTTGAACCTTACGCGCGCGCCGGGGAAGTAGTCGCCGTATTTTGGCATATATTCGTCAAGCAGCTCCTCGGTAGCCTCCACGCCGGTAGTGTTTACTACAAACTGGGCATAGTTTGTCCCCGCTATTTGGGGTGCGTACGCCGTGTGGAAGCGTGGCGACGCGCAGCCCATGAACGACGTAATGGACACTACTCTGCCGTCTTTGCGCAGCAGATGTTCCAGGCTGTCGGCCACTTCCGACGTGCGTTTGAGCGATGTCCCGGTAGGAGTATATATTTCAACGGCAAACTGATTGCGGTCGGCAGCAGGCATAAGTTGCAACGGAACGCGCAGCATAAGCAGCAGTCCGACGGCTATTGACAGTACGCCTGCGCCCACAGTAACCTTGGGATGGGCAAAACATACGTCAAGCAACTTGTCATACGACCTCTGCAGTAAGTCGAGAAACGAGAATGGCTTGCGCCCGTCTGCCCTCTTTCCGGGCTTCATCGGCTTGCGGATAAACCAGAACTGCATGAACGGGACGAGCAGCGTGGCAACCAGGAGCGAGACGAACAGCACTATCGTAACGCCCCAAGGGAACGAGCGGATGAAGTCGTTGAACATGCCCGTAAGCGTAATAAGGAACGGGAAGAACGTCACCGTGATGGCGAGTGTCGCCGAGAAGATTGACTTGAAGAAGTGAGTGGTGCTTTGGATTGACGCGTACCAGCGCGATTCGCCCGCACCAAGAAGCTCCAGGTAGTTGTCGATTATGACGATAGAGTTGTCCACTATCATTCCGAGCGACATTATCAGCACGGCCAGCGTCACCGTGTTAAGCTCTATTCCGAATGCGTTGAACAGGCCGAGGGATATGAATATCGTTATAGGAATGGTCGACGCGGCCACGAGGGCGACCCTAACCGGCAGCAGCAACATCACTACTATGACCACCGCCACTATGGCAATAACCAGCTCGCGCAGGAAATTGAACACGCTGTCAGCCACAACCTTGCTCTGGTCGGTTATGCGGTAGATGTTTACGTCCTCGGGCAACGTGTTACGGAAGCTGGCCACAACCTTGTCGATGTCGTTGCCCATTTCCACGATGTTCTTGCCTTTTTTCATTTCGACGCTAAGGAGTATGCACTTCGTTCCGTTGTTGGTGATGTACGAGTCGGGCTCGGGATACTCCTTGCGCACGTCAGCCACGTCCTTCAGGCGCACGTTGTTACCCTTAGGGTCGGCGTAGACAATCATCTGCTGGATGTCGAACACCGAGTTGAGCGACTTCTCCACGTACAGCGGTTCAACGTAGTCGTCGGTCTTTACGCGGCCTCCGCTGGTGGTAAAGCCCTTCTGTATCAGGGCGAGCGTAAGCGTCTTGTCACTCAGTCCGTAATGACTAAGGCGCTCGTTGTCGAGATATACGGCTATCTGTTCGTGCTGCATGCCGCTGACGGTCATGCGGCCTACGCTCTCTATGCGGCGCAGGCTGTCCTGCAGGTCGTCCATATAGTCGTTAAGCTCGCGGTAGGTCTTATCCTTGCTCTCCATCGTTATCAGGAGCGCGGAGGTGTCACCGAAGTCGTCCATTACCTTTATGGCGAGCACATTGGCCGGCAGCTGCGCCTTGAAGTCGGCCACGCCGTGCTTGAATTTGCTCCAGAACTCATCCTTATCGTTGACGTCGTCGTTGAGTTCCACCTGTATATAAGTTATGCCGTCTCGGCTTTTCGAGAATGTCTTGGCCTTCTTCACCTCTTTATATGTAAAGATATAGTTCTCCAAAGGCTTGGTTACCTGCTCGGCCATCTCGTCCGACGGCACGCCGGGAGCTACCGCAACGACAATGCCCTGGCGCACCGTGAAGTCAGGAAACTCATTCTTCTTCATGCCCGGCAGACTGTATATTCCGAACGCCACGAGGCAGGTGAAGATGAGTATGACTATCTGCCGGTAGTGCATGGCCCATTCCACGAAGTTACGTTTCTTCTGTTCCATATTCTATTTTTAAGTCAACGAGTAACATGCAGACAAGAAGATTCGCCTTACAGCTTGTCTGCCCACAACCCGTCTACTGGAAATAACTTGTTTGCTTGTCACTCGTCTGCTTGTCTGCTTGAAATCTTAGTTCCGTTGCTTACCCTGTTCTGTCCGGCGGAGATGATGTTGTCGCCGGCGGCAAGTCCAGATATTACGGCAACTCCGTCGGCGGTGAAGTCGCCGCACTTGATTACGCGCTTTACAGCCTTACCGTCAACCGCGAGCCAGACAAACTCGTTGTTGTGCTCGTCAATCTGCACGATGTGGGCGGGTATCACGCACACCGTTGAGGCCTGCTTGCCGTCAATACTGACTTCCGCCACCATGCCTGGCATTAGTTTGCGCCCGTCGTTACTTACCGTTATCTTCACGTCGTAGGCACGCGTCATGGGGTCGGCCGTGACGCCTTTTTCGGTAACGGTGCCCGTCATTGGCTGTCCGCCGAGCGCCGCTACACTTACCGTAGCCCGTTGTCCTACGGCTATCTGCGATATTTCGTTCTCCGGCACGGCTATCTTTACCTTCAGCCTGCCTACCGTTACGAGCTTGGCCACTGGTGAGCCGGGCACCACGTTCTGACCCTTCTCCATGTTCTTCGACGATATCACACCTGCGAACGGCGCGTACAAGCGGCAGTCGGACAGGCTCTTGGCCGCCACGCGCTCGGCCGAGCGGGCCTCTTCGAGCGTGGTCTGCGCCTCAATCCACTTTATTTCGGGCAGGCTGTTCTTGGCATGAAGCTCCTTCATGCGCCGGTATGCGTCCTCGGCCTGCGCCAGCGCGGCCTTCGAGGCGTTGTGCATGTTGCGTGCCTGGGTAGGGTCGAGCGTGGCGATGAGGCTGCCCTTGGCCACGCTTTGGCCCTCTTTTACGTACACACCGCTTATCGTGCCGGCCGCGGCGAAGCTCAGCAGCGAGCCGCTCTCCTCCTCCACGGTGCCTGAATAACGGCCCTGCAAGCCGGCGTCAGCGCTGCTTGCCTGCATGGTCTGCACCTTGACAGCCTCAGCAGGGCGACTTTCGGTGTCGTCCTTGGCGTTGCATGCCGACATGACGACAGCCGCCAGCATTAGTGACATTAGATCAGATACTTTCATTTCCGTGTTCTGTTTTTGGATTTCACGGTGCAAATTTATAATCGTGTTATGGCCTTTTTCTTTCTCTTATGTCTACATTAATGTCCTGTTTCGGAACGTGAGGAAATACAGGACATTATCGTTGACAAAAAGGAAATGTCCCAACCGTTATGCAGCAGCGGACCCTTGTCCGTGAGCATGGCTCACCGTTGTCGTACGGTCAGCGCCATACAGTACTCCTTACGGCGGCTTGAAGGCATTGCGGCTGGGGGCGGACCGTTGCTGTTGTCCACCCTCTTCGAGGACGATTTTGTATGTCAGGATATACCAGGTTCCGCTCCCTTTCGGTTACTTCACATGCGGTTAAGCATAATTGGACGTCTTCGACACCCCTGCGGCGTCAGTATTCATCTGCTGTTCTGTGGGATGGAAGGTCTGTATCAACCCCCTTCTCCGAGGGGGCGAACTATGCTTAACACTTCGCCCCAAAGGAGGCCGACAATTACGGACAGGGGGCATGAAACCCGGACTCTCAAAATCGCCGGACAGGCCCCCGGCCTGCTCGTAGAAGTGCTGAGGTATGACGTGACTGCTACTTCCCCCCCGGCCAAGACCCCGGCCACCTCTTGGCCCGCCTTTCTCTGCATACGCGACAACGGCTATGGCCTGCATCAAAAGCCCACGGCTTTCACTTGGACCACAAACAAGGCCCTCATAAAAACAGTTTTCTAATCCTTTTCACGCGTACAAAATCGGATTTCGCTGTGTCTGTCGCATGACAGAGGCATGACAATGGATATAAAAAAGTGATTTGAAGCACGGCATGCGCGTCCCGGTTATACCTCTGCTCCCGGGCACTGCACGGACACACGATAAGGAACCCAATCCACACGCCCGGCCGCCGGCCTCTCGTCTTCCGCTCCGACGTCTTCGCATGACCATCGGGGGACGCGGGAGGAGGAACCGGTTTCGCCCACAAACGCCCCGCGCACGCCAACAAAAAAATCAGGATTTCCCGTCACAGCCCTCCTGCACCCGACTTCAAATCCGCCTCACTGAGCCAATAATCTCCTCCCCGCCACTCGGTAAAGGGAAGTTCTTCGGTCAACGGGAAGAACACAACGCGCCCATCCTCGCGGATTTCGAGTACCTGACACGTCCGTATCCGTCCGTCAGGTAAATGAAGTCGGTTGACTGCAAAACGGGACGGACGGTTCATAAGCGGCGGCGAGGAGGGGTCTCGACGTGCAAAGGCATCCGGTGCAACCCGGGCCTGCGTGGCCTTCCGTTCAAGCTATCAGAAGGACGGGACGGCCGCAGGCTGTCGGGCACGCCGTTCTTAACCGGCCTGGGAGAAACGGAACCGGAAGAAGCGGCCGGCACGGTGTCTTTGACTGTCTCTTTTACATGCATACGCACCAAAGAGATGTCTGACACATGCAACACCTTGAACGAAGCGCTCCATGTGTCTGTCACGTAGATAAATCCGGACACGCGCTTGACCCGAAGGTCAGTCCGCGGCGCATTGATTCGTTGTTCGCCATCCCCGTATATGGCCTGCGACGTATATACAACAGAATCGTTATCGAACGTCAAGGCCAGAACCACCCGCGCGGAACGCGCTCCCTCACGGCATGCCCAATTGGCAAAGAAATGCCACATCAGACGGTCGCCCGCATGATAGGAAGTATCGGCTACCTGGGTAAACGAATAGACATTATTTCCCCCTTGAGGGGTCAGGAGACACTGCGACACGCCAGTCCAGACATTTGCCGTATCGCCTTTGGCGGAAAGTGAGGTGTAACGCGAACGCATACTTCCCGAAGCCGACGAACCGACAGCCTCCACAAGTCGAGCATTGACACGCTGATAAATCTTGAACAGACGATCGGAATGGCGGGTGTACCACCTCATCGTACTGTCGAACTGAACCTCATTCGTTCCATATTTCCGAAAAACCGCCTCGGTATACAGACGATAACGGTAGGCCGTACTGTCAGACTGGCGGGCAAGAGCTTGGGCCACATGATAGTCGTAAAGCAGGTCTTCCATCTCGTCTGACGGAATAATGCCTTCCGGTGTTTGGGTCTCACACGCACAAAAGACGCTCAACACGACTACCCATAAAATCCACGCTCCGCGTCTCATCTCCGGGTCGGCTTGGTAGTTAACAAATACCTGTGATAGAAAATCAACAAAGCCACGGCTCCACAGCTAATGGCGGCATCGGCAAAATTAAAAATCGCGCTGAAAAAGACAAAATGCTCTCCTCCCACGAACGGGACCCAATCGGGCCAATAGGTATCGACAAGAGGAAAATAGAACATATCGACCACATGGCCCGTCAGGAAGTGACCATAGCCATGCCCCCAGGGAACGAAATGGGCGACTTCGTAGGCCGTGCTTTCATCGAAGACTAATCCGTAAAAACAGTTGTCGAATATGTTTCCTGCCGCTCCGGCTACCAGCAACGCCATGCAAACCAACAAGCCCATAGGATAGCGACCGCGTATCACCTTAATCAAAAGCCAGATAAACACGCTCACCACCACAATACGAAACGTAGACAAAAACATGGTTCCGATAAAATCCATACCGAAAGCCATGCCTTTGTTCTCCGTAAAATACAAGTAAAACCAATCTGTGACACGGATGGCCTCATGGAGGCGCATGTGGGTCTTGACCCACAGTTTAAGCAATTGGTCACCTGCCAACACACAGACCATGACGGCTATGGCCAAAAGAGCGCGCATTCGTGTCGTTTTCATCGGTGTAATCAAAACCCGGATCAGTCTTTCCGGTTCTTCATTTGTTTAGCCTCTATGCTCAACGTCGCATGCGGCACGGCACGCAGGCGCTCCTTAGGAATCAACTTCCCGGTCACACGACATACACCGTAGGTCTTATTCTCGATACGCACCAAGGCGGCCTGCAAGCCTTGGATAAACTTTTGTTGCCGGGCGGCCATTGTGGTAATCTCTTCCTTGCTCTGCGTAGCAGAACCTTCTTCGAGAATTTTATACGTCGGCGACGTATCTCCGACATCATTCCCGTCTTTATTTCGCAATACGTCCATCATCTGGTCGTAATCGCGACGCGCCCTTTCGAGCTTTTCAAGAATGAGCTGCTTGAACTCAGCCAATTCTTCGTCTGAGTAGCGTGTTTTCTCAGCCATAACTGCTTTGATTAGTAATTAGACTTTCTGGATACTTACATTTACCTTAAAATTCCCGAAGTCGAACGTCGTTCCTTCTACGGCATCGACTAATTCGATAGTGTCCGCCAACACCTGACTGGCCACATAATGCCGGAAGCCGGACAGGGCACCTGCGATTTCAGGATTGTTTTCTATCTTCACGTGGATACGATCTGTGATTTCAAGACCGCTCTCTTTTCGATAAGTCTGTATGCGCTTGACGATTTCCCGGGCCATACCTTCGTTTTTCAGTTCGTCCGTAAGAGTCAAATCCAAGGCCACAGTCACATTTCCTTCGTTAGCCACAACCCATCCCGGAATGTCCTCGCTCACGATATCGACATCAGCCCGTTCTACAGTGACCGCATTCCCGTCGACGCTCAACAGGATTTGTCCCTCACCCTCCAACTGGCGGATTTCTTCCTGCGACATGGCGGACACTGCACCAGCCACATTCTTCATAAGCTTGCCAAACTTTTTGCCCATCACGCGATAGTTGCACTTTACGGTTTTTTCAAGCATATTGCCGTCAATAAACCGCATCTCCTTGACATTCACTTCATCAAGAATGAGTTGCTTCACAGCCTCCAACCGCGTTCTTTGCTGAGCATCGATTGCGGGAACCGACAGGCAGGCCAGAGGCTGACGCACGATGATATGCTCTTTTTTGCGGAGGGCCAGAACCATTGAAGTCACTTTCTGAGCCAATTCCATACGCTGCTCTAACTCCGAATCGATAAGAGCCTCATCAGCCACAGGAAACTTGGCCAGATGCACGCTTTCGGCGGCCGGGGCGGAACTGGTCAAGTCATGATAGAGACGGTCGGCATAGAAAGGAGCAATAGGGGCCATCAATTCCGACACTACGAGCAAGCTGCGGTACAGCGCCTGGTATGCACTGAGCTTATCGCTATCCATCGACTTCGCCCAAAAACGCTTGCGGCTCAGACGGACAAACCAATTCGACAGGTTATCAATGACAAATGTCTCTATAAGCCGTCCGGCCCGTGTCGGCTCGTAATCCTCATAGCATGCCGTTACATCCTTTATCAAGGTGTTCAGTTCTGATAGAATCCAACGGTCGATTTCCGGACGCTCCGCAAACGGCACATCCGGCTGCATACCATCGAAACCATCGACGTTGGCATACATGGCAAGGAAGGAGTACGTCTGATAGAGTTTGCCGAAGAACGTGCGGGCCACTTCCTGCACACCAGCTTCGTCGAACTTTAAGTTATCCCACGGCGCAGAGTTCGTTATCATATACCAGCGCAAGGGATCACTTCCATATTTTTCGATAGCCTGGAAAGGATCAACTGCGTTACCAAGACGCTTACTCATCTTATTTCCGTTCTTGTCAAGTACAAGACCGTTACTGATAACTGCCCTAAACGCAACACTGTCAAAAACCATCGTCGCAATGGCATGCAGCGTAAAGAACCATCCGCGAGTCTGATCCACTCCTTCTGCGATGAAATCGGCCGGAAATACCTTACGGTCATCCAACTCTTCCTTATGCTCAAAGGGATAGTGGATTTGCGCATAGGGCATAGAACCTGAGTCGAACCACACATCTATAAGATCGGGCTCTCTGCGCATGGGTTTGCCCGTCGACGACACGAGAACAATATCGTCCACATACGGACGGTGCAGATCAATTTTATGGTAGTTATCTTCACTATAATCACCGGGGACGAATCCTTTATCTTTCAACGGATTACTCTTCATCAGACCGGCGGCAATGCTCTTTTCGATTTCGCCATAAAGTTCCTGGATGCTGCCAATACAGATTTCCTCGTTGTCTTCACTGCGCCAAATAGGCAACGGCGTTCCCCAATAGCGGCTGCGGCTCAAATTCCAATCATTCAGATTTTCAAGCCACTTTCCGAAACGCCCTGTACCCGTCGATTCGGGTTTCCAACAGATGGTCTTATTGAGTGCCATCATGCGTTCCTTACATGCCGAGCTCTTTATGAACCAACTGTCCAGAGGATAATAAAGAACAGGCTTGTCCGTACGCCAACAGTGGGGATAACTGTGTACATGCTTTTCTATCTTGAACGCACGGCCAGTGCGTTTCAAATCCATACAGATGGATATATCGAGCGTCTCGTCCTTATCGGTCAATGCCGGGTCATACGCATTCTTTACGAAGCGCCCGGCATATTCTTTATAAGCCTCTACGTTGACGCGTTCAGCCACGAATGCCGGGTCAATGTCCTCCAAGCGGAAAAAGCGCCCTTTCAAGTCGACCATCGGACAAAGTTTGCCCTTTACGTCCATCACCTGCAACGGTGGAATGCCGGCCTGCTTGGCTACAAAAGCGTCGTCCGCACCAAACGTGGGGGCAATATGCACGATGCCCGTACCATCCTCAGTGCTCACATAGTCGCCGAGGATCACGCGGAAAGCCCCTTCACCCGGATTGACAAAGGGCATCAATTGCTCATAATGCATACCTTCGAGCTCGGTACCTTTCCATGAGCCCACGATACGGTAGGGAATCAGCTTGTCGCCCGGCTTATAGCCTTCAAGCGGGGCTTCGAGGCCTTTCGGGTCGAAGTAGGCAGGCACAAGCGCTTCGGCCATCACCACACTGATCGGCTCACCTGTATACATATTATAGGTGCGGACACAGACATAGTCAATCTTCGGACCTACACAGAGGGCCGTATTTGAAGGCAGCGTCCACGGTGTGGTAGTCCATGCGACAAAAAACGGCGTTCCCCACCCCGTCATTTCAGGCTTCGCGTCTGTGATACGGAACTGCGCAGTCACCGTCGTATCCTTCACATCACGGTAACAGCCGGGCTGATTAAGCTCATGGGAACTCAGCCCCGTACCCGCAGCCGGAGAATACGGCTGGATGGTATAGCCTTTATACAACAATCCTTTCTCGTATAGCTGCTTCAAAAGCCACCAAAGCGTCTCGATATATGAATTCTCATACGTCACGTATGGATGTTCCATGTCTACCCAATAGCCCATGCGGTGACTCAGGTCGGTCCATTCCTGAGTGAACTTCATCACGTTCTTACGGCAAGTTTCGTTGTATTTCTCAATCGAAATGGTCTTGCCGATATCCTCCTTAGTGATGCCTAATTCTTTTTCGACACCCAACTCTACAGGAAGCCCGTGCGTATCCCAACCCGCTTTACGCCTGACCTGGAAGCCTTTCATCGTCTTGTAACGGCAAAACACGTCCTTTATCGTACGTGCCATCACATGATGGATACCCGGATGCCCGTTTGCCGAAGGAGGGCCTTCGAAAAACACATACGAAGGGCATCCTTCGCGTTCTGACATACTCTTATGGAACAGGTCGGCAGCGTCCCATGCTTTCAGCACGTCCTTGTTGATTGCCGAAAGATTAAATTCGCTGCGTTCGATGAATTTCTTTGCCATACCTAACGCTTATGAGCTATTCTTGTTTATAGTTGCCGCAAAATTAATAAAAAACGAAAGAAAGCCGATACGGTCGCCACAGCTTTTTGCGAGTTCGCCTTCATAACCGCCAACTATATTTCGCGAAACCTGAATCCTCGATCGCGATGTTTCACGAACCATTTATGGGTCAGCCCCAGGTAAAGAGCCAGAGAAAAAGCCACCAACAGGAGTGAGCCCACAGTGAACGGCAAGCCTGAGCACCCCGCCCAATAACCTACCGCCAGGCCGGTGTCCAGCACCAGCAGATAGGTATGTTGCGCTGTCGCCCGCTGGCAATGTCCCGGTAACTTCAAATAATACAAGAGAAAACGTGCGACGGTCTGCGAGAGTCCTGCACCGAGCAGAAACATCGACAGAGTCACCGCCGTCCCGTTTTCCTGCGTACATAAGAGCACGCCTGCCGCCGTCAGCAGCAAACCTGTCGACAATTGGGCACGTTCGTCGGCATTCACGAGCACGACATGCTCGCACCACATTCCGAACAAACAGCCGCCCGCCATATACATATAATATATAGGCGAACTTTCCGACGCAATCACCATTCCGGCGACGACGGCCACCGGAAACATGTTCAGCGTCAGCGGCCATGCCTGCGACAGCCAGAAGCGGTCGAGCGAAAAGCGGCGCTGATGGAGGGGCGCCTTAAAGGAAACCCTGACGAACGCCACTACCGCCATCGCACATATGGCCGGCATAAGCGCCCACACATACGTCAGGCCATGACTGCCGACCACATCGGTCAGCCACCATCCGCCACCCAGCCCTAACGGCAAGGCGACACGGCGAAACCACGACAGCGCGGCGTCGGCCCGCGTGCGGAGCGAGGAAACAGACAGGTCGTTCACCAACGTGCCTAACGCCAAGAGGGCCACCCCCGCCGCTCCTCCTTGCACCAGGCGAAGAAGAAACACACCGGGCAGGCTTTCCGTCAGGCCGGAGGCCATGCCGGAAGCCACCAGCACGACCGTCGCTCCATAAAACAGCCGCTTGCGGTAAAAACATTCAACCAAGTAGGCATTCAAAGGACCGGGCAGCCACAATCCTAACGCATAAGCAAAGAAGCTCAAACCGACAAGAGGCAACCCGACCCCGTCCGACAACAGGTTGAAAGCGGTCAGGGCAATCAAAGCCGACACAGAACATCCCAAAAGGAGACCGGCCACACAGATGGCCATAGCTTCCGTGCCCCGGGCATGGGCCGTCGGCTGAGAAGGCTCAATAATGCTCATCTTCATTGGGGAAATTTCCATCTTTCACATCGCCGACATATCGGCCGACCGCGTCCGTCATTTCCTCATAAAGGTTAGCATAACGACGGAGGAACTTGGGTTTGAAATCCACGTTCATGCCTAACATGTCCGCTACGACGAGCACCTGTCCGTCGACGGCGGGACCGGCACCGATGCCAATCACAGGAATGCTGACCGCCTGTGTCACACGCCCGGCCAAACCTGCCGGGATTTTTTCCAGCACCAAGCCGAAACATCCGGCCTCCGCAAGGGCTTTTGCGTCCGACATCAGTTTTTCGGCCTCAGCCTCTTCTTTGGCGCGCACGGCATAGGTGCCGAACTTATTGATGCTCTGCGGTGTCAGGCCAAGGTGTCCCATGACGGGAATGCCTGCGTCGATAATGGCCTTCACCGTATCCAGAATCTCCACTCCGCCTTCCAGCTTGAGAGCGTCACACCCGGATTTTTGCATGATGCGGATGGCGTTACGCACGCCGTCAACGGCGTTCACCTGATAAGTGCCGAATGGCATGTCACAAACGACCAAAGCCCGTTTCACGCCGCGCACTACCGACTGGGCATGATAGATCATCTGGTCGAGCGTAATGGGCAGTGTGGTCTGATAACCGGCCATAACGTTGGCCGCCGAATCGCCTACGAGAATCACATCGATGCCTGCGCCGTCCACAATCTTCGCGGTCGTGTAGTCATACGACGTAAGCATAGCTATCTTCCGGCCTTTCGCCTTCATCTCTTTCAAGCGGAGGGTGGTCACCTTCCGCTCATCTTCTACTAAATATCCAGACATCTTCACGTTACTTTTGTAAAGGCGGGAAAGCTCCCGCCCTTTTCAAAACGGGTGCAAAGTTAGCGTTTTTCCACCAACCGTACAACTGTTGCCCCGACATCAGGCCCTTTCCGGGCGGCAGACCCGAGGCGGGTAAATCCGGCCAATGGCCACAAGGCGGGAAATCACACCAACAGCGCCTCGACGTCGGCCACAGCCAAAGCGGACAAATCCGGAACTACCACACGGCAATACGGAGCTATGGCTGAAACAGGCAGCGTCGTGGACAGACCGACAACGGCCATGCCGGCCGCGTGGCCCGCCCGGACACCGTTAAGCGAGTCCTCAAACACGACACACCACGGCGAGGTCAGCCCGAAGAAACGGCCTGCGCCCAAGTAGGGGTCCGGCTCAGGCTTGGAACGGGCGGTGTCTTCGGCCGTAAAAACACGGTCGAACCATTTTTCCAGACCGGGATTGGCCGCATACACATTGGCCATTTTCTCCCGGTTCGAACTGGTCACAACGGCCGTATGCCACCCCGCGCTTCGCAAGGCGGCCACAAGGGCCTCCGCGCCCGGCATCAAAGGATAGCCCATGGTCTGTTCAAAGGCCGACAACGCCGCCGACAATTCGGCCTGCCGCTCCTCCATATCCGGAAAATACGTGTCAAAAATATGGCGCAGGGTTTCGCCTTTCATCCGTTGGGCAAAATCGGGCACATCGGGCACAAAGCGCTTCCCAATCCCGGCCCAGAACGCCGTATATTGGGTTTCCGTATCGATTAACACACCGTCAAGGTCAAAAAGAGCGGCCTTTCCCGGTGCGCCGCCCGAATTAATTTTTTCCATGCTCATACTGTCGTTACTGGATCGTTGGCTGCACAAATCCGACTGGGCAAACCGGCCGCAAAGGTACGAAGAAAGACATCATCCCCCGGCGCGAAATCCAAGAAAGCCGCCCATTTCTCATTTTTTCAAAGGCCGTTTCTTTGAAATATCGTCCGTAAGTCCGTATATTTGCATAAGCACTACGTCCCCGGCTTTGCACCATGCTGAACACGGTCAAAGCGACCGGACGGACTGTCGCCGCCCTTCGCCGTCCGGTCACTGCGCCCGTTTCCATCAACCGGCGCATTCGCCAACCGCCCAAGGCTGCGGCCGTCTTACACATCACTCACCCTGATGACACCCGCCACGACCCGACCTGCGACTACCCCGAAGGGGACACGACGGGAAACACCCCGGCAGCCCCACGGTGTCCCCGCCGGGCAGCCGGGGCTGTCACACCGTTTTCCCATGCTGTGCCATGAATGAATTTCTGACTGTTTATAAAGCCTCTGCCGGCTCCGGCAAAACGTTCACACTGACCAAGGACTACATTTCGCTGCTGCTCAGCCTGTCAGCCTCCACCTATCGCCAGATACTGGCGGTCACGTTCACCAACAAGGCAACGGGCGAGATGAAGGCACGCATCCTCGGCCAGCTCTACGGAATCAGCCGTGGCCTCCCGGCGTCTGACAATTACTTCCGCCTCATCCGCCAGGCCTGCCCCGGCCTCAACGACGCTGAACTGCGCGACCGGGCGGGCAAGGTGCTGCAAAAAATCGTACATGACTACGACCACTTCCGCGTGACGACCATCGATTCGTTCTTCCAGAGCGTGATGACACACGTGGCGCACGAGCTTGGCCTCTCGGCCAACTTCCATGTGGACATCAACGACATCGATATCATCAATCAGGCTGTCGACAGGCTCATGGCCGACCTGGCGTCCCATGCCTCCGCCCTTCAATGGGTCATCGATTACGTCAGCGAACGCATCGACGACAACCGGAGCTGGAACATTACCCGCGAAGTGAAACAACTGGCCCGCAACTTATTGCGCGAACAATATCTGTTGAACGAGAATCGGCTCAAGAACGTCCTGAACGACGACAAGATGCTGCGCGCTTTCCGACAGGCTCTCCGCTCGGAGGACACAAAGGCGGCACAAGACATCATGAGGCAAACAGAAAGGCTGGAGGAGCAAATAGCGGCCTACGGCATGGACTACACGTCGTTCAGCCGTGGACAGGCGCTGTCCACCTACCTGACGAACATCAAGTCAGGCAAGCCCGAGGCCCCGAAAGAAACCGTCAAGAAATACCTGGACAGCGGCGTGAACTGGCTGAAAAGTGCGGACAGGAAGAAAGCGGACCGTGTAGAAGCCTGCGACAACCTGTGCGCCCTGCTCCACACCATCGAAGAAAAGCGGCAACATTATGCCACAGTCCACAACAACTACCGGCTCACCACAGCTCAATTGGGACCGCTGCGCCTGTTGGGCGAGATTGCCCGGACGATGGCGCAACTCAACGACGAAGCCAACCGCTTCATGCTGGCCAAAGTGCCCATTCTGCTGAAACGGCTCAACGGCGACGAGGACGCCTCGTTCATCTTCGAGAAGGCGGGAACCACCTACCAGCACGTCATGATTGACGAGTTCCAGGACACGTCGTCCCTCCAATGGAGCAACTTCAAGAACCTGCTGGTCGAAAACATGTCGTCGGGAAACACCTGCCTCCTCGTAGGCGATGTGAAACAGAGCATCTACCGATTCCGAAACGGCGACTGGCGCATTCTCAACGGCATCCGCGAGGAATTTCCCCACCACCCCCTGCGAGTCTGCAACCTGGACACCAACTACCGGAGCCTGAGACGCATCATCGACTTCAACAACCGTTTTTTCATCCGCGCGGCCGAACATCTGGACAGGCTGTCAGGCATTACCGGCGACGACCGCATTGCCCGCCTTTACGCCGATGTGGCTCAAAAAAGTCCCGACGACAGCATCAAGGGATATGTCCGCGTCCGTCTTTTTAGTCCCCAGAAAGAACAAGACGACGAGGAGACCGCCGACACACAGCGGATGGCAGACTTCATCGCCCGTATCCGCACTCTCCATGAAGCGGGGCTTCCCTATCCGGCCATGACCATTCTCGTGCGCTGGAACCGTGAGGCTGCCGCCCTCGTCGAACATTTCGCCGCGGAATGCCCTGACATCCCCGTCGTGTCGGACGAGGCTTTTCTGTTGTCCTCTTCCGAAGCCGTCCAACTCCTCATACATGCCATGAGGTACCTGGCCGATGAGCATGACACCATCGCCCTGGCTTACGTAATCCGCCACCACAACGCCGAGCCCGCCGAATGGAGCAATTGCGAAGAGGGACACTTTGCCTCCCCCATCCTATCGGCGCTCTCCGGACGGCGCGACGAACTGCTGCGACTTCCCCTCTACGAACTGCAGGAAGAACTCATCAGACTGTTCCACCTTCACGAACGCCCCGGACAGTCAGCCTACCTTCTGGCATACCTTGACCAGGTATTGGCCTTCCTCGACGAAAACCCGTCTGACGTCCGCCTTTTCCTCGAATACTGGAACGACAGTCTTTCAACCCGCTCCATTCCCTCGGCCAAGGCGGACGGCATCCGCATACAAACCATCCACAAATCGAAAGGGCTCGAAGCACATACCATCCTGCTGCCGTTCTGCGACTGGTTTCTCGAACGTGACCGGAACAACGACCTGCTTTGGTGCGAACCGTCGGAAGAACCTTACAGTCAGCTACCGCTCGTCCCCATCCCGTCCCAGTCTTCGGCCAAAGAGAGTATTTACAGCCAAGATTACACCGACGAGCATTTCCAACGCCGCATTGAAAACCTCAACCTGCTTTACGTGGCTTTCACCCGCGCGAGAAAGAACTTATTGATGTGGGCCATCGGGAAAAAGAAGCTGGAAGGAGCCAACACAACCGTCGGCGACCTTATCGGGACCGTACTCACAGACCTTTCCGACGGAGTCTATGAAGAGGGTGACCCGGTGACCACACCCGACGCCCGGCCTGAAAAGAAAGAAGAGAACCGTCTCGAAATCACGCCCATCCCTCTGGCGCTTCGTTTTCACAGCTTTCCGGGCCGCGTCCACTTCCGGCAATCGAACCAATCGCAGAAATTCGTGGCTCAGGCAGACGATCCCGACAGCCGGCAAGGCGAATACATCGACCAAGGCATCCTGCTCCACCAGATTTTCTCCGCCATCGGCACGGCCAACGACGTCGACCGTGTTCTCAACGACTTCGAAACACAGGGCATTTTTGACGACCATTTCACGAAAGCCGCCGTCCGGAAAATCGTTGAGCGCGGCCTTGCCTCTCCCATAGCCGCCCAATGGTTCGACGGCTCTTGGAAACTATTCCGCGAGGCCTCTATCCTGCCCGGTTCCAACCGCAAAGAACGCCGGACACGCCGTCCGGACCGCGTGATGTTCCGCAGGAACGAAACGGTCGTCGTCGACTTCAAATTCGGCAAGCCGAGCCCCCAACACGTCGAACAGGTAAGAGACTACCTCGACCTGCTCACAGAAATGGGCAGGCCGTCGCCACAAGGCTTCTTGTGGTACGTGTTCACGAACAAAGTGGTCAAAATTTAATCCGCACCGACAATGACACCTTTCTTACAGCTCGTAGCACGCGACCTGCTGCAACGTTTTCATAACGACATGAGCCACCTGACCGTCGTTTTCCCCAACAAACGCGCCTGCCTCTTCCTCAACCACTACCTGACCGAAGAAACCGACAAGCCGATATGGGCCCCCGACTACCACACGATCAGCGAACTCTTCCGCTCCCTCTCGCCATGGCAGGTGGTCGACCCCATTGAGGCCGTCTGCCGGCTCCACCGCATCTACGGCGAAGTCACTCATCAGGACGACACGCTCGATTTCTTCTACGGCTGGGGCGAACGCCTGCTGGCCGACTTTGACGATGTGGACAAGAACATGGCAGACCCAGGACGGCTTTTCCGGAATCTGCGAGACATCAAGAAGCTCGAATCGGGCGACCTCCTCGACGAAAAGCAGGAACAGACGTTACGGGAGTTCTTCCGCAACTTTTCATTAGAGCACAACTCCGAAGTAAAGCAGAAGTTCCTGTCCCTGTGGGAAGCCATGCTCACCATTTACGAGCGGCTCAACACCTCGCTCGCCGCCGAAAACCTTGCTTACGAAGGGGCACTCTACCGCCACGTTGTCCAGGACCTCACAAGCGGCGGCCTGTCCTTGCCCGACGACGCGGCCACCTACGCTTTCGTCGGTTTCAACGTGCTCGACAAAGTAGAAGAACAGCTTTTCCGTTATCTCCATGAAAACGGAAAGGCCCTTTTCTACTGGGACTACGACGTGGCCTACACCGAAGGCGACGCGCCTTTCGAGGCGGGCACTTTTCTGCGCCGCAACCTGGCGCTCTTTCCCAACGCCCTCGCCGGAAACCATTTCGACAACCTGCGGCATGACAAGGAAATCGCCTTTGTCTCTGCCCCGACGGAGAATGCACAGGCCCGATACGTCGCCCCTTGGCTACGGAAGAACCTGACCGGAGATGAGAAACAGACGGCCGTCGTGATGTGCAACGAGCAATTGCTGCAACCCATTCTCCACGCCCTGCCTCCCGAAGTGAAGGAAATCAACGTGACAAAGGGCTTTCCGCTCACCCATACGCCAGCCTTCACGCTCATGGAACAATACATCGCCGAGCAAACGCCGGAAAAACCTTTCGACCTGCGCGAATTTCTCCGCACCCTTGCCGAACGGATCCGCACAGCGGCCCTCGAACAGAGTTCCCGGGACGTGACCCGCGGAAATGCGCAAGCCATGCTCTCGCAGCTTTATGCCGAATCCTACTTCCGCGTATATACCACCGTCAACCGCCTTCTGCGCCTGACAGACAGCCACTGGCTTCAAGTCAAGCAGGCCACGGCCTGCCGCTTGCTCCGGCAGATACTCCGACAGGACAGTATTCCTTTTCACGGGGAGCCGGCCACCGGCTTGCAGGTGATGGGGGTGCTCGAAACGCGCTGCATCGACTTTGAACACGTGCTGATGCTTTCCGTCAACGAGGGCAACCTTCCGGCCGCCACCCAAGACAACTCATTCATCCCCTACTCCCTGCGCCGCGCTTTCGGCCTCACGACGTCCGACCATCGCACGGCTGTCTACGCCTACTACTTTTACAGGCTCATTCAACGTGCCCGCCGCGTCACGGTGCTCTACAACAACACGATGGACGGCCTGACGAAAGGCGAGATGTCGCGCTTCATGACGCAACTGCTTATCGAGACCGACTTGCCGATACGGCAATACGCCCTTTCGGCCGACCAAATAACCTCATCCGGCAAGCTGACCGCCATAGCCAAACCGGCCGACTTGCCCGACCGCCTGCACAAGCTCTCGCCGTCGGCCATCAACACCTACCTCCGCTGTCCACTGCAATTCTACTTCCGCCACGTGGCCCTGCTGAAAGAGCCGCAGCCCGCCTCTGACGTCATCGAGCCTAACACGTTCGGCACGCTCTTTCACCGGGCGGCCGAACTGACATACAGAAAACTGACGCAGGGCTCGCCGGCCATCACCCGGGCGCAGCTCGACACACTGACGGAGGCCAAAGGACGGCTTCTCGATGAGTTTATCAGCCAGTCTTTCCAAGATAACCAGGTCCAACCCCACCCGGTCGTGACGGAAGTGCTCAGAAAATACCTCATTCAACTCTTGGAGAACGACAAGAAACTGACACCATTCAAGATAAAAGACGTAGAAAAAGCGAGCTACATCGACCTCGACGTCCCCACCCCGCTGGGCACAAGAATCCTGCACATCGGAGGCATCATCGACCGCATCGACGAGGTGGACATCAACCACACCACTACACTACGCATCGTGGATTACAAGACCGGCGGAAAGCCCGAAACGGCGGCCGACATGCCCCAGCTGGTCACTGCGGCCAAGAACCACCCGCACTATATTTTCCAGACATTCCTCTACGCCCTCACTTTCTGCGGCCGGACCCCGTCGCCCATCGCTCCGGCGCTGTTCTTCATCCATAAAGCCGCAGGCGACGACTACAATCCGTACATCAAGTTCGGGAAGCCCGGCTCCCTGGTGACCGATTTCCGCCAGCTTGCCGGGGATTTCCAAACGGCGCTGACGGGCCTGTTGGCCGAAATCATGGACACGCGGCGCCCGTTTGAAGCCACGCCCTTCCCGACTCACTGCACAAACTGCCCGTTCTCCACACTGTGCGGGCGCAATCTGAAAAAAGAATGAACTACCTCATCTCACCCCAGCTCCGCCAAGCCTGCCCCGAGTATGTGGCCGCCATTGTCGAAGCCCACGTGACCAACAGTCCGACGCCCGAAACACTTTGGGACGAAATCGAGGAAACGGCACGCATGCTGCGCGGCCAATTCACGACAGAACAGCTGAAGACCCTTGCCCCGATAGCCGCCACCCGGACCGCCTACCGACGGTTGGGCAAAGACCCGAGCCGCTACCGCCCGTCGGGCGAGCAGCTGGTCC
>USCX01000014.1 GCA_900553285.1 uncultured Prevotella sp.
CCCCCAGCCGGTGAAACGGCTGGGAGCGCTTCGTCATTCTCCCACTTTTCCCCAACCGGTCGAGAAAGCCGCAAGGGCTTATGCCGCCGTCCCTTTTCGCATATATTGCCCTTCACGCTGTTTCCACGCCCTTAACCTACGAAAAAGACAGCCCTCTCAACCGGCCCGACGGGAAAGACGTGTCACGGCGAAAGGGACGCATCAGCTTCCCGTCATTCCCGATTCTGGAACGGGGCACCTCGACTTTCGGAAAGGCTACCGGAAAGACGACCATGACAACCTTTCCCGTTACGACGTCCAATACAGCGAACACACTTCCGACTTCCAACCCCGGTTTCAAACCTCCCCCTCCACGTCTTACCACTTCGACGCCGCGCTGGCCTCGCCCATCGCGGAAGCGCATATGTGGAACGACTACAGGACAGCGGATGGATATAACGGAAAAACCTTAGACGAAATCACTAGAAGAGCACGGGATTGGGCATCATACGCCCCTCATGCGGGCTGAAAGCGGGCTTGAAATTGAAGAAATGCCAGACAAAATAAGTGTACCGTGCGTTTATCTGTTTCCTTGTTTATACACGAACGGACCATCCGAGACCTTCTTAATCGCTACGATCATTCAATCAGGAACGGTGACACAATCCCCCACTGTCAACAGAGACACTGCCTACAAAGGGGCACACCGCAACTACCGACCATCCCAAGTGGAGACACACTAAAAACTGCAAGCGTGACAACCTGTCCACAAACCTGCAAAAACAAGGGCGGCTACCTCGCGGCAGCCGCCCTTATCAATAAAATATAAGTGTAGATTATTCTGCTTTTGCGGATTCGCTTTCAACTGCGGGGGCTTCCTCGGTTACGGCCTCAGCAGTATCGTTGGAAGACGCATCTGCGGTAGCCGCAGACTTTTTAGAACGACGCGTACGCGTAGTCTTCTTTTTCGTCTTCGCCATGTTCTCATCATAGTCAACCAACTCTATGAAGCACATGTCAGCACCATCGCTGGGACGGAAACCGGTCTTGATGATGCGCGTGTAACCACCCGGACGATCAGCAACCTTCACGGATATTTCCTTGAAGAGCTCCGTGACTGCATACTTGTCCTGCAAGTAGCTGAACACCACACGACGCGAATTCGTCGTATCATTCTTTGACTTTGTGATCAGGGGCTCAACATACTGCTTCAATGCCTTAGCCTTAGCGACAGTCGTAGTGATTCTTTTGTG
Source organism: uncultured Prevotella sp. (assembly GCA_900553285.1). GTDB lineage: Bacteria > Bacteroidota > Bacteroidia > Bacteroidales > Bacteroidaceae > Alloprevotella. Next base: position 1,233 of record USCX01000014.1, read on the forward strand.
CTTTATCAACGAGCAAGCCATATTGGCTAACATAGCTGCGCGGTGAGAAGCAGTACGACTCAGGTGGTTGAATTTCTTACCGTGTCTCATTTCTTTTAATCTTTGTCTAATTTGTATTTTGAAATGTCGGTTCCAAACGACAGATTCAGACTCTCGAGCAAATCATCAAGCTCCGTGAGCGATTTCTTGCCGAAATTACGGAACTTCAAGAGATCCGTCTTATTGTACTGAACGAGGTCACCAAGTGTCTCGACATCAGCTGCCTTCAAACAATTCAGCGCACGAACGGAGAGGTTCATGTCGACCAGTTTCGTTTTAAGCAACTGACGCATATGGAGCACCTCTTCATCAAACTCTTCGTTGTCACCATCCGTCGTGTCATCCATTGTGATTTTCTCATCGGAGAACAACATGAAATGATGAATTAAGATTTTTGCTGCCTCTTTCAGCGCTTCTTTCGGGTGTATGGAACCGTCCGTAGTGACTTCAATCACCAGCTTATCGTAGTCAGTCTTTTGTTCCACGCGATAAGGCTCAACGGTGTATTTGACATTACGGATAGGGGTATAAATAGAATCGATAGGAATGACGCTGGCATCAGTACAGAAATCGCGGTTTTCCTCTGCGGGAACATAACCACGCCCTTTGTTGATAGTCAGGTCAATCTGCATCGTTGCCTTGGAATCTAAATGGCAAATCACTAATTCAGGATTTAACACTTCAAATCCAGTGAGAAACTTGCCAATATCACCGGCGCGAAACTCGGTAGTGTTGGCGACCGTGATACTGACTTTTTCCGTCTCAAACTCCTCAACGATTTGCTTGAAACGTACTTGTTTTAACTTCAATATAATGTTGGTAACGTCCTCACGCACTCCCTCTACAGAGGCGAACTCATGCTCTACACCTGCGATGCGGATGGTGTTGATAGCAAAGCCTTCCAATGATGACAGAAGGATACGGCGCAAGGCATTTCCCACTGTGGTGCCGAAACCCGGCTCCAAGGGACGGAACTCAAACTTTCCGTACTTGGAGTCGTTTTCCAACATAACCACTTTATCAGGTTTTTGAAATGCTAATATCGCCATGAATTTAATTAGTTTTTAGAGTATAACTCGACAATCAACTGCTCCTTGATATTTTCAGGGATGTCTGCACGCTCTGGCTTATGAAGCAATTTGCCAGATTTTGTAGCTTCGTCCCACTCAATCCAAGGATATTTGCTGTGATTGAAACCGGCCAAGGCGTCTGCTATAACTTCCAAAGACTTGGATTTCTCGCGTACACCAACGATCTGACCGGGCTTAACTGCATAAGAGGCGATATTTACAACTTTTCCGTCTACAACTATGTGCTTGTGACTAACCAACTGACGGGCAGCTGCACGTGTAGGAGCGATGCCCAAACGATAGACCACATTATCCAGACGGCATTCCAAGTTCTGCAACAGGATCTCACCGGTGATACCGCTCATACGGGCGGCTTTCTTGAACATATTGCGGAATTGCTTTTCCAGCACACCGTAGGTATACTTTGCCTTCTGCTTTTCTGCAAGCATGACTCCATACTCCGACGTTTTACGACGTCGGCCATTACCATGTTGACCAGGAGGGAAGTTGCGCTTTGAGAGAACCTTATCGGGACCAAAAATAGCCTCGCCAAACCTACGTGCAATACGCGACTTAGGACCAATATATCTTGCCATGTTGTAACTGCGTTTTTACATTGAAAAATTAAACTCTTCTTCTCTTCGGAGGACGACAACCATTATGTGGCAGCGGTGTCACGTCAATGATCTCTGTTACCTCGATTCCTGCGCCATGCACGGTACGGATAGCGGATTCTCTGCCATTACCCGGGCCCTTCACATAAGCTTTTACTTTACGCAATCCCAAATCATAAGCCACCTTGGCGCAATCTTGGGCGGCCATCTGGGCTGCATAAGGCGTATTCTTCTTAGAACCGCGGAAACCCATCTTTCCGGCTGACGACCAAGAGATAACCTGTCCTTCGCTGTTTGCCAACGAAACAATGATATTATTGAAAGAACTATGTATGTGCAACTGACCTACAGCGTCAACCTTTACATTGCGCTTTTTTGTTGCTGCTGATTTCTTTGCCATATCTAACTATTATTTGGTAGCTTTCTTCTTATTTGCGACAGTCTTCTTCTTGCCCTTTCTCGTACGGGCATTGTTCTTCGTACTCTGACCACGAACAGGAAGCCCGTTACGATGGCGCACGCCACGATAACAGCCAATGTCCATGAGACGTTTGATATTCAACTGAATTTCTGAACGCAAATCACCTTCCACTTTATAACCGTCAGCGATTGCAGCACGTATACTCGCAGCCTGCTCGTCCGTCCAATCTTTTACTTTGATATCCTTATCAACACCAGCCTTTTCCAGAATCTTTTTGGAACTGCTACGACCGATGCCGAAGATATAAGTCAAGGCAATCTCGCCTCGCTTATTCTGGGGTAAATCTACACCTACAATTCTTATAGCCATAATTTAAACTTTTGCGAAATGGATAAATTTAACCTTGACGCATTTTGTACTTCGGGTTTTTCTTATTAATCACGTACAAGCGTCCTTTACGGCGAACAATCTTGCAATCTGCGCTGCGCTTTTTTATTGATGCTCTTGTTTTCATATATGATTTTATTTGTATCTAAACACTATCCGACCTTTTGACAAATCGTAGGGACTCATTTCAACCTTTACCTTGTCACCGGGGAGAATTTTGATGTAATGCATCCGCATCTTTCCTGAGATGTGAGCAGTTATTTCATGCCCATTTTCAAGTTCAACGCGAAACATCGCATTACTCAATGCCTCTACGATTGTCCCATCTTGTTCTATTGCTGCTTGCTTAGCCATGCTGTTTCTCTAATTCCTTTTCTATAAATTCAAACGACGATAATATATCAACTTTACCATGATGCAAGGCGACAGTATGCTCGAAATGCGCAGAGAGTTTCTTGTCAAGCGTAATAACTCCCCACTTATCCGGTAACAAACCTACTGCGGGGAGACCTTGAGTTATCATAGGCTCGATGGCAATACACATACCATTTTTCAAAAGTAAGCCATTTCCTCTACGCCCGTAATTCGGTACAGGAGGATCCTCATGCATCGAACGGCCAATACCATGCCCGACAAACTCACGAACTACCCCATAGCCATTAGTCTCGCAGTAGCTCTGCACCGCATTCCCTACATCTCCCAACCGATGACCAGGGACCGCACTTTCAATGCCTTTGTATAAAGAGGCCTTTGTCACATCAAGAAGGCGTTTTGCCTCCTGAGAGACTTCACCAACACAGAATGTATAACAAGAGTCACCGTTAAACCCTTCTAACTCCACACCACAATCAATGGAGAGAATATCCCCCTCGCGCAATGGTATATCATTAGGTATTCCGTGTACTACAACTTCATTAACAGAAGTGCAGATAGATGCAGGAAAAGCACTGCCATACGGATTGGGAAATCCCTTAAATGTTGGAACTGCACCGTGATCCCGTATGAAAGCCTCAGCAATTCGGTCCAATTCCTTAGTCGTACAACCAGGATGGACATTCTTTGCTAACTCCGCCAACGTCCTGCTTACAAGGAGATTGGCTTGTCGCATCAATTCAATTTCGTCGTCTGTCTTCAAGTATATCATTACGCAAATTAATACGCTGACACACCACTAGAATGAGAACGAACACGACCTGGTCTCAGAAGGCCATCATAATGACGAACCAACAGATGACTTTCAACCTGCTGAATTGTATCTAAGACGACACCTACTAAGATCAGCAAAGATGTACCTCCAAAGAACTGCGCAAAACCTTGCTTCACACCGAAGAGACCAGCAATAGCTGGAAGGATGGCTATGAAGGCGATGAATAATGAACCCGGCAGAGTTATACGCGTCATCACACCATCAAGGTAATCTGCCGTACTCTTTCCGGGCTTGATTCCTGGAATGAAGCCATTATTCCGCTTCATATCCTCCGCCATCTGCACTGGATTGAGCGTAATAGCCGTATAAAAATAAGTAAACATCACAATCAAAATGACGAAAACTACATTATACAGAACACTCGTATGATCCATGAATTGACTGAGAAACCATGTACTATTTGCTCCTGCATACTGCGCAAGACTCAAAGGAATGAACATGATTGCCTGAGCAAAGATGATCGGCATCACATTGGCCGCAAAAAGTTTAATGGGAATGTACTGACGTGCACCACCATACTGTTTGCCACCTTCAACACGTTTTGCATATTGAACGGGCACTTTTCTCGTCGCTTTAACCAACATGATAGCCAAAGCCATCACAAAGAGCAATGCTATCATCTCCAAAATCCACTTAACGAGACCGCCACCTTCGACACCGGTCAAATATGAAGCAACGTCTTCAATTATGGCGGACGGCATACGTGCAATGATACCCACCATAATAATTAAAGACACTCCATTTCCTATACCTTTGTCTGTGATGCGTTCGCCAAGCCAGAGCACGAACATACTGCCGGCTGCTAAAATGATTGTGGACGAAATCATGAAACCTAAACCATCTCCAACCAAGAAAGCGCCAGAACCGGCTGTCTGATGCTGCAAGTTGATCAAATAAGTCGGAGCTTGAAAAATCAAAATAGCGATAGTTAGAAAACGCGTATACTGACTAATTTTACGACGTCCACTTTCCCCCTCACGCTGCATCTTCTGGAAATAAGGTACTGTAACTGCCAACAATTGAATGACAATCGATGCCGTAATATATGGCATAATACCTAAAGCAAAGATAGAGGCGTTGGAAAATGCACCACCGGAAAACATATTCAGTAGCGACATCAGACCTTCGCTGGTTTGAGCTTGAAGCTGCTGTAACCGACGGGGATCAATACCAGGCAAGACAACAAACGAACCGAAACGGTATATCGCGACAAAAAGGAGGGTGATGAGGATTCGCGTACGCAAATCCTCAATCCTCCAAATGTTTTTGACTGTCTCGATTATTTTCTTCATTGCTGAAGTTTTAGAGCGTTACTGCCTTTCCTCCACAGGCTTCAATCGCAGCTATTGCAGACTTAGAGAATGCATTTGCCTCAACCTCAACCTTGGCTGTCAGCGTTCCACCTCCCAAAATTTTAACAAGATCCTTGCGCGAAGCAAAACCGGCCTTGCATATATCCAATAATGTGATTTTCTCTATATGCTCTACATCCGCAATCTTCTGAATAATATCAAGATTTACGGGCTTGTATTCTACTCGGTTTATATTCTTAAAACCAAATTTCGGCAAGCGACGCTGCAAAGGCATCTGTCCACCTTCAAATCCGATTTTTTTCTTATAACCAGAACGCTGCTTGGCACCTTTGTGACCACGCGTCGAAGTTCCACCCATACCTGAACCTGGTCCGCGTCCTACTCTTTTACGAGACTTCGTAGATCCATATGCAGGCTTTAATGTATGTAATTTCATCTTTATTGCTTTGATTAATCAATTACAACTACGAGATGCCTAACTTTATTCACCATGCCTCGGATAGAAGGATTGTCCACCCGTTCTACGACACGGTTCATTTTTGTCAAACCGAGCGCATCCAAAGTGCGTTTCTGATCTTTGGGGGCACCGATTCGACTCTTGACTTGCTTAATTTTTAATGTAGCCATTGAATCTGCTTTTATCCTTTAAATACTTTTTCCACCGAAACCCCACGGTGCTCTGCAATTGTATAGGGATCACGCAACTCGCTCAATGCCAACAACGTAGCTTTAACGAGATTATGTGGATTTGACGAGCCTTTGGACTTTGCTAAAACATTCTTGATTCCTACACTTTCAAGCACAGCACGCATGGCACCACCAGCAACGACACCCGTACCTTCTGAGGCAGGGCGAATCATCACTTTTGCACCTCCAAACTTTGCAGTCTGCTCATGAGGAATAGTTCCTTTCAAAACAGGAACTTTTATTAAATTCTTCTTCGCAGCTTCCACACCCTTTGCAATTGCAGCGGTAACTTCACCAGCTTTTCCAAGGCCTGTACCAATTACGCCATTGCCATCTCCAACTACTACGATAGCCGCAAACGTAAAAGTGCGACCACCCTTCGTAACTTTCGTGACACGGTTGATAGCAACCAGTCTATCTTTCAGTTCTTCTGTATTTGCACTAACTCTGTTTGCCATAACCATTAAAATTTAAGTCCACCCTTTCGAGCGCCCTCTGCAACCTGTTTTACCCTTCCATGATAGAGATAGCCGTTGCGGTCAAATACTACACTTTCGATGCCTGCTTCAAGTGCCTTTTTAGCGATCAGCTCACCAACCTTTTCAGCCTGTTCTTGCTTAGGCATAGCTTCCATTCCAAGAGACGATGCTGACACTAATGTACTTCCAGTCTCATCATTGATAACCTGTACATATATCTGCTTATTACTACGAAAAACAGACATGCGAGGACGCTGAGAGGTGCCAGATATCTTATTACGTACGCGATACTTAATCCTTATTCGTCTTTCAACTTTCTTTGTCGTCATAAACTATCGAATTTTATTTGGCACCAGCCGATTTACCTGACTTACGACGAATCTGCTCGCCAACAAACAAAATACCTTTACCCTTATATGGCTCCGGCATACGGAACGAACGAATCTTTGCGCACACCATACCTAAGAGTTGCTTATCACAAGATTCCAAACTAATATATGGATTCTTATTCCTTTCACTCTTTGTCTCTACTTTAATTTCAGGAGGCAACTGAATAAAGATATTGTGTGTATAACCCAAAGCGAACTCTACCAAGTTTCCCTGATTTGACACACGATAACCTACACCTACAAGCTCCATTTCTTTTTTGTAACCTTGGGAAACTCCTACAACCATATTGTTCACCAAGGCCCTATAAAGTCCATGATAAGCCTGTTTCTGCTTCCAATCAACATCACTGGCTTCATTGATTGTAAACAGAATCTCATTGTTCTCAATTGTCATTACGATAGAAGGATCAATTCTTTGGCTTAATTCACCCTTCGGTCCTTTAACAGACACTACATTATCCTTTAACGTCACTGTGACGCCACTAGGAATGTTAATCGGCAACTTACCTATTCTAGACATAATAATCCTCCTACATTAATATACATAACAAAGGACTTCACCTCCGATTTTGAGCACAGATGCCTCCTTATCGGTCATCACGCCCCTTGACGTTGAGATGATTGCAATACCCAAACCATTAATTACACTGGGCATCTCTCGATAACCCGTATACTTGCGCATACCTGGCTTTGAAACTCGTACGAGGGACTTTATAGCACTAGCCTTGCTAACGGGATGATACTTTAACGCAATCTTAATTACACCTTGCGGGCCTTCTTCAATAAACTTGTAATTGAGAATATACCCTTTATCAAAGAGGATCTTTGTGATATCCTTCTTGATATTCGAGGCCGGAACCTCCACTACACGGTGCTTAGCCATTATAGCATTACGCACCCGCGTCAGATAATCTGCTATTGGATCTGTCATATTATTATTTAATTAATCGGGATACCCCGACAATATTAAACTTTTCTTACCAACTGGCCTTCTTTACACCGGGTATAAGTCCGAAAGACGCCATCTCACGGAACTGAATACGCGACAAACCAAACAAACGTATATAACCTCTTGGACGACCTGTCAACTTACAACGATTATGCAGGCGAATCGGATTCGCATTCTTAGGGATCGCTTGCAACTTACGTGCTGCCTCATAAGCCGCTGCAGGATCATCGGACTTGCGAATGATTTCCTTCAATTCGGCGCGTTTTGCAGCATATTTCGCAACCAGTTTAGCTCGTTTAATTTCACGAGCTTTCATTGATTCCTTTGCCATAAACTTATCAATTTCTACTTACGTTCTTAAACGGAAGACCAAACTCTTTCAATAGAGCATAACCTTCTTCATCCGTTTGCGCCGTTGTCACAAAGGTGATATTCATTCCTAACAAGCGATCAATCGAATCGATGTTGATCTCAGGGAAGATGATCTGCTCTTGGACACCCAGCGTATAATTCCCACGGCCATCAAACTTACTCTCAATTCCCTTGAAGTCTCGAATACGCGGCAAAGCAACTCTCACAAGCCGCTCCAAGAATTCGTACATACGCTCACGACGCAAAGTTACCATTACGCCAATGGGCATTTTCTTACGCAACTTGAAACTTGCAACGTCCTTTTTTGAAAGAGTTGCAACTGCTTTTTGTCCTGTAATTGCCGTTAATTCGTTTATTGCTACTTCGATTATTTTCTTATCCTGTGTAGCAATTCCTAAACCTTGGCTGATTACTATCTTCGTCAAAGAAGGGATCTGCATCGGCGACTTGTAATTAAACTGCTTCATCAGCGCCGGCGCGATACGTTCTTTGTATTCTACTTTTAGATTTGCTGTACTCACCATTACTTAATCTCCTCTCCTGATTTTTTTGCGTAACGAACAGATTTCCCCTCTTCATTCAGACGGCGGCCAATACGCGTAGGCCTACCCGTCTTTGGATCAACCAAATTCAAATTGGAGATATGAATTGGAGCCTCCTGACGTAGGATTCCACCTTGGGGATTTTGAGCAGAAGGCTTCTGGCTCTTCGAGATCATATTCAAGCCTTCGACAATAGCACGCTGCTTATCCACAAGGACTTTCAGCACTTTTCCTTTCTTCCCGCGGTCCTTACCGGTATTTACGTATACCGTATCACCTTTTCTAATATGTAACTTACTCATCTTTACTCTTTTTACACAGATTAGAGTACTTCGGGCGCCAAAGATACGACTTTCATGTTTACTGCACGCAATTCACGGGCGACAGGACCGAAAATACGGCTACCACGCAACTCACCAGCATTATTAAGCAGGACACAAGCATTATCATCAAAACGAATGTATGAACCATCCGCACGACGAATTTCTTTCTTTGTTCTTACTATCAAGGCCTTTGATACAGCACCTTTCTTTATATCGCTCGAAGGAATTACATTCTTAACTGCTACTACGATGACATCACCGACAGAAGCATAGCGACGCCTTGTCCCACCTAAAACACGAATGCAAAGTGCTTCACGAGCTCCACTATTGTCTGCGACTGTCAATCTGGATTCTGTCTGTATCATAATTTACTTCGCTTTCTCTACTACTTGAACAACTCTCCAACGCTTTGTCTTACTCAAAGGACGAGTCTCCATAATTAAAACTGTATCACCTACACTGCACTCATTTTTTTCATCATGCACGTGGTATTTCTTTGTTTTGGAAACAAACTTTCCATAGATAGGGTGTTTTTCCTTAAACTTCGAAGCAACTACAATAGTCTTATCCATTTTGTTGCTCGTCACAACCCCCTGTCTTGTTTTCCGCAAATTTCTTACTTCCGTCATCTCGTGATTATTTTTTTAGCTCACGTTCACGTAGAACCGTATGCATTTTTGCAATTGTACGACGTACAGCTTTTATCTCGGCAGTATTAGCCAAAGGAGATATACTGTGATTCAATTTCATCTGGTTGTACTTTGCGACTTCAGCAGCAAGACGCTCGGCCAACTCATTTTCGGGAATTTCACGTATTTCAGAGACTTTCATAATTAAGCATTTTTGTCATAATCAGGACGTACTATAAACTTTGTAGTCACAGGAAGCTTCTGTGCGGCCAAACGCAAAGCCTCTTTTGCAACTTCAAAAGGCACTCCTTCAACCTCAAAAATCACGCGGCCCGGAGTAATTGGGAACACATAACCGACAGGATCACCCTTTCCCTTACCCATACGCACATCTGCAGGCTTCTTCGTAATAGGTTTGTCAGGGAAAATTCGAATCCAAATCTGACCCTCACGCTGCATGTAACGTGTCACAGCGACACGGGCGGCTTCTATCTGGCGACCTGTCAACCAATGCGTTTCGAGGCTCTTAATACCGAAGGTCCCGAAAGCAAGCTGAGTACCGCGCTGAGCATTTCCCTTGCAGCGACCTTTCTGCGGTCTTCTATATTTTGTTCTTTTCGGTTGTAACATAATTATCTATCCTTCTTTATCTATTACTGTTTCTCTTACCACGGAAACGACGTCCACCCTCACGGAAACCTCCGCTCGGACGCGACGAATCTTTTTCAGGATATAAGCTTGCTGTCAAATCACGCTTGCCATACACTTCACCACGGCATATCCACACTTTGATGCCAAGAATACCCACTTTCGTCAGAGCTTCGGTTTGACAATAGTCAATATCAGCGCGGAAAGTATGTAACGGCGTACGCCCCTCTTTAAACATCTCTTTCCGAGCCATTTCTGCTCCGTTAAGACGACCAGAGATCTGCACCTTTATTCCTTCTGCTCCCATACGCATGGCATTGGCAATAGCCATCTTGATAGCTCGACGATATGCGATTTTTCCTTCTACTTGGCGAGCAATGCTCTTTCCAACGATATTTGCATCCAGATCCGGCTTCTTGATCTCAAAGATATTAATCTGGATATCTTTTTCGGTGAGCTTTTTAAGCTCTTCCTTCAATTTGTCAACATCCTTACCACCCTTACCTATGATAAGTCCCGGACGCGAAGTGCAGATTGTTATCGTTATTAGCTTCGGCGTTCTTTCAATTACTATACGAGAGACACTCGCTTTACTCAAACGAGCATTAAGATACTTGCGGATCTTGCTATCTTCCAAGATATTGTCACCATAACTTGCGCCGCCAAACCAGCTGGAGTCCCAGCCACGTATAATACCAAGACGATTACTTATTGGGTTTACTTTTTGTCCCATACTTCTTTTTAATTAATCATTAGTCTTTGTCCCGACGAAGATGGTAACATGATTCGAACGTTTGCGTATCCTATAACCTCGTCCTTGAGGCGCAGGTCTCATGCGTTTCAAAGTTACGCCCTCATCTACAAAAATCTTTGTTATATAGAGCTCACCTTCCTCTGCTTTACGCTCATTCTTCTGCTCCCAGTTTGCGATAGCGGACTTCAACAACTTCTCAACCTGAGCAGAAGCAGCTTTCTTGGAGAACTTCAAAGTACCCAAAGCCCTATTTACTTCCATACCTCGAACCATGTCCACGACATAACGCATTTTTCGAGGAGAAGAAGGCACATTCTGCAATTTGGCGTAAAATTGCGATTTCAAAGATTCCTTTCTCTTTTCAGCGGCTATTCTTTTTCTTGCTCCCATTATTTTCTGTCATTTTTCGGGTAGAAACCTGCTTACTTTTTCTTATTACCTGCATGGCCTCCAAACCTACGCGTGGGTGCAAATTCACCCAACTTGTGGCCGACCATGTTTTCTGTCACATAAACAGGGATAAACTTATTACCGTTATGCACGGCTATTGTATGCCCCACAAAATCCGGGGATATCATTGAAGCTCTTGCCCACGTTTTGATAACGTTCTTTTTACCGCTCTCATTCATGGCCAAGACTTTCTTTTCCAGAGAAACAGCGATATACGGACCTTTCTTTAATGAACGACTCATAAATAATTCTTCTAGTATATACTACTTGTTAGCTCTTTCAATTATGTACCGGCTTGACTGCTTCTTCGGCGATCTTGTTTTCAAGCCCTTAGCATACAAACCTGTACGCGAGCGAGGATGGCCTCCACTCTGACGGCCTTCGCCACCACCCATCGGGTGATCTACCGGGTTCATAACTACACCACGGTTATGAGGTCTACGCCCCAACCAACGAGAGCGGCCTGCCTTACCTGAACTTTCAAGTGCATGATCGGAATTGCCCACAGCACCGACAGTAGCCCGACAAGCGCTTAGGATTTGACGCGTCTCACCCGAAGGCAACTTCACAACGCAATACTTACCTTCACGCGAAGTCAGCTGAGCGAAATTACCAGCTGAACGAACCAAAAGGGCACCCTGGCCAGGACGCAACTCTATGTTATGAATTACAGTTCCGACTGGAATATTCTGCAAAGGAAGCGCATTACCAACCTCAGGACTCGCATCAGGTCCCGACATGAGGCGATCGCCAACCTTCAAACCATTCGGTGCAATAATATAGCGCTTTTCGCCGTCTGCATAAAACAACAGAGCAATACGAGCCGAACGGTTCGGGTCGTACTCTATCGTCTTCACGACTGCTGGAATTCCATCTTTCTCGCGCTTGAAATCAATGAAACGGAATTTTCGCTTATGACCACCGCCCTTATAGCGCATGGTCATTTTGCCGGTATTATTGCGACCACCCGTAGAACGTTTGCCTACTACGAGCGATTTTTCTGGCACCGATGCAGTAATCTCCTCAAACGTGCCAATAATTTTGTGTCTTTGCCCCGGCGTTGTGGGCTTAAATTTACGTACTGCCATTATTATAAATTACTATAGAAATCTATCGTATCACCTTCTTTCAAGGTAACCACTGCCTTTTTGAACCGATTCGTCCGACCACGAAGCAAACCCGCCTTCGTATAGCGAGACTTATTTTTGCCGGCATAAACCATCGTATTCACATCTACGACAGTGACATTATACAACGCCTCTACTTCTGCCTTTATCTGCAATTTATTAGCGCTGGGTACTACGATGAAGCCGAATTTATTCAGCTTCTCCGTAATACCTGTCATTTTCTCTGTAACCAAAGGTTTTATTATACAGCTCATTGTTTCCTGCATTACTTGTTTAAGATAGACGTGATTACGTCAAGCGACTTCTCAGTCACCAGCAATACGCCTGCATTGAGTACGCTATACGTATTCAAATTAGACGCTATCATTACATTCGCACCTTTCAGATTGCGAGCTGACAAAAATACATTTTTATCAACTTCTGGCAAAACAAATAAGACTTTTTTGCCAGAAACTTTCAGATTATTAACAATCGAAATAAAATCTTTGGTCTTTGGTGCGTCAAGAGTAAAGTCTTCAAGAACCATAAGCGCATCTTCACGGACTTTATAGCTCAGGGCACTTTTACGTGCCAAGACGTTTACCTTCTTATTCAACTTGAAACGATAATCGCGGGGTTTGGGACCAAACACGCGGGCTCCTCCCACCAACAGCGGAGAATTGATATCACCTCGACGGGCTCCTCCACCTCCTTTTTGACGGCCGAGCTTGCGAGTCGAGCCACTGATTTCGCTTCTCTCCTTTGATTTCGCGGTTCCTTGGCGCTGCGCTGCCAAGTAATGCTTCACAGCGAGATAAATTACATGGTCATTCGGTTCAATTCCAAATACAGAGTCATTAAGAGTTACTTTCTTACCTGTATCCTCGCCTTTTATATTATAAACATTTACCTCCATCACTTCTTGATTATAACAATTGAACCATTGCAGCCGGGAACAGAACCCTTAATCAAAAGAAGATTGTGTTCTGGTATGACTTTTACAACTTTCAAATTCTGCACTGTCACGCGATCGCCACCCATTTGGCCACCCATGCGTGTACCTTTGAAAACCTTTGCAGGATATGAACATGCTCCGATTGAACCCGGCTTACGTTGACGGTCATCCTGTCCGTGCGTGGACTGACCTACACCACCAAAACCATGACGTTTCATCACACCTTGGAAGCCTTTACCTTTTGACGTACCTACGACATCAACATAGGTTGTATCGCTAAACATGTCAACGGTCAACACGTCACCAAGGTTCAATTCTTTATCGAAACCTGAGAACTCGGCCAAGTATCTCTTGGGGGTAACTCCTGCTTTCTTAAAGTGACCCTTCAACGGGTTGGACGTATTCTTCTCTTTTGCGTCCTTGAAACCTACTTGTACAGCCTCATAGCCGTCCGTCTCAACACTTTTCACCTGAGTAACCACACAAGGACCTACTTCGATAACAGTGCATGGTATATTTTTACCCTCGGCACTGAACACGGATGTCATTCCGATTTTCTTTCCTAATAATCCTGGCATTTCAGTTTACTTTGTGATTGTTTTCTATACTTTTATCTCCACATCTACGCCACACGGCAATTCGAGCTTCATTAAAGCATCTACCGTCTTTGCCGTAGAACTGTAAATATCAATCAAACGTTTGTAGGTCGAAACCTCAAACTGCTCACGAGATTTTTTATTGACAAAGGTACTACGGTTCACCGTAATTATACGCTTGCGGGTGGGCAAAGGTATCGGCCCACTTACAATAGCACCCGTTGCCTTAACATTCTTAACGATCTTCTCGGCGGATTTCTCTACCAAGCTATGGTCGTAAGATTTCAACTTGATACGAATTTTCTGACTCATTTCTGCTTCTTGTTTCGGATAAGGTGCAAGGCTAAGAGTCATTCGTTAGCCCTGCACCGCGTTATTAATGTTTCTTTTCGAATTACTTTATCAAATCCGTACGGCCTTTTACCTCTTCGAGCACGGCCTTTGCAATGGAGCTCGATACAGGAGCATGGTGATCGTACTGCATTGAAGAAGTCGCACGCCCTGAGGTTATTGTACGCAAAGCGGTTACATAACCGAACATTTCCGAGAGGGGTACTTCAGCCTTCACAATACGTGCACCACTGCGGCTGCTTTCCATACCTTCCACCTGTCCACGACGCTTATTCAAGTCACCGATAACGTCACCCATGTTTTCTTCGGGTGTAACGACTTCAAGCTTCATAATCGGTTCAAGCAGTACGGGACCAGCTTGTGCGCACGCATTCTTATATGCCTGCAACGCACAGATTTCAAAAGACAACTGATCGGAGTCTACGGGGTGGAACGAACCATCAAGCAGTTCAACCTTCATGCTGTCCATTGGATACCCGCCGAGAATACCATTCTTCATCGCATTCTCAAAGCCCTTTTGCACAGAAGGTATGAATTCCTTAGGAATGTTACCACCGGTAACCTTATTGACAAACTGCAAGCCAGTACCTTCGAAATCATCGTCTACCGGACCCACATTTACTATGATGTCCGCAAACTTACCACGACCACCTGACTGCTTCTTGTAAACCTCGCGGAGATTCACCGTTTTCGTAATGGCCTCCTTATAGTTGACCTGTGGTTTGCCTTGGTTACACTCAACCTTGAACTCACGTTTCAACCGGTCAAGGATGATATCCAAGTGAAGCTCGCCCATACCTGAGATCACCGTCTGTCCCGACTGCTCGTCGGTATGTACTGTAAACGTGGGGTCTTCCTCTGCCAGTTTAGCCAAACCGTTGGACAATTTGTCCATATCCTTCTGTGTTTTCGGCTCGACTGCGATACCAATAACCGGCTCGGGGAAATCCATCGACTCAAGCACAATCGGTGCACTTTCATCACATAGCGTGTCACCCGTGCGGATATCTTTGAATCCTACGCCAGCACCGATATCACCGGCCGAAATCACATCAACAGGGTTTTGGTGATTTGAGTGCATCTGGAACAGACGAGACACGCGCTCTTTCTTGCGTGAACGCGTATTGTAGACATAAGAACCAGCTTCAATCTTACCGGAATAAACACGGAAGAAGGTCAGACGGCCTACATACGGGTCCGTAGCAATCTTGAATGCGAGAGCCGAAGTCTTCTCATCCTCGCTCGGCTTACGATCTTCTTCTTCTCCAGTCTCGGGATTCTTACCTACTACGTTAGGTGTATCCAAAGGCGAAGGCAGGAACATGCAGACATAATCGAGCAAGGTCTGCACGCCCTTGTTCTTAAACGAAGAGCCACAGCACATCGGAGTAAGATCCATCGAAAGCGTTCCCTTACGGATAGCGGCAATGATTTCCTCCTCGGTAATGGTCGAAGGATCTTCAAAGAATTTTTCCATCAGAGCCTCGTCGCATTCAGCAGCCGATTCGAGCATCTTCATGCGCCATTCTTCAGCCTCCGCCTTCAAGTTTTCAGGGATATCCTCCACAGAATATTCAGCACCCATCGTTTCGTCGTGCCAAAGGATAGCTTTCATCTTAATAAGGTCAACTACACCTTTGAAATTCTCCTCAGCACCGATAGGGATATTAATAGGACAGGGATTCGCACCCAGCACATCCTTCATCTGGCGGACCACTTCAAAGAAATCGGCTCCCGAACGGTCCATCTTATTTACATAACCCATACGGGGAACATTGTACTTGTCAGCTTGACGCCACACAGTCTCCGACTGAGGCTCGACACCACCCACAGCACAATAAGTAGCCACAGCACCATCAAGCACACGCAAAGAGCGCTCCACCTCTGCGGTGAAGTCTACGTGTCCCGGAGTGTCAATCAGGTTGATTTTATACTGCTGGCCATTCCAATTCCAATAGGTGGTCGTCGCAGCCGAAGTAATCGTAATACCACGCTCCTGCTCTTGTGCCATCCAGTCCATTGTTGCTGCACCTTCATGCACCTCACCTATCTTGTGTGTTTTACCCGTATAGAACAAAATACGCTCCGACGTAGTCGTCTTACCTGCGTCGATATGCGCCATAATGCCGATATTACGGGTCAAATGTAAATCATGCTTTGCCATTATCGCTGAATTTATTAAAATCTAAAATGAGCGAATGCACGGTTAGCCTCGGCCATACGATGCATATCTTCCTTACGCTTGAAAGCACCGCCTTGCTCATTGTAAGCATCCATAATTTCAGCCGCGAGCTTGTCTGCCATCGTCTTTCCGCCACGCTTACGCGCAAACGCGATCAGGTTCTTCATCGACACCGACTCCTTCCTGTCGGGACGGATTTCCGTAGGAACTTGGAAGGTTGCACCACCCACACGACGAGACTTCACCTCGACCTGCGGAGTCACCTTATCCAAAGCCGTCTTCCAGATTTCAAGTGCAGACTTTTCTTCACTCTTCATCTTCTCTCCTACGATATCCAAGGCTTTGTAAAAAATTTCATACGACAGGTTTTTTTTGCCGTCGTACATCAAGTGATTCACGAACTTCGAAACTTTCCGATCTCCATACTTTGGATCCGGAAGAATCACACGCTTTTTGGGTTTAGCTTTTCTCATTTCTTATTTTTGAAATTTCCAGGCTGCATCACTGTCCTTCAATCCGTACGGATTTACTCAACCTTCAGCAAACCGCTCATTTTATTACTTCTTACCAGCCTTCGGGCGCTTTGCTCCATACTTCGAACGACGCTGCGTGCGATTAGCCACACCGGCCGTATCCAACGTTCCACGAACGATGTGATAACGCACACCAGGAAGATCCTTCACACGACCACCTCGAACCAACACAATAGAGTGCTCTTGCAAATTATGGCCTTCTCCGGGGATATAGGAGTTCACCTCCTTTGAATTCGTCAGACGCACACGAGCCACCTTACGCATAGCCGAGTTCGGCTTCTTCGGGGTTGTCGTATACACACGAACGCAAACGCCACGGCGCTGCGGGCAGTTGTCCAAAGCCGGCGACTTGCTCTTGCTAGCCGCAGCTTCGCGCCCTTTTCTTACCAGTTGTTGAATAGTAGGCATTTCTGTAATCTTTTGATTTATATTTATTTTGTTTTCGTATTCAGTCTTGACGAGTGCGCATACTACACCACTCGGGCTGCAAAGGTACAAAGTTTTATTGAAATGCGCAAGATATCAAACACTTAATTGTTACGCAACAACAAATTCCCCATTCATTCATGCATTTCCCACCTTCACAACGGAGAAAATACACATTATTATATATAGGCAAAACAATCTCATATACGAAGCGAGGGGCAGAACAGATTCCACCCCTCGCACGTTTTTTGCATATATCAACCAGAGACAATCAGGCATTGCCCTCAGGCGCACCGAAAGGAGTAGCCGTACGGCCACCGCCGTTGCCTGCACCGTTTCCACCCGGAAGGTTAATCGGGCCGAAAGTTCTTTCATATTTGGCGATATTATCCTGCAAAGCAAACAAAAGGCGCTTTGCATGTTCCGGAGCCAAAATAACGCGCGATTTCACATTGGCCTTAGGCACGCCCGGGAGTACGCGGATAAAATCCATCACGACTTCTGCGCTCGAATGTGTAATGATTGCCAAGTTAGCGTAGATGCCTTCTGCCACTTCCGGGCTCAACTCAATCTGCAACTGGTTTCCGTTGTTCGGAGTTTGATTGTTGTTTTCCATAAAAAATCTCTTATTCTTAATGATTAATATCTTTACGTCGATTCGTGATACAAAAGTACATTATTCAGTCGATATTCCCAAATAAATTGGCCTATTCGTAGACAAATGCATCAAATTAACCTTTATTTAAGATGGAGATGAACTTCGTAACGGAAAACTCAATATATTTGCAGAAACAAAGCTCATTAAAGGGCTTTTACCTGATAATTGAGTGAGAGTTTATCTTCAATAATAACAACTAAAAGTGAAAGGAAGGACTATGAAGAAAACTTTACTATTAGCCGTGCTAAGCGCCGGTATGTTGACTGCCAACGCACAGACTACTGATGCAGGCAGCAAGTTCACAGACAATTGGTCTGTCGGTCTTAACGTGGGCGGTGTGACCACGATGAATGCACACTACGCATTCTGGAAACATATGCGTCCGGTTGTCGGCATTCAGATCAACAAAGACTTCACGCCGACATTAGGTATGACCGTCGAGGGCAACGCCTCCATCAACACCTCTGAGAGTCCCACAGCCTTTGACGCCTCCAACGTCAGCCTGTTGGGCCGCGTCAACCTGATGAACCTCTTTGCTGGTTACAAAGGTTCGCCTCGCCTCTTCGAGATTGAGGCTGTCGGTGGTTTCGGGTGGTTGCACTATTATGCCCACGGCACTCCCATCGTTCCCGCCAACTATGACACTGACGCTTGGACGATGAAACTCGGTCTCAACCTCGATTTCAACGTAGGCGAGAAAAAGGCATGGACCATACAGGTTAAGCCCGCCGTCATCTACAACCTCAGCGGCATAGGCTACGAAAGCAACCGCGGCATTCACTCGCCGGGTTCTTTGAGCGCCAACTCCGGCATGTTCGAATTGACCGCCGGCGTGGTTTACCACTTCAAGAACAGCAATGGCACGCACAGCTTCGTCAACATCAAGCCTTACGACCAAGCCGAAGTGGATGCCCTCAATTCGCAAATCAACTCGTTGCGCTCCGAAGTCAACCAGAAAGACAATGAGCTGAACAACTTGCAGAACGAAAACCGTCAGTTGCAGCGTGACCTGAACGACTGCCGCAACAAGAAGGTTGAAGTTCCTGTGGCCACGGGTGCCGAAGCCGTTGTTTCGTTCCAGCAGGGCAAATCGAACGTCATGTCTACGCAGATGGCAAGCATTGAGCGCATCGCCACCTACATGAAGAACAACCCGAACACGAAAGTCGTGATCACAGGTTATGCTTCGCCCGAAGGCAGCAAGTCGTTCAACCAGCGCCTGTCGCAGAAACGTGCCGACGCAGTGAAGAAGATCCTCGTGAAGAAATACGACATCGACGCCAGCCGCATCACCAGCGAAGGCAAAGGCGTAGGCAGTATCTTCTCCGCACCGTCTTGGAACCGCGTAAGCATCTGCACCGTCAGCGCCCAATAACAAGACGCAAACTCTCACTTCACAAAGATGGCCTTTTCGGAGGCCATCTTTCATTTTCACCTTTACAAACGCTTACACCTATGAACAAAATCATTGCACTGGCCCTCATGAGCGGCCTCACGCTCAACCTTGCCGCTCAACGGCCGCACAGGATGCCCCCACACCACAAAGGCGGAGGAGTGCTCTACATGCCCCGCACCGAAACGCAAACCGCCATCCTCAAACCACGCTTCACCGACAATTGGTCCATTAGCCTGAACGCCGGCATGGTCACCCCGATGACCCATCATGCTTTTTGGAACAACACGCGACCCGTCCTCGGCGTCGACCTCGGCAAACAAGTGACGCCCGTGTTCGGCTTCGACATAGAAAGCATGTGGACCATCAACAC
>USCX01000015.1 GCA_900553285.1 uncultured Prevotella sp.
GCGGAAAGAGTGGGTCGCGTTTCCGTTTGGCTCAGTCATGCTCCGGTATGAAATAAAAATGAGCGTACAAAGGCCGGAGATCCTTTGTACGCTCTCAAAAAAAGAAGTGGCGCGCCGTCTCGCACGACGACCCGCCCTTCTGAGAGAGGAAATTAATTTTGCACGATGATTGTGATGATGCTCGTGTTATCGTTGTAGTTGTCGATAGCACCCCAGCGAGAGGCTGCTTTGACGCGTACTTTGATTTCAAGCGGCTGAACAAGTGCCCATGTCTTACCTTCCTCCGTGAAGTTAAGCGTACCGTTCGCACTGTTGATGGTGACGTACTTGCTGTCGCTGGCGTTGACGAGTTCGTAAGTCGGTTTCGTCAGACCCCACGAAGTGAACGGATCTGTCTGTGTGGCGTAGTGGTACGTAGCGCTGGTTGTGTTGTTGCCATACTGTGCCACGCCGTCTTTCCACATTGTATAACCCCACATGTCTTTCCATATGAATCCGTCGGAAATCTTGACATTCTTTTCGTTGCGGTCACGTACGTAGATTTCTGTCTTACCTGCTTCCCACGAACCGCTGAAACCTTCAACGACGATGTCTGCGGCATATTTGTGCTCGCTGTGTGTGCCCCACTTGATTTCCGTAGCCATGGAGAGGGCTCCGTTCTGATATTGGGATTTATCAATCGTGAGCGTGTGTCCGCTGACCGAAGTACCCGTAGGAGTAGCGATTTTCCAGTTCCCGTCGACTGAACCGCCTGCAGTTTCGATAGCATGTTTGTCGTCCGTGTATCCCAGGAATGCGCTTTCGAGATTCATCGAGAAGTCGATTCCCGTGATCTGTCCTGCGTCGTTGAGCGTGGTCTTCGGCTGGAAGATGACGTGGCCGCCATTTTCCGGCAAAACCCAGAAGTGTTCGTCTACGTGCAGCGTGTTGCTCGGATAAGTCATCGGCGCGTTGACGTTACATGTGATGACATACTTGCGCTGAGCGCCTGTGCTTGTGCTGCCGTACTGTACGGTCAGAGTCGTCGAGAAGCTCTTGTCGATAGCCGTCTGCTTCGGAATGACGAAATAGATCTTCTTGTTCTCCTTGTCTACTTCCAGATAGCCGGCCTGGCTATTGTCTGCCTCCATTTCGTAGGTGAAGAACTGCTCGTCGCCCATCATGCCCTCTTGTTTGAAGATGCGGATGTAAGCGGCGTCGCTCAGTTCGAACTTCTGTTCGTCTTTACTCCATTTCAGGCCGGTGAAGTTCTTGAAGTCAGAAGCGTTGAGAGTCAGCGTTTCGCTCAGTTCAACGTCGGTGACCTCAATTTGTTTGTAGGTCGTTGTGAACGTGCGGATACCGCTTACAGACGTGTTGGCTTCTGCCGTCACCGTGCGGCCGATGATGGCTACCGAACCTTTGGCGTTTTCGTCGATGCCGAGTACGCCGTCGTTTTGGCCGATGACGAAAGTCGATTCGTGGCTCTTTCGGGCAAAGTCATAGGTCGTAACGAAGGGTTCTGTGCCGAAAATGGTCGTCAGTTCTTGACCTCCGGCCAGTGCGTTGCCCTTCTCGTCGTAACCGTAGTACTTACGTCCGGCAAGGTAATTCACCGTCTGTTCGCCTTTGAAGTTCAGGCTGCCGCTGTTCATGTTGTCGCAGTATGTCTTGATATCTGCGGCGTCGAGCAGTGCGTGCTGTACGCCGAAATAGTTGGTCGTCAGGTTGGAGTATTTGTCTGCTTCGTTTGTGGCCTTTGGCGTCACTTTCAGGCATACGGCATACACGTCGCCTGCCGGGATGTCCGTGTCCACGTCCATCGTCACGATACCCGTCTTCGGGTCGCCGACGATATTGCTCGGGGTGAGGAATGTGGAGGCCGCGCGGTTCATCTTGAAACCGTCGAATTTCACGTCGTATTTGTCTGCGAAATTCTCAGCGTATTTGGCGGGCGACACGCGGAACTGTACTTTCGTCGTCTTGTTCTGTGCGGCGTTTTGCCAGGCATTATCGCGGTTTTTCACGCGGAGCTGGTAGAACATGGTCTGGCCGTAGCTGGCGTCAGCGTTCGGCACGTAAACCACGCTTTGGATCATGTTTTTCAGCAGGCCGAGGTCTTTGAGCGTATCGTCGAGCGCGCTGAACTTGCTGTCGACGGCTTCTTTGTCGTAATAGTTGGCTTGAAGACCTTCGAGCGTGACATACTTGCTCAAATCGGCTTTCAGCGTGGCGATGTCAGAGAGGGCCGCAGCCAGCTGTGTGTGGTCGGCGTTCGCTTGTGTGACAAGCGCTTCGAGCGTCTGGGCTTTATAGTCTTCGAGGGCTTGCAGGCGGCTTGTGATGTCCTGGATGGTTCCGGCCGTCGTGCTGCTGCCCATGATTTCGTCGATACGGGCTGAAAGCTCATCCATCTTCTCGTCGATGCCTTCGAGGCGCGTGTCGATCGACTGGAATTTGCCCACGTGTTCGAGGTTGGCCTCTTGGAGGTCGCTGATGTCGTTTTTCAGCGTTTCGAGTTCGGTCAGCTTGCTCTGGATTTCGGCGATGGCTTTGCCGTTGTTTTCAGCCATGTCCTTCACCGTGTTGAATTCAGTCAGCCGGTCTGCAAGCGTCTTGTTGATGGCGCTGATGCTTTCCTGCAATTCGTTCACTTTGGAGGCGTCGGCCTTATTTTCGAGGGCTTTGGCCAGTTCGTCTTTGGCCTTGCTCAGGTCCTCTTGCAGCGTACCGATTTCTTCCTGCAAGTCGGTCAGTTTCTGGTTCAAGGAGCCTTCTGTCTCGTTGACTTTGGTGATAAGGTCATCGATGCGGCCCGAGAGGTCTGCCACTGTCGAAGCGTCGGCTTTCCCGTTGGCCAGCGTGGTCAGTTCGCCGACGAGCTTCTGCAGCTCAACGACGTCGGCGTTGTCTGCCTTACCGTTGATTGCGGTCTCCATTTCCCCTTGCAGAGTTTCGATGGCGCTGTTGATAGCCGCTGTCATGTCTGCCGTCGAGATATGTGGCAGCTCCTTCACCTGGTCGATTTGTTGCTGCAACGAAGTGATGTCGTCGTCATAGTCGGAGCAACCCGTGAGGACGGGGGCTGCAACTGCGGTCAGCGCGCAGAAGACAGCCACTCTAATAAACCTTTTTCTCATAATGAAATAGAATTTAGTGATTTTGGGTGTTGATGTTTCTTCTTCTTTCAGTTTATCACAGTTCTCCGCATATGCGAAGAGATGATTTAATGTCTTTTTTGTCAACGCTTTATGCCATTCTATGCAGCTCTTTGTGGCGTTAGGTTGTAGCTTCTGCCTTTTCCCCACTTCTTCGCAAGAAGAGGAAAAAAGGTCATAACCCTTTGTTGTTCTGAGCGTTGTGAGTGAAAAAACGTAGGGAGTTGTTGAAAAGGAGAAAAAAGAAGTTGATTTTTTTTCGTCTGAACTTGCTTTATTCAGGGCAAACTTCTATCTTTGCCCCGTGTTTTCCTCTTCTTGCGAAGAAGTGGAAAGATTTATAAGGTGAGAAAGCCGTCTGTTAGGCTTAGATATAGAACATAGGAATAGTGCGGATGCCCAAGTGCGTTCGCACTATTTTCGTTTTGTGGGGCGAGGCGGACGGCGAGGGCATTTTGCTTGTGTCGGCGGGAGCCTGGCCCATGCGTCCCGACGTTGAAAAACGTTTAAACGCCCGCAGCGACAGAACGAATGGTCGCTGCGGGCGTTTGAATGCTCACTGCGTGCCTTCTGCGGCACGTGACGTCCCTTGTGAGTGGGGTTAATTTTTCATCCTCCTGTGTGCTTCATAGGCCTCCAGTTGAGCCCGGCTGCGGCTGATGGTGACGAGGTAGACGCCACCGGCGATGAGGG
This sequence comes from uncultured Prevotella sp., assembly GCA_900553285.1. Lineage (GTDB taxonomy): Bacteria > Bacteroidota > Bacteroidia > Bacteroidales > Bacteroidaceae > Alloprevotella. The sequence continues at coordinate 3,831 of USCX01000015.1, forward strand.
CAACCGAAACGACTTTGGTCAGGTTGAACTGGTCGAGCCCGAGGTGGATGGCTACGACGCAGGCCACCACGGGCTGGACGTAGTTGTACATGCCGCCCACGGTCGGGCGCAGGTTCTTCTGGCCGACGACAATGAGTGAGTAGCTCAGGAAGGTGGCTGCCACTACGATGAAGGCCACGGAGAGCCATGTGGCCGTGTCGAACGCACTCCATTCCGTCGCCCTCAGGCTGGTGTAGGAAAAGGGCAGGGCGGTGATGAAGGCGAAGGTGAACATCCATTTCATCAGTGTGACCATCGAATACCGGCCGACGAAGTTCTTGAACAGGACAAAGTAGCAGGCGTAACTCAATTGAGCCAGTAAGACGAAGAGGTCGCCCCATATCCCTCCTGTTCCGGCCGTGCCGGCCGTGTTTTCCGGATGGCTTCCCAGGATGAGCACGAGAGCTCCGGTGGCCCCGGCGGCAATGCCGAGCACTTTCTTTCCGGTGATGGGTTCTTTCAGGTAGAGGGCTGCCAAGGCCATGGCAAGCAAGGGCATACTCGTGGTGATGATGCTGGCGTCGACGGGTAAGGTCAGGCTTACCCCGAACATGAAACATCCTTGGTTGAAGACGATGGCCAACAGGGAGGCCAGAAAGATTTTTCCCATGTCTTTGTGGCTTACGTGTTCTGGTTTCTGGAAAAACGAGGTCACCCAGAAAAGTACCATGGCGCCGAAAAAACGCAGGTCGGTGACGACGAGCGACGTGGCCGCCCCACTGGCTATGACCGATTTGGCTACGGGCGACATCAGGCCCCATATGGCGTTGGCACAGAACATCGCGACGTGTCCTTTGCACGTAGACAGATTCATCGCAGAAAAGGCTCTTTATATTATTAAATGTGTGGTTCGTTGTGACAGATGGCGGCCAGCATATCGGCGTGCAGCCTGTCGGAGGATGCGGCCACGATGTTGTCGCCGTCCACGGGGCACGGCTTCCCGCTGTAATCCGACGTCCGTCCTCCCGCCTCGGCCACGAGGAGCAGTCCGGCGGCGTAATCCCATGGCTTGATGAAGCGTTCGGCCCATGCGCCGAAGCGTCCTGCGGCCACGTAAGCCAGCGAGGTGGCCGCCGAGCCGTTCATGCGCAGTCCGGCAGCCTGTCCATAGAAGTGGCGGACGATGCTTTGTCCGGTGGCGGCGTATCCGGTGGCGTTATAGGGGAGCTCGACTCCGATGAGGGTGCGTCCTAACGGTGAGCGGCTGTCCACGTGAATACGGCGGCCGTCGAGCCATGCGCCACCGCCCTTCCAGGCGTAGAAGCATTCGTCGCGGCAGGCCTCGTAGATGACACCGATTTTCATCTCGCTGTCTTCGCACAAAGCGATAGATACGGCAAAGGGTGGCAGGTCGTGGATGAAATTGGTCGTTCCGTCGAGCGGATCGACAATCCAGCAGGCCGTTTCACCCGCATACGCCGCTGTGCCTTCCTCGGTCAGGAACCCGGCATCGGGGCGCAGCGTGCGCAGTTCGCTGACGACGAGGCGTTCGGCCTCGCGGTCTACGTAGGAAACGAAGTCGTGTGCTTGTTTCTCTTCGATGCGTTCGGCTCGGAAATGCCGCCGTTCTTTGCGCAGGTATTGTCCCGCCTGTCTGGCCACCTGGCAGACGGCGGCCGTCAGTTGTTCCCACTCGTTCATTTCTTTGTCTTTTTGCGGTTCTGGGCTAATTGTCCGTTTCCGCCTGCAAAATTACGATAAAATCAGCCGCAGTCCGCCATCCGCCCGGAGGTGTTTTCGCGACTTTCATGGCTCCGGATGTCGTAAATCCCGTACCGGCCATCTGTAAAAAGGGGAATAAAGGCGGTAAAAACGGTATGTTCTTGTGTGTGGAAAGTGCGTATCTTTGCGGCGTTAGAGAAGGCCGCAGGGCGATCCTCCTGGTCTCGTTTGCGGGCCGGCTGAAAATAAAACCCATCTTCATGAACAGAAACACAGTTTTATTCCTGCTCTTGACGGGCGCGGTGTCTGCTTTTGGCCAGACGCCGGCCGACCGTGATACGGCGTCAGTCCCGCCGACAGTCGATGTGAGCGAAGTGGTGGTCACGGGAACCCGCTCCGCAGCCGACGTGCGCCATCTTCCGATGACGGTAAGCACCTTGACGCGCGAACAGATCGAAGCCTCACACGAAACGTCGCTTCTACCTTTGTTGAGTGAGCAAATACCTGGGTTCTTCTCTACGGGCCGGGGAATGCTCGGCTATGGCGTGTCGGACGGCGCAGCCGGGCAGATGTCGCTGCGGGGTGTGGGAGGCCCGGCACAGGCCGGTGTGCCCACGACGGGGCTGCTTGTCCTTGTCGACGGTCATCCGCAGTACATGGGGCTTTTCGGGCATCCTATTGCCGACGCGGCCCAGTCTCTTTTGGCCGAACGGGTTGAGGTGGTGCGCGGTCCTGCTTCCGTGCTTTACGGTTCCAATGCCATGGGCGGCGTGGTGAACATCGTGACGCGCCGGATGTCGCATGAAGGCAGTCGCACGCAGGTCAATCTGGGCGGCGGGTCTTACGGCACAGCTACGGCTGATGCCGTCAACCGGTTCCGGCGGGGCCGCTTTTCCAGTGTGTTGGGCGTGAGCTACGCCTGCACCGATGGCCACCGTCGCGATATGGCGTTCGAGCAGTTCGGCGGTTTCGCCAAGCTGAACTACGACTTCTCGGCTCACTGGCTCGCCCGGGCCGATGTTGACGTGACGCATTTCAACGCATCGAATCCCGGCCCGGTGACAGGCCCTCTTGTCGATAACGACCAGCGCATCACGCGCGGCGCCGCCTCTGTGGCCATCGAAAATCACTACGGACAGACCTCGGGCAGCCTGAGCCTCTTCTATAATTGGGGACGTCATCGCATAGACGACGGTTACCATCCCGGCGAGGTGCCGCCCGATTATCTTTTTCACTCCCGCGACGACATGTGGGGGCTTTCCTGGTGGCAGAGTGCGTCGCTCTTTCGCGGCAACCGCCTTACGGTCGGTGTGGACTACTTCCGCTTCGGAGGCGAGTCGTGGAACGCTCTTGACGATGGCGGCCGCGAGACCCAGGTGGACCGTTCAGAGCATGAAGTGGCGGGTTACGTCGATTTCCGGCAGGAGTTAGGCCAGCGGTTGACCTTCGACGCGGGACTGCGTGTCGACCACCACAGTCATGTCGGCACGGAGTGGGTGCCGCAGGCCGGATTGAGTGTGCGCCTGCCTCATGACGCCGATTTGAAAGTCATGGCAAGCAAAGGCTTCCGCTATCCGACCTTGCGTGAGCTCTACATGTTCCGTCCGGCAAACCCGGACTTGCGTCCCGAGCGCTTGTGGAGTTACGAACTGTCGTTTGCGCAGCGCCGGTATGGCGGACGGCTGGTTTACGGTGTCAACCTGTATTATATCAACGGCGACAACCTCATTCTGCGTGTCCCGGTCGATGGGCGGCAGCAGAACGTCAACACCGGCCGCATCGAGAACTGGGGTGCCGAGGGCAACGTGACCTGGCGCTGGCAGCCGGCCTGGTATGTCACGGCCAATTACAGCTGGCTTCACATGGAGCGTCCTGTCCTGGCGGCGCCCGGACACAAGCTTTTCGGGGCCGTGGGATATCATCGGGGACGCTGGCGCGCCTCGACCGGCGTGCAGTATGTGGCAGACCTTTATACGTCGGTTCCGGTGGCCGGACAGGGCGACACGCGCACTGAGCATTTCGTCTTATGGAACGCGGATGCCGCCTTTGACGCCGCGTCGTGGCTCAATCTTTGGGTCAAGGTGGAAAACATACTCGCCCAGCGCTATGAAATCAACGCGGGTTTCCCCATGCCGAAAGCCACCTTTATGGCTGGTGTCAGGCTGAATTTCTGACCCGAAGGGCGCTTTCCCGCCGCTTTGGCCTACACAAAGTGGACTGAACGGAGAAAGAACATGAAATGTGAGCGTAAAAACTGTAATTCGGGTAGCGTTTGGTTGTTTCGTTCTGCGTATTTTTGCAACTGGTGACCCGGTCGCCCTTATCGGGCGCCCTGCACCGGTGAACATGGATAAACTATAAAAAATCTAAGAGTTATGTTACGAAAAATCCGATTGACCCTGGCTGTGGTGTCGCTGGCTTTGGTCACCCTGCTTTTCCTCGACTTCACGGGGACGGTGCATGCCTGGTTCGGGTGGCTGGCGCGCATCCAGTTCCTTCCGGCGGTGCTTGCGCTCAACGTCGGGGTCGTCCTGCTTCTTGTCGTGCTGACAGGGCTTTTCGGTCGGGTTTACTGTTCTGTCATCTGTCCGCTGGGCATTTTTCAGGACGTAGTGTCGTGGTTCAGTGCCCGCCGCCGGGGCAAGAAGAACCGTTTCCGCTATTCGCCCGCTAAAACGTGGCTTCGTGTGGCCGTCCTGATTCTTTTTATGGCCGCCTTGCTGGCCGGTGTGGGCTCGGTGGCCGCTCTGCTGGCTCCTTACAGCGCGTACGGCCGTATCGCCTCAAACTTCTTGGCTCCGCTGTGGAAATGGGGAAACAACCTGTTGGCTTATGTGGCCGAGCGCGTGGACAGCTATGCTTTTTATTCCGTCGACGTGTGGATGAAAGGCCTGCCGACGCTCCTGGTGGCCGCAGTGACGCTGGGAGTCGTCGTGGTGTTGGCTTGGCGCAGCGGGCGCACGTACTGCAACACGATATGTCCCGTCGGGACGGTGCTCGGCGCGCTCTCGCGCCATGCTTTGTTCCGCCCGGTCATAGACACGTCGAGGTGTACCGGTTGTACGCTCTGCGCGCGCCGTTGCAAGGCCTCGTGCATCGATGCCAAGCATCACCGCATTGATTACAGCCGTTGTGTCGTGTGCATGGACTGTCTGGACAATTGCAGCCAAGGGGCTATCCGTTATGTCAACCGCTGGTCGAAGACCGGAAAGCACCTCGCGCAGGCCGGAAAACCGGGTGCGCTGACAGAAAAAACTGTCAGGGCGACAGAAAATTCTATCGGCGACTTAGGAAAAGCAGGCATCCCGGCCATAGGAGCCACGTCGTCGATTGCGAACCGCACGTCCGGCGGACCGGAGAATGCGGGTCGCCGCAGTTTCCTGGCCGCCGCGGTCGCTGTGGCCGGGTCGGCTGCCGTACGGGCGCAACAGAAGAAAGTGGACGGCGGGCTGGCTGTCATCGAAGAGAAAAAAGCCCCTGTGCGCCGCATTCCCCTGACGCCGCCCGGTTCGGTCGGACAGCGCCATTTCTATCAGCATTGCACGGCCTGCCAGCTCTGTGTGTCGGTTTGCCCGAACGACGTGCTGCGGCCCTCGGGCGACTTGATTCGGCTGATGCAGCCCGAGATGTCGTACGAACGGGGATACTGTCGGCCCGAATGCACAAAATGCAGCGACGTCTGCCCGACGGGCGCTATCCGTCCGCTGACCGTGGCCGACAAGTCGGCCGTGCAGATAGGTCATGCGGTGTGGATCAAGAAAAACTGTGTGCCCCTGACCGACGGAGTTGAATGTGGAAACTGTGCGCGTCACTGTCCGACGGGGGCCATTCAGATGGTGCCGTCAGTGGCAGCCGACCCCGCGTCGCCCAAAATCCCTGTGGTCAACGACGAACGCTGTATCGGATGCGGCGCGTGCGAAAACCTGTGTCCCGCCCGGCCTTTCAGCGCTATTTATGTGGAAGGCCACGAATTGCACCGGACGATTTGAAAAAAGAGAAAGACTTATGGAAACCAATCACAAAAAGCCGATTTCGCGGCGCGATTTTCTGAAGACCGCAGGCCTGGCCGGCGTAGCGGCGTCCGGTCTGGCCGCCTGTGTGGGAAAAGGCGCGAAACGTGGGAGCGAAGAGGCGCCCGATGCCGTGAGCGGCCCGATGACGCTCCGTACCAATCCCCACACTGGCGACAAGGTGTCGCTTCTGGGTTTCGGCATGATGCGCCTGCCGTCGGTCGGAGGCCGGAGTGCCCGCGAGGGGAACGAGGAAATCGACCAAGAGACGGTCAATGAACTTGTGGACTACGCCCTTGCCCATGGCGTAAACTATTTCGACACGTCGCCGGCCTACTGCCGCGGCGGGTCTGAGCGCGCCACGGGCATCGCCCTCAGCCGGCATCCGCGTAACAAATACTTCGTGGCCACGAAGCTGTCGAATTTTGACCCGTCGACGTGGACGCGGGAAGCCTCGGTCGCCATGTACCGGAATTCGCTGAAAGAGTTGCGGGTGGATTACATCGACTATCTCCTGTTGCATGGTGTCGGGATGGGCGACGGGCTGAAAGAGTTCAACGCCCGCTACATGGACAACGGGGTGCTCGATTTCCTGCTTGAGGAGCGCAAAGCCGGTCGCATCCGTAATCTCGGCTTCTCGTATCACGGCGACGTGGCCGTGTTCGATTTCCTCCTGTCGCAACATAGCCGCTATAAGTGGGATTTTGTCCAAATCCAGCTGAACTATCTCGACTGGAAATACGCCAAGGAGATAAATCCGGTGAACACCAATGCCGAATATCTCTACGGGGAGCTGAGCAAACGCCATATTCCGGCTGTCATCATGGAGCCCCTGCTCGGCGGCCGTCTTTCGAACGTGCCCGACCGGATTGTGGCGCGCCTCAAACAGCGGGAACCGGAGCAGAGCGTGGCCTCGTGGGCCTTCCGTTTCGCGGGTTCGTTTCCCGGGGTGCTGACGGTGCTGAGCGGCATGACGCGGATGGAACATTTGCAGGACAACCTGCGCACGTATTCGCCTTTGAAACCCTTGTCGCAGGAGGAATTCGCTTTCTTACAGCAGACGGCGACGGAGATGATGCGGTTCGACACGATACCGTGTAATGACTGTAAGTATTGTATGCCTTGTCCTTACGGTCTTGACATTCCCGCCATCCTTCTTCATTACAACAAATGCCTTAACGAAGGGAATGTTGTGAGCAGCCGGCAGGACCCCCGCTACCGTGAGGCCCGCCGCGCCTATCTTGTCGGATATGACCGCAGTGTGCCGCGCCTGCGTCAGGCAAGCCACTGCATCGGGTGTGGTCGATGCGTGCCCCACTGCCCGCAGTCGATACAGATACCCAAGGAGATGCACCGTATCGACCGCTACGTGGAACAGTTGAAACAGAATAAGCTATAAGATGAAAGCGCTTGTGGAAAGATTACACCGCACGGGATGTTCGTGTGTGGTTGCGCATGGCGACGATGTCCGCATGTTCTGGGCGCGCGGCGTGGCCGATCTTTATGGCCTTTTGCGCGACGAACCCGGTTTCCTGCGGGAGAGCCGTGTGGCCGACAAGGTCGTGGGGAAAGGCGCCGCCGCACTCATGGTGGCGGGAGGCGTGACGGCCGTGTATGCCGACACGATGAGCCGCCGGGCGCTCGATTTGCTTGAAAGGCATGGCGTCAGGACGGATTGTGCCCAAGTGGTCAGCGGAATTCGGAACCGTGAGGGCACGGGCTGGTGTCCTGTGGAGGAACGCTGTGCGCCTTTGACCGACATCGCCGGGATGGTCGACACAATCGGCCGCTTTCTTCGGGAAAAGCAGTCTTTTCCCGGTGCGGAGGAACAACAGTAATGTAAAATCTTAATACTTGAATGGTTATGCAGACGACTGCGAAACTTTATGCGTATGGTTACGCCGATGTGCGGACCTATCTGTTTGCCGCCCTTTTCGTGGTGGGCAATGTTTTGCTTCCCCAATTGGTTCATCTGATACCCCAGGGAGGCCTGACCTGGTTGCCGATTTATTTCTTCACACTTGTCGGCGCGTATAAATATGGTTGGCGTGTGGGCGTATTGACGGCCGTTGTTTCACCGATAGTGAACGCGTTGTTGTTCGACATGCCAGCGGTGGCCTCCTTGCCCGGCATTATGGTCAAGTCCGTGTTGCTGGCCGTAGCCGCCGGGTATGCGGCTCATCGTTATCAGAAGGCTTCGTTGTGGCTTTTGCTCGCTGTGGTGACTTTCTATCAGGTGGCCGGCACGGCTTTCGAGTGGCTTATGGGAGGCAGTCTCTATGCCGCCATGCAGGATTTCCGCCTGGGCTTGCCCGGCATGGCTGTGCAGGTATTCGGTGGTTATGGAGTGATTAATCGTTTTATTGTTCGTTGATTATGTTTGGAATAGGAATGCCAGAAGTTCTGCTCATTGCGCTTGTCATCCTGCTTTTCTGGGGCGGGGCGAAGATTCCCGAAGTCATGAAAGGGCTCGGCAAGGGCGTGCGCAGTTTCAAGGAAGGGATGAACGGTGTGAAGACCGACGCCGAGACGAAAGAAGAAAAGTCTGCCGACACTGAAAGCAAAGCCTGATATGGCGGACGAAGGAAAAGGCGAGGCGAGCATGACGTTTTGGGAGCACCTAGACGTCTTGCGCGCTTCTCTTTTAAGGATTTTGGCTGTCGCTGCGTTGTGTAGCGTAGCCGCTTTCTTGTGCAAGGATAAGATGTTCGACGTCATCCTTGCGCCGGGTTCGTCGGATTTTGTGATGTATCGTCTTTTCGACCGGGTGGCGGCTGGGCTCGGTGCGGGACCCACGGGTAGTTTTGCCATTAGACTCATCAATACGGACTTGGCGGCTCAGTTCGTTATCCATATGAAAACGGCGGTGTTTGTGGGCTTGCTGTTGTCTTCGCCCTATACGCTTTATTTGCTTTTCCGCTTTGTCTCTCCTGCGCTGTATGAGAACGAACGAAAGTATTCGGTCGGAATTGTGGTGAGCGCCTATTTCATGTTTCTTGCGGGCGTGGCGATGAATTACTTCCTGATTTTTCCTCTTACGGTTCGTTTCCTGGGTATGTATCAGGTGAGCGCCACGGTGGAGAACGTGATTACGTTGCAGTCCTACATGGATACATTTTCGATGATGTGTCTGGCCATGGGCGTCGTGTTTGAAGTTCCGGTACTTTGCTGGCTTTTGGCCCGCGTCGGCATGCTGACGTCTTCATTGATGTGTAAATATCGCAAGCACGCCGTAGTCCTTATTCTTGTGGTGGCGGCTGTCATTACGCCGACGTCAGATGTGTTTACGCTCATGCTGGTATCCTTGCCTATATGGTTGCTTTATGAGGCAAGCGTATTCATCGTCCGGCTGACAGAAAAGAATAAGTCGGGCGTCCCGGATGCCGTGTAATGTGGGTCATTCCGTTTATGCGAGAAGACACACTTCATTTGTTCATGACGGAGGAGCGCCCGAAGAGGAAACGCGAGAAGCCTGTGCGGTCAGATGCGAGTCCGAGCCCCAGACTGCCCAAAATGGCTGTGGTGGTGGCGCATAAAAGGTAAGAAAGCCCCGAGCGGTCGGCTTGAAAAAGTGGCAAGAACTGTTTCATCGCCATAGTGAAAATAGGTGAGAAAAGAAAAATGACGAGTGTGTTGCGGCCGAGGTAGGAAATGGCCTGAAATACTTTGAGGTCGCCATATTGACGCCAAAGTGCGGTGAGCCATGAGATCATTGACCCTGCCAGCAGAATGCCGGGTAGGGAGGCCCGGTCGAACCACTCGTGATGGAGGGCGATGAAGCAAATAGGGATTATGCTGAACCACGAAGGGAAAAAGACATTGGTCAGACGAAGACCACCTATGCGTATGGCCGCACCGGCTAGGAACCAGAACGCGTTGGCTTCGTTGACAAGGCCAGAGCATGAGAGGGCATAGAGCAGAACTCCTGACACAATCAGTCGGCTGCCCGGCCCGAATATCCGCCATCTGAGCGGCAGGTGTTCGACGACGTAGCACGTTATACTGCACAGTATAAGTGTATGCAAATACCAATAGGGGCCGAGAGGATGGAGTAAGTTTTTATCTAGGAGGAGAAGCAAGGAAAACTTATCCACGCTTTCCCTTACGGGCAGGACAGCGGAGGCTGCCACATAGGCTGATTCGAGGGCCATGTAAGGAATAATAATCCAGAGAATTTTCCGCCCGAATGCTTCTATGGGGCGCGTAGTGTTGAGGAGATAGCCCGAAATGAGAAGGAACGTGGGCATGTGGAACGTATAGACAAAAGCTTTGGCCGCAGGGTAAAGGTCACCGATGTAGCCAAGATGAAAAACGACCATGAGGATGATCATGATGCCTTTGAGCCAGTCGAGTTCCGGTTGGTGGGGACGGTGGTGCATGTGACAGAGATTTGTGAGAACAAAGATAACGAAAGGCGAGCGGAGAGCCGCAGGTAAATTCGTTTTTTTCTGCCGGTTCGCCCGAGTTGTTCTTATTTTCCGAAATGAGTAGGAACAGAACGTATGGCAAACGTCCATGTCTGCGTCACGCACAACGATCGGAGTGTGGCCGCACGCCTAACTTGTAACGGTACTGCAAGGTGGACGTGGAAGCCACAATCGGGTCGAGCCGCATGCACGTCTCGCGCACGAACAGCGGGTCGGGCATGAAAGGCACCTGCGCTCTTCCCGCAGTCCGCCGACGAAAACTAGGCGGTGCATCATCGGCGTGAACCAGCCGATGACGAGCGAGGCGAGCTGCTTGTAGGCGGGCAGTTTTGCGTTGCGCCGCTTGAGGTCGCGCATCGCGAACCATCGTGCCTCATCCCTTCTCCGGCCTACGCCGTCTTTTGAGTTGACTGTATCCTGTGTCATGGGAACTATATGGGGAAAGGGCATTCCTCTGAGTCCTGCAATTGTTTGCTGCTTGCTGGACGCAGGTCGTTATGACGATGCCTTTAGAAAGTTCGGGATAACCCCGTCATTGTGGTGAAATGTTCGCTCCATGTCCGGGTGTCCTTGTTCTGTCTGCTTGCGGAAACAGGATTTTCTCAGTTTAACATATGAATAGCCTTGGAGACAGTTTCACGTACGACACGTATAGCGGCAACAGATTTGCAACATTGGTTACAGAATAGTTGTGCTTGTGAAAAGCGGGGGGACAGTGGCCATCGATTCCTTTCGTATCCTTGGTGTCGGAATGGATTCGAATCTTGCCTGTTGCGGGCTCGTCAGGGAAGCATGTGTCCGCTTTCTGTGCATTCCCAAGTCACCTTGTCCATGACGATGGTGTCGTTGAGTATGCCCGATACTTCGATAAGATTGCTACCTTTCGTCATTGTCACGTTTTCCCAAAGGAAGATATGGTCTGTGGATGTCTTGGTGCTGATGACTTTTCCGTTGACCGTCAAGGTGACCTTCCCGCAGTTGGAGTAGACTTTGACCGGCACATTGAGAGATGAACGCTTTGTGTTGCGGCGGCTTGTGATGTAGACCATCGGATCGTCAGTGTTCCAGTTCGCTTTGTACCAGTAATAGGCGTCTTTCTTCGTCTTGCGATCGTGGGTGATAAGGCCTTTGTCATTAATGCCCGGTTGGGCACCTTCGTCGCGCGAGTCAGAGGCAAAGTCGATGCCTGCCCAGACTGACGTGCCCCAAAGCCACGGACGGGCGTTGATGGCTTTCAGATATTCCTCGTGGTAATAGTTCTGGTATTCTTCGGGGTGATAGTGACCGGTTGTCGTGGGTTTGCTGGCCGGATATTCGTGGTGTTTAATGTTGGCTCCGGCTCCATACTCACTGACGCCTAATCTTTTCCGGGGCTGATTGTTGTGAAGGTTGGTCATGACTTTTCCGAAGTCGGCGACAGAACCTCCGTACCATCCTTGGTAACGATTCATGGCGTAGACATCGGGGATGAGGTTCTCGGGGCGTTCGTAGTTGGCCGCGAGGGTAGAGAGACGGATTGTATCCATCGACTTCACCACTTTGTTGAGCATTTCGATGACTGGGACTGGATTTTCGCCCGAAGTGGCTGTGTTGGTGATTTCGTTGCAGACGCCCCAGAAGCAGATACTCGGGTGATTGAACTTCTGATACATGAGTTCGTAGAGCTGCTGGGCGGCGTTTGACTGGAATTCGGCGAGTGTGTTCGACGGGCCGATGCGGTCGACGGCTGGTATTTCTGTCCAGCATATGATGCCCAAAGAGTCGAGGTAGTTGTAGGTGAAATCTCCGTGTGGATAGTGAGCCAAGCGAAAGTAGTTGGCGCCGGTTTCAGCCAGCAGGTCGACGGTCTCTTTGCGGTCTGCGTCGCTGAGTGCGCGGCCTTTGTCCTTTTTGTCCTCGTGGAACGCAATACCGCGTAAGGGGTAGGGCTTGCCATTCAGGAGGAAGCCTTTGTCGGGATCTGCGGTGAAAAAACGGATGCCGAGTGGTTGGATGGATTGGTCGGTGACTTCTCCATTGACACGGAGTGTAACTTCGACGTGATATAAATAAGGGTCGGCTTTTCCATCCCATAGGTGTGGATCGGTCAGCGTTGTAGTGAGGCGCGAACTGGCTGTATCGTTAGCTTCAATGTGTTGGATCTCACCCATGAGTGCGACCGCCTTTCCTGCGGCATCTTTGATAGCGGCTTCTATTTTTACATCTGTCGCCTTGTCGAGCGCATTACGTAGGTCTGTCTCGATAGCAATGTCTGCCGATGAGGATGAGACGTTGTTTTGTCTGATGATGACGCCTGGGTTGGCGATGGGTAAACGTTTTCGAGTATAGTCGTTTTGTATGATGTGGATAGGATTGATGTGTACAGGGGCACAGACTACGAGTTCAGCCGTGCGTGTGATTCCTCCGAAGAAGGTGAAGTCACCTGAAAGAGGGGCGTAGGGAAGTGTAGAAGCGTTGTTTACGCTGATGGTTACGATGTTCTCTTCGCCAAGTGTGACGTAGGATGTAATGTCGAGCATAAACGCAGTATAACCACCGTTGTGAACTCCAACTCTCTGTCCGTTGACGTAGACAGTCGATGTCATGTTGGCAGCGCCTATGCGCAAGTAGATAGTCTTACCTGCGTATTCGCTTGGGATATTAAAACTTTTTCGATACCAGCAGGTGCCTCTATAATAGTTGTTCCCGCCATCTTGTCCGTCTGTGGCATTCCATGTGTGCGGAAGGCTTATGTCGCTCCATTCGCTGACATCGGTCGTGTGGCGGTAGGCGTCCTCTACGTTTTTTCGGATGAACTTCCAATCATCGTTGAGCGGAACGCTTACATGGGACATAGCTGATGTGCAGGGCCATAAGGCTAACGCCATCACTAATCCGGCTAAGCGTTGTTTTTTCATAGAATTTGATATAGGAGTGGATGGGTCCCCACTGTGTCTGCACACTGTTGTGGGGCTGTTGTTATAGACAGTTATTTGCGGTGGTTGAGCCGACGCAGTACGTTGGTGTTGATCTTTTGCGTGAGGCCTTGTCGCTTGTCGGAGACTTTGTGTTTGCTTCGCTGGCTGGCAGACTGTCCGTATCCATAGCCGGATCCATAGCCGTATCCGTAGCCATATCCAGTCGCTCCATTGACGCAGTCGTTGAGAACTATGGAAATGTTACCGAGACGTTTGTCGTCGCTCAGTCGTTGCAGCGTGGGAAGGAAGTTGCGATCTTGCACTCCGACGCGAATGATGAACAATGTCTGGTCGGCTACACGGCTGACAATTCCGGCGTCTGCTACTTGTAGGGCGGGTGTGGTATCTATGATGATATGGTCATACCGCGTTTTCAGTTCGTCAATCAGCTCATCAAACCGGGCGTCCATAAGAAGCTCTGCGGGGTTAGGGGGCATTATGCCTGCTGGAATAATGTCTACGCCTTGCATGTCAGCTTCTTCATCGGGTACGATGATATCGTCCACGTTCGTGATATCTCCACTGAGGTAGGAAGTTAATCCGTGCCGTTTTCCGAGATAGCGGCTTTGAGTCTGGCGACGTATGTCCGCATCAATAAGGATGACACGTTTCCCTGCGCGTACTAAGATGACAGCTAAATTACGGGATATGAAAGTTTTTCCCTGTCCTGGGGTCGCCGAAGTACACATGATGACATGGTTGTGCTTACGGATGAAGCTCAGGCCATAACGTAACATTCGGAAAGCTTCCGTAATGGTATTGTTATTTTGATCCGTGGCAATAAGTTCCTCTGTGTCATATTTGTCGGCATTTTCCCAGCGGGGAATTTCTCCTATGACTGGAATGTCTGTTGCATTTTCAATATCTTTTCGACCGCGAACGGCCGTATCCATATAAGCGCGAATAATGAAAACAATGGATGGTATGAGTAGTCCCATGAAGACTCCAAAGGCTAAGATGAGAAGGGAATGAGGGGCCACGGGGCGTTCAGGACCAATAGGATATTCTACGGTACGTACGTTGGCTTCGTTTATAGCCAATTGTAAGGCCACTTCTTCGCGTTTGTTGAGCAAGTAGCTGTATAGTGCGCTTTTGATTGTTTGCTGACGTTGGATGTCGCCGGCGTCTTTTTGAATGTTGGGAACACCTGAGAGAATACTGTTGAGCGAATTTTCATTTCGGCTTGCAGATTCTACGCGCAGACGAAGAGAGTTGACATGGCTATGGACAGATGCGCGGATGGCTTCATTCATCGCTACGAGTTGCTGGTTAAGGTCGCGCATGACCGGAGAGTTGGCGCTTGTGTTGGGCGCCAAACGGTTGCGTTCCAAGATGAGTTTGTTGTATTCCGCTACTTGCTGTTGTATGCCTTTGTCGGACATGTCGTTCAAGACTGGGATAACTTGGTCTGCCTTGCTGTTGTTTTTGAGAAATTCTTCTAAATACTCAGCTATGTTCAATTGAATTTCTGCTTGTAAAAGAGTCTGACGTAGCATGCCCCGTTCGTCTAATACGGACTGAGCACTTTTTTCGAAGTCCACGATTTGGTTGGACTTCTTGAACTTTGCCAAACTGCTTTCGACGTCGTTGAGTTCCTCTCCGATAAGTTTGATTCTGCTGTCAATAAAGTTAGCTGTACTTTGGGCGACACGGTTTTTCCCTTCAATGATATCTTCCTTATATACGTCCAGAAGCGTATTAAGGAAATCCTCTGCACGTTTCTTGTTAGAGTCCTGAATAGTTAACGAGATGAGCGAACTTTCCTTGTCGATCTCGCCTGCGGCGAATTTCTTCCTGTACAATTCTGTGGCAGCAAAAATTGGCAGCCGGGTAACGGTTATGGTGGTCGGTTGCACTTTTGTGAGATCCATCCTTCGTGTCAGGTAGAGATTTCCGGCTGGGGTCGAAATGCGTTGGCCGTAGGATGCAATCTGGTCGATATGACAGTTCTCGTCCTTATAGTTGACGTCAAAGATGCGGAACTTGTTGTTGTCTATGAGTTCAACCTTGAATGTGAGGCCTTCGTCCAGTCTGGCCGGACGGAGAAAGGTAGCTTCGAATGGGCGGTTGCGGTAAAGCGTGGCTTGTTGCAATCCATTTTTGACAGAGTATTCAACGTCAAGTTTTAACCGCGTGACGACGCGTTCAATAAGACGATGTGAGCGTAGGATGAAGATTTCGTTTTGAAGTTGGTCTCCCACAGCAATGCCGTTAAGTTCCATTAGCGCATTCATATTGTTGCTCATGCGCCTGTTGCTGCTTCCTTCTGACCCTTCAAGTTCGATTACAGCTTGGCGGCTGTATATGCGTTGTTGCATTTGTTCATATAAAAATGCCAAGACGCCACACACAACTATAGATAATACAAACCATTTCCATTTACGTCTTAGCGTATCTGTGCAGACTCTGATGATGTGAATCCAATCAATGTCTTCGATTTTTTGATTGTAGTCCAAAGATGCCGTTGTATTGTTTTTGATATTACTCATAGCGGTTTATTTGGAAATAGCAACAATGAGTGAGACAATGGAAGTCAGCATTCCGATGAGCGAGCTTGATACAGAAAGATAGGTATAGCTTGTACTTCCTTTTACTTTCACTGATTTGTTTGACTCGACATACACCATGTCGTTTTGTTGCATGTAGTAAGCTGGCGAGTTGAATACACTCTCCGGTTTTGTCAAGTCAACAATATAGCTGGAACGTTTTCCGCCTTCTTCACGAATGACCATGACCCGCGTGCGAATGGCTGAACTGTTCAGGTCTCCCGCACGGCCGATCGCTTCGAGGAGCGTCAGGCGCTGACCGGGATAGCTCTGAA
>USCX01000016.1 GCA_900553285.1 uncultured Prevotella sp.
GCTCACCTTCTCCTACGCCTTCCTCAACGAGCCCGTCTCTGCCTATGCCGTCGCGGGCGCCATCTTCATTATCGGGGGCGTTTATCTGGCCGTCAGCCGCCAACCGCTGCGCATCATAAAGCGCCGCAACCGATAATGGACCGCCATCCGGAGCGGGGAAGCCGACCTGCCCACTAACACTTCACCACACTTTTTCCTTGCGGCCAGACGCCTGCACCCATCGCTACGTCAGGAAAAAATCATACCTTTGTCGCGAGGGTCACGCGAGGGCCACACATTTCGGAACTGACCGGAAGCGTTATGCTCAACTTATACATTGAAAACCTGAGAAACTTTCATACAAAAAGCAGAGGCGGCATGATGGTTTCCCGCGTGACAGCGTGGGCCGCTTTCTCTTTCTCTGCTTTTTAGGGTTTTCTCAGGACCTTCAATGTAGGAGACGGGAACAGCAGTCCCACACTTCACCCGTTTTATGAACCGCTACCCCGGGACTGGGCAGCACAAGAAGAAACCACAGCACCCACAATGCCGGTCGGCATGAATACGGAAGGGAGTATCGGCACAATTCTCGGCAATGCCGTCACCGGGTGGCAGACAGTCATCACCACAAATATAGACAAGGCTGCAACTGCTCCGGACACTCCGTACTTCGACCATACAGACGGCAGTTTGGTCATTCCTCACCTCGAATGCCAAACAACCGTTACGGCGTATGCGGCCGACGGACGCCTGCTCTATCGAACGTCGGGCCACCAAGCCACAACCATCAAGGTACAGCCAGAATGTCCTCGCGTTCTTCTCATCATTCTCGATAGCCCGACCGGCAGGACGCATTATCGAGTTGGTGTAAAATAATAACGGACCATTCAGCCAACATTATACTTTGAGAGCGCCTCTGCCGACCTTCCGGGTCATGGCAGAGACGCTCTCAAAGTATTCCGGCAGGACGCCATCAACGTCGCATGACTTCCACAAGCGTCCGCATGTTCTTGATTTTCTCACCCGCGACAGCTCTCAGCGCAGACCGGACTTTCTGCCGGTCGACAGCCACATAAGCGTAACGTTCTTTCACATCGATACGACCGATGTCTGCGGCGCGCAAACCTCCTTTTTTGCAGAAGAAACCAACAATGTCGGCACGGCTGAGCTTGTCCTTCTTCCCTCGTCCTATGTATACAGTCTGCCACCGGGGAGCAACGGGGCGACGAGGCGGTTGCGAAGGGACATACTCTTCGAGGGCATGGACGAGATAGGCAGGCAGGTCCTCTTTCGGATTGAGAATAAGGTAAGAACTGCCATTGGCCTCCCAACGCCCTGTGCGTCCGGCACGATGAACATATGCGGCCTGATCGGCCGGCAGATGGTAGTGTACCACGGCCTCCACTTCCGGAATGTCAAGACCGCGCGCCGCGAGGTCGGTCGAGACAAGCACATTGCTACAACCGCTGCGGAACTTATAAACAGCCCGCTCGCGCCACTGCTGCTCCATCCCACCGTGATAGCGCTCGACATAAAAGCCGGACTTTTCGAGCGCATCGGCCACCCGGTCGACGCTCTCCCGATAGCCCACAAACACGATGACCGGTCGTCCTTGGAGGTCGCCCAGCAAGGCTATCAACGTGTTCAACTTATCGTTTTCGGGCGACCGGACGACATACGAACGGATTTGTCCGGCCGGCATCCCATCGCCTCCCGACAGATAATCAAGTCGGGCCACGGCACGTCGGCCTCCCGACACCGCGGATAAAAAGGCTTTCAGTTCCTCGCTGTCGGTCGCTGATGTCAGCACCGTACGGCGTATGCCGGGCAAGGCATGCACCAAACGACCCATCTCTTCGCGAAAGCCCAATTCCAGACACTTGTCGAACTCATCGACCACGAGCCAACGCACCGACGCTCCATGCAGGTTTCCCTTCGACAGATGGTCGCAAAGGCGGCCAGGTGTGGCTATCACGAGATGGGGACGCACACTGCGGATGGCGCGGTGTTCTTCCATCGCCGGACGGCCTCCATAACAACAGACAGAACGAAACGGAGTACGCAGACTGCGGAAAACGTCGTCTATCTGAATGGCTAATTCTCGTGACGGAACAACGACTACGGCCTGCCATGCGTCAGACGAAGCATCGAGTTGCTCACAAAGAGGGAGTAAGTAAGACAGGGTTTTCCCGCTGCCGGTCGGAGCGAGCAGCACGACATCATTGAGACCTGTACACGCCGAAACGGCGGCTTCCTGCATCGGGCTGAGACACTCGACGCCTTGGCGCGAGAGTGCCTCACGGAGTTGCGGCGACAAGTGCATGCCGTCAGTTTGTTTTTCCGGACTATCTATCATATACAATTGACGTTTACACAATTAAAACTACACTATATCATCCACGGGCACATCGTGAGCCTCGACCGGCACATGCTCCACGCGCTGGAAATCGAAGCACAAGCCAAGCAAACGGCAACCACTCTGACGCAAACGAGGCAAAAGCCGGTCATAATAGCCCCGGCCACGCCCCAGACGATTGCCACCCGCATCGAAAGCAAGGCCGGGAACAACCGCTAAGTCGATCGAGTCATACGCCTCGAAAGACTTGCCCCGGGGTTCAGCTATGCCATACGCACCGGCTACGAGACAGTCCGGTCCGGTGTACTGCACCAAACGAAGGTCGTCGCCGTCCACAACCGGAAGAAGAAGCCGCTTCCGGCACAACCAGCGCGACAAAAGCTCATGAGTGTCGACCTCATCGGGCAAAGCGTGATAGAGCAAAACCGTCCGCGCCGCCTGAAAATCCGTCCTCGCTTCCAAACGGGCAATCAGCCCTGCGGATGCACGACAAAGCATTTCCGGCGTATAGTCGCGCTTCTTCCCGCTTATAAAACGGCGAAGTGCTGCCTTGGACAAGCCGGACATACGACAGGATTCGTTCTGGACCAAGAAGGAAGGACTGACTGCAATCGTGGCTGCCACAGCGGCTCCATCCCCGCACGGGCTTGTCTCCGCGACTTCTTCACTTTTCGAGCGGGGAAAGTACGTCGTTCGCGGACGACATGCAATGCCTCCTGCACGGTTTTATCCGTACGATTGACATACTCGGCAGAAGCAGCCTCGCCTAACAACTGATCGATGATATAGCCATAAATATAATTCTCAAAAAGACTATGCGACGTCTTCAACATCAAGTTCCGACGCTTCAAACCGTTACGCTCTCCAAAGGCTGCAAAGCCTTGAGGAATGTCGTGTTTGTCCAAATACGCCACCACGTCGTCCACAGACACCAGCTTTCGCAGAGCCGGACGATGGGCGTCGACAAACTCGCACGCATAAAGGTAAAGCAAACCACGAAGGTAGGCCTCCTTGAAATAAGACGTCATGCCGAGCGTATCACGAGGTACGAAAATATCCGGAATGATGCCTCCCCCGCCGTAAACAGTACGTCCGCCCACGGTTTTATAGGACTTGCCCGACGTTCTGATACTGTCGCGCGAAAAGTATTCACCATGGACAGCCCGTTCGAAAAGATCGTTTTCATAAGCCTCCTCGTCACCAGGTACATAAGGCTTTTGCAAACAACGTCCAGAGGGGGTATAATAGCGGGCGATGGTCAAGCGGAGCAAACTGCCGTCGGAAAATTCGATAGGCTCCTGCACGAGCCCCTTGCCAAAGGAGCGGCGTCCTACAACGGTGCCCCGGTCGTTATCCTGAATAGCTCCGGCCAAGATTTCACTGGCCGAAGCCGTTCCCTCGTCGATAAGCACAACCAACGGAAGGTTCTGATAACTACCACGTCCGTCACTCATATATTCCTTGCGCGGAGAGCGATGCCCCTCGGTGTAAAGAATAAGCCGGTCCTTGGGCAAGAACTCGTTGGCAATCTGCACAGCGGGCGCCATATATCCCCCGAGATTGCCGCGAAGGTCGAGCACCAGATTGCGGAACCCGTCATGATTCAGACGGGCCAAAGCCGCCAGGAATTCCGAATAGGTTGTTTCTGCAAAGCTATTGATCCGAATGTACCCCGTAGTCTCATCGAGCATATACACTGCATCTATACTTTTAACCGGAACATCGCCGCGGACAATCGAGAAATTCAGTTTTCCCCGCGTGCCAGGACGAACCACACCCAATCTGACAGTGCTTTCGGCAGGTCCTTTAAGTAGTTTCATCGTCGTTGTGTCGGTAACGATTTTACCGGTATAGGCTTTCCCGTCTATCGATACGATGCGGTCGCCCGCCATCAACCCTACCTCCTCAGACGGTCCTCCCGGAAGCACGCGGATGATGTGTACGGTGTCGCCATAAATGGTGAACTGCACGCCGATGCCCGAGAAACTCCCTTTGAGTTCAGTCATCGAGGCTTCGACATCCTTTGCGGTCGTATAGGTGGAATGAGGATCCAACTCTTTGAGGATCTGCGGCATGGCTTTCTCCACTAAATCGGAAATGCTGACTTTATCAACATACTGTGCGTCAATAATATGCAACAGATCGTTTATTTTATTGCTCGAAGTATTGATGATATTCAGCCGATTGCCTGAATAATGATTGGCATAGAAACTGCCAATGAGAATGCCGAATACGATACCGATGGCCACCACCAAAGGCACGAAACGCGGCGAATTGATTTTGTTCATAACGTGAATATACTTCTTTTATTTGCTGCGGGATGAACCGTCACGCTTTTCAGCATCCACATCTACGTACTCCGTTTCGACACCTGCACGATGAAGAAGTTCCACGCCATCTGCCAAACGATACTTCTCGCCATATACCACCCGGCGGATACCTGCTTGGATGATGAGTTTGGCGCATTCGATACAAGGGGAAGCCGTAACGTAGAGTGTAGCCCCGTCCGAATTATTACCGGAGCGGGCAATCTTTGTAATGGCGTTGGCCTCTGCATGTAAGACATACGGCTTGGTCAGCCCGTTCTCATCCTCACACACATTCTCAAAGCCCGACGGCGTTCCGTTATACCCGTCGCTGATGATCATCTTATCTTTCACTATCAGCGCTCCCACCTGACGGCGAACGCAATAGGAGTTTTCGGCCCATATACGCGCCATCCGCAGGTATCGCAGGTCCAGCTCGTGCTGTTTATGCTGTTCTTGGATTTCCATACCTGACTTGATAATTAATGTATTATACCGTTTCGGCGAAGTAACGCTTCGATGGTTGGACGCCGTCCGCGGAAACGCACGTAGAGCGCCATGGGATCTTCTGTTCCACCGCGTGAGAGAACGTTGTCGCGAAACGCACGTGCCGTCGCCCGATCGAAAATGCCGCGTTCCTTGAAAAGCGAAAAAGCATCGGCGTCGAGCACCTCGGCCCATTTGTAGCTATAATATCCTGCGGCGTAGCCTCCGGACATGATATGGCCGAACTGGACAGTCATGCATGTACTTTCCTCACTTGGAAGAAGTTGTGCACGTTTCCAAGCATTCCGCTCAAACGTAGGCACATCGGCATCGAAAGATTCAGAAAGAGTATAATAGGCCATGTCAAGCAGGCCGAACGACACCTGACGCATACAAGCATAAGCAGCGTTGAAATTACGACTGGCCACAATGCGTTCGACCAGTTCGTCCGGCAAGGGTTCTCCTGTCTCGTAATGAAAAGCAAAAGTGCGAAGGAAATCGCGCTCGGTGAAGTAGTTTTCCATAAACTGCGAAGGCAGTTCGACGAAGTCCCAATAAACGTTCGTTCCACTCAAAGACCGATAGCGGGTCCGCGCAAACATGCCGTGAAGGGCATGGCCGAACTCATGAAGAAACGTCTCCACCTCGCTCGGCGTCAGCAGAGCGGGCTTGGTGGGCGTGGGCTTGGTCAGGTTCATCACGACCGACACGTGAGGACGACTATCGGTGCCGTCATCCTCCTGCCACTGCTCCTTGTAGCTAGTCATCCATGCCCCGCTCTGCTTACCGGCGCGCGGGTGAAAGTCCGCATAAAACACGGCCAAATAAGACCCGTCTGCATCAAATACATCATAGGCAACGACATCGGGATGATAGACCGGGATTTCAGTGTTACGGCGAAACGTGATGCCGTATAAGCGCTCAGCCAGACCGAAAACGCCTTTCTTCACTTGGGACAGCTCAAAATAAGGACGCAGCATCTCAGCATCAAGATCATAACGCTCTAACTTCAATTTATGGGCATAATAAGAAAAATCCCACTGACGAAGTTCAAAATCAGCACCTTCTGTCTGACGTGCCTTGGCCGCCACCGCCTCCACTTCATTCTGAGCCGCCGGACGATAGGCTTCGATGAGATCGTCGAACAACTGATATACGTTTTCTTTGCAGGCAGCCATACGACGCTTGAGTGCGTAATCAGCATAAGTCTCGTAACCCAACAGCTGGGCCAGCTCACGCCGCAAGTTCACCAGTTTCTTAACTATATCAAAATTGTTGTATGCATCATCGTGCGTACACTTCGTATTATAAGCCATATAGAGCCGTTCGCGCAGCTCTCTGCTATGGGCATACGTCATGAAAGGCACATAAGATGGGGCATCGAGCGTAATCACCCACCCGTCGAGTCCTCTTTCTTTTGCCGCCACAGCGGCCTGTTCCCGCTGTGAATCCGGTAGTCCGGAAAGCTGTTCTTCCTCTGTAAGATGAAGGTAGAAACGCTGGTTCTCTTTCAAATTGTTTTGCGAGAATTGGAGTGAAGTTTCCGAAAGTTCGGCTGTAATCCTGCGTAATTTTGCCTTTCCTTCTTCGTCTAACAGGGCACCCGCCCGGCAGAAGCCTTCATACGTTTTCTCCAACAGCATTCGTTGTTCGGGTGTAAGCCTGGCCGGTGGGGCATCATGCACCGCCTTCACACGTAGGAAAAGGGCCTCGTTGAGCATGATGTTGTTTGAATGCTCCGAAAGCAACGGCGACATTTTCCGGGCCAATTCATCAAGCTCGTCATTGGTCTCAGCACTGGTAAGGTTAAAGAACACGGTTGTCACCCGCTCTAACATCTCGCCACTGCGGTCGAGTGCCTCAATCGTGTTATGAAAAGTGGGAGGTTCGGGATTATGTGCGATACACTGTATTTCCTCATCCTCGCGCCTCATGCCTTCACGAATGGCCGGCTCGAAGTCCTCAAAAAGAATATGATCAAATGGCACAGTGCCGTGTGGTGTAGAATAGGGCTCAAAAAAAGGATTTTTGTGCTTCACGTTTCTTCGCTTTGTTTACTTGAACGGCTTAATTTACTGCAAAAATACGACTTTATGCTGCACGGGCCAAACATGGCTGCCACCCATGGACGGAGGAATCAGATTATTTAGCGCTTTTTATACGAATGTGCGGCCTTTGAGGATGATGGTCTGTTCTGACCGTCATTCAAAAAGCAAACCATCAATCCTTCCGCACAGGACAGGACTTGCAAGAGAAACGCCCGCAGTGCCTGTTTTTCCGGCCGGCCTGAGTATTCTCTTCATCGCAGTGGCCGCCACTTCTTCCTTGGCGGCCTTTCTGACGAAAGGATAAAGTATCACTTCTCTGTCACACTTGTATCTATCATTCACTTAATTTGTTATCTCTATTTCAACGACAGGTTGTTCTTTCACACTGTCCAACGGCACGGCCCGATAAGGTGTCCGGCGGAAATCTATCTTTCGCAAATCGATCATGCGGATAGCGCTGTTATACATCGTACGGAAATAAAGCATCTGACTGACTGGGTCTACAACCGAGGTCCACTGCGTGGCGCTCGGTATGTCGACAGGCACCTTACCTTCGGCAAATTCGATACCGACCGGAATATCAAAATTATTCAAAATTTGGAAACACCGTAACACGGCATCACGGGCCGAGGTCGGACGCGGTGAGGTGGCCTGATAAAAAGCGGCTCTCACGAAACGCGATGGAGGCGTAACGTCTCCGGGCATACCTAAGAAGCCACTGCCGGCTCCGAACGAACACAGCGTAAGAGAATCGAGAGACTGGGCTGGCGCAGACCCCGGATACAGATTGACATAATTGTTAAGATGAGTAAGATGCCATTCAAAACCTGGGGAATTGGTCAAGACCCCGAGTTTGTTTTCATACACCTGCATGCGCCCGTCGACAATCTCCACCACGACCTGACGCCCGGACTGGTCAGCGATACGCCAATGGACGGTAGAAGCTCTGGGGTCAATTGCTATCACATGCACTTTCTTCAATCCGACAAGAGCCTCGTCTACCGTACGAAACTGGCTGAGCAACCAAGGAACAAGTTGCAAATCGGCAATGGACGTTAAGGCCCGCAAAGAATCGTATGGCTCATAGCCGCCATAGTTCGGGAAATAAAACAGCCCGGCGGAAAGACCGGCCTCATTCAGTCCTTCCGCCACAAAATCCTCCTGTTCCACGGTAAGACCGACATAACCATACCGGCTCTTGAATTCAAGCCCTCCTCTGACACCACCGGGCACATAAGAACGTTGTACATAGCCGCGCGGAACCACGACATATCCACTATGAAGATCGCTACCTCCCCACTCTATCGTACGCGCCAGAACAGGGGAACCGGACGGGGCTTTCAATGTGATTCCCGTACAGGCCTGCGAGGGGATAAAAACGCCGCAGGAAGACAGCACCAAACTCATCATCAGGAAAAAAGTTTTCATAGCTATAAAAGATTAGGTTGATAAAAAAGCAACGGAGAGACACTCCCGTAAAGGCTTGCCCCTCCGTTGCTCCGTATCGTTGTTTGATTTACTTCACTCTGGCCACAATCGCTTTGAAAGCCTGCGGGTTGTTGACAGCCAAATCGGCAAGCACCTTACGGTTGATCTCAATGCCTGCCTTGTGCAGTCCACCCATCAGCTGCGAATAAGAAAGTCCTTCAAGGCGCGCGGCAGCATTTATACGCTGAATCCACAAGGCACGGAAGTTGCGTTTCTTGTTACGGCGGTCGCGATAAGCATAGGTCAGACCTTTCTCCCAAGTGTTTTTGGCAACGGTCCAGACATTCTTGCGCGCGCCATAATAGCCACGCGTTAATTTGAGTATTCTTTTTCTTTTAGCTCTTGAAGCTACGTGATTTACTGATCTTGGCATAACTTTTAATCTTTAACGAGAGACAGCGCCTCGCTTTGTACCCGAGGTCTTTGGGCTATCTGCTCCATTCTACTTAAAACTTAAACGGGTAATTAGCGCAAACGAAGCAACTCCTTAACTTGTCGCACGTTCGACTTGTCTACGAGGTCAAACTGAACCAGATTGTGTTTCTGCTTGCGCGATTTCTTGGTCAGAATGTGACTGTGAAAGGCGTGCTTTCTTTTCAATTTACCCGTTCCGGTAAGAGCGAATCTTTTTTTTGCACCGGAATTCGTCTTTACTTTTGGCATTTTCTTTTGTTTTAATTATTTATTGTTTGGAGCGGTTACGTGATACCGGGCGCAACGCGCATCCTCTTTTTCATTTAATCCTCTCCTTCCAGCTTAGGTCCTTGATATTCTTTCGGAGCCTTCATCTGAGGCTGGGTCTTAACTGTTTTTTCAACAGGCTCGTCTGCCGACGCCTGTGCCGACTCGGATGTCTTTTTCTTGGTTACAGCACCTGTTTTCTTTGGCGCAATAAAGAGAATCATCCTTTTACCTTCGAGCACCGGCATCTGTTCCACTTTTCCATACTCTTCAAGATCATTGGCAAAACGCAATAGGAGCACTTCACCCTGCTCTTTGAAAAGAATACTACGTCCCTTGAAAAAGACATAAGCCTTCACCTTGTTGCCGTCAGAAAGGAATTCCTTCGCGTGTTTCAACTTGAAATTGTAGTCATGCTCATCGGTTTGCGGCCCGAAGCGCACCTCCTTCACCTCAATCTTCACCTGCTTGGCTTTCAGCTCTTTCTGACGCTTCTTTTGCTGATAAAGGAATTTTGAGTAATCTATCAAACGACAAACCGGAGGAACTGCATTAGGCGAGATTTCGACCAAGTCAAGGCCTTTCCGTTCAGCGAGTTGCAACGCTTTGGAAATAGGCATCACTTGCGTTTCCGTTCCGTCACCCACAATACGAATCTCGCGAGCATGTATCTGCTCGTTTATCCGATATTGCATTTTTGTTTTCTCATTCTTCATGCAGTTTTCTTTTCGGTTCTTTCGGTTGTACTAAGATAATAAACGGCGCAAAATTAATAGTTTTTTGTCATTTCAGCAACCTCATCATTGATTTTCTTTGCGAAATCGTTGATTTTCATGCTGCCTTGGTCACCTTCTCCTTGCTTCCGCACGGAAACGGTGCCTTCGGCTGCTTCTTTCTCACCGACCACAAGAAGGTACGGGATATGCTTCATCTCATTGTCACGGATTTTGCGGCCGATTTTTTCACTACGGTCATCCACATAAGCACGCACATCTTGGTCGTCAAGAGATTTGCAGACTTGAGCAGCATATTCGTTGAACTTGTCGGAAATAGGCAAGACAGCCACTTGGTCTGGAGTCAGCCAGAGAGGGAAGTGCCCCGCCGTATGTTCGATAAGCACAGCCACAAAACGTTCCATCGAGCCAAACGGCGCGCGGTGAATCATGACAGGACGGTGTTTCTGATTATCAGATCCGGTATATTCCAACTTGAAACGCTCAGGCAGGTTGTAATCCACCTGTATCGTGCCCAGCTGCCAACGGCGTCCGAGAGCATCTTTCACCATGAAATCCAACTTGGGACCGTAGAACGCAGCTTCACCATACTCGATATGAGCCTTCAAGCCCTTTTCCTGACAGGCTTCGATGATGGCATTTTCTGCTTTTTCCCAGTTCTCCTCTGAACCAATATACTTATCACGGTTCACCTTGTCACGCAACGAAATCTGAGCCTCATAATTGTCAAAATGAAGGGCTCGGAAAATAATCATGATGATGTCCATCACACGGAGGAACTCGTCCTTCACTTGGTCCGGGCGACAAAAAATATGGGCATCATCCTGCGTAAAGCCACGCACACGGGTCAGACCATGAAGCTCGCCACTCTGCTCATAACGATACACCGTTCCGAACTCTGCCAGACGCAACGGCAGATCTTTATACGACCGGGGTTTCCACGCATAAATTGCGCAGTGGTGGGGACAGTTCATCGGTTTGAGCATATACTCCTCGCCTTCTTCGGGCGTGTGGATGGGTTGGAAAGAGTCTTTGCCATACTTGGCATAATGACCCGACGTCACATAAAGGTTTTTACTCCCAATATGCGGCGTTATCACCTGCTGATACCCGAAACGCTTCTGGATCTTTTTCAGGAAATCTTCAAGGCGAAGGCGTAAGGCTGTACCGCGCGGAAGCCAGATGGGAAGTCCTTTCCCGACAAGGTCGGAAAACATGAAAAGTTCCATTTCCTTACCGATTTTACGGTGGTCGCGTTTCTTGGCTTCTTCGAGCATCTTCAAGTACTCATCGAGCATTTTCTTTTTTGGAAACGATATGCCGTATACGCGTGTCATCTGCGGGCGCTTCTCGTCACCGCGCCAATACGCAGACGAAACGGCCATCACCTTGACAGCCTTGATCGGCGCTGTGCTGACAAGATGCGGCCCACGGCAGAGATCGGTGTAATCCCCTTGTGTATAGGTCGTGATGTGGCCGTCTTCAAGTTCCTCGATCAGTTCATTTTTATAGGTCTGACCGTGGTCGGCAAAAAATTTCAAGGCGTCAGCCTTGGAAATGTCACGCCGCACAAGAGCCTCCTTACGCTGTTGGAGTTCCGTCATCTTCTTCTCGATAGCCGGGAAATCGCTTTCCTTGATGACAACGCCTTCTGGCGGCATTACATCATAATAAAAGCCGTTTTCTATGGCCGGACCGATACCGAATTGAATGCCGGGATAAAGCTCTTGGAGCGCCTCAGCCATAAGATGAGCCGATGTATGCCAAAAGGCATATTTGCCTTCTTTGTCTTCCCACTTGTACAACTGGATGGCCGCATCTTCCGTGATAGGGCGGTTAAGTTCTACGGTCTCTCCGTTGACGCCACACGCCAGGACCTCTTGGGCCAGACGCGGGGAAATGCTCTCTGCTATTTCGCCTCCGGTCACTCCGCTTTCATACTCGCGGACCGATCCGTCTGGAAAGGTAATTCTTATCATAACGGTTGTTTTTTATTCGTCGGGCAAAGGTAAATATATTTTTTGACGTAGCTGCTGTCTGCACCGAATTTAAGCATACAGGCCGTTTTCAGTTATGTAACGGAGCACTCCGGGGGGAAGGTAGTCCGAAACATTCCGCTGTTCGTGAAGCATCTGGCGGATTTGGGTTGAACTTACGTCGAAAACGGGAGCGTCAAGCCCGACCACCCCGACCGGCAAGGCATGGGTATCGAGAGGATAGCCCGGTCGGGGATAAACCAGCAAGCGATGACGGCGTAATATGTCGTCCGGACGCATCCAGCTACCGAACCGAAGCCAATTGTCGGCCCCGATAAGGAGACTGAATTCCACGTCCGGAAACTCCGCACGCAACGCTTCAAGCGTCCGCCACGTATAGGAAGGCCTTGGAAGGCGGAACTCAAAATCAGAAGCCGTCACGCCCGTCACGCCTTCCGTGGCCAAGCGAGCCATGTCCAACCGTTGCTTTTCGGGCAACAGGGAAGCCTGTGCTTTCTGCGGATTGCAGGGCGAAACCATCAGCCACACCTCATCCGTCAAGCCCTGTTTGACGACCCACCCGGCCAGCCGGACGTGCCCCCAGTGTACGGGATTGAACGACCCCCCATACAGGGCTACACGGCGCTTCACTCCGCCAGAAATTGCCGTACGCGCTCTGCGGTTTCGCTGACGGCGCAAGCCAAATCGTCATTGACCACCACCACATCGAATTTCGGCGCGAACCCCAGTTCGTATTCCGCACGGGCCATGCGCGTGTTGATAGCCTCGGCGGTCTCCATGCCACGGTGTTCAAGCCGGCGGCGTAACTCGTCGAGCGAGGGCGGTTGGATAAAAATACTCAGCGCCCGGTCTGCATAGTGTTGCTTGATATTCATGGCGCCGCAGACATCCACATCGCAGACCACGTTTTCCCCGCGTTCCAGCTGGGCGTCGACCTGAGCGCGGAGCGTTCCGTAATAGCGTCCGGCATACACCTCCTCATACTCTAAGAAATCACCCGCGGCGATACGGGCCTGAAAATCCTCAGTGGTCAAAAAGAAATACTCCACCCCATCGCGTTCCTGCCCACGGGGCGGACGGTTCGTCGCACTGACAGAAAAACGGAGGTTCAAGTCGGCGGATTTCATCAATTCGCCGATCACCGTGCTTTTCCCGCTCCCGCTCGGAGCGGAGAAAATGATCACCTTACCTTTGTCGTTTGTCATACCTTGTTGCTTCGTTCATTTTTTTTGCGAAGAGGCAAGCACGCGCCACCACATCGGACGGCCCGCCTTTTCTGCACACGTATTACATCACATTCAACACTTGCTCTTTAATCTGTTCGAGCTCGTCTTTCATCCTCACCACGATGTTCTGCATCTCGGCCTGATTGCTCTTACTTCCCGTCGTGTTGATTTCGCGACCCATCTCCTGCGCGATAAACCCGAGCTTCTTGCCCTGCCCGTGTCCCTCAGCCATCGTTTCGCGGAAATACTTCAAATGATTGGTCAGACGCTGTTTCTCCTCGCTGATATCGAGCTTCTCTATATAATAAATGAGTTCCTGCTCGAGCCGGTTCTTGTCATAATCCACGCCTGTGAGTTCTTTCAGGCGTTCCACGATGCGCGTGCGGATTTTCTCGACGCGTGCGTTTTCGTAGGGGGCAATGTCGGCCAACAAAGCCTCGATGCGGTCGAGCTTCTCCGCGAATTTCCTTTCGAGGGCGGCCCCTTCCTGACGGCGGAAAGCCACCAACTGGTCGATGGCTTCGACCACGGCGCCACGCGCCGCAGCCCATTCCTCCTCCGTAAGTTCCTCGGACGCCACTGCCTGCGTCACCTCAGGCAGGCGGACAAGGACATCCCACATGTCCTCTGCTGGGCAATCGATACCGGCATCAGCACTGATCCGCCTTATCTGTTCCACGTAGTTTTTCACCGCAGAGGGGTTAATCACACCCCCCGCCTGCGCTTCGTCCTTTTCGACCCACAGGTTAAAGTCCACCTTGCCCCGTTCCAACACCTTTCCGATCAGGGCACGGATTTCCATCTCCTTTTCGCGGTAGAGCGGCGCAATCCGCGTAGAGAGGTCCAAGCTCTTACTGTTGAGCGATTTGATTTCTGCATGGATTTTCTTTCCGCCCCAAAGGGCGCAGGCCTTTCCATAGCCCGTCATTGAGAGTATCATGTCGGTTTAATGCTTAGGGTTGATCGTAGCGCAAAGTTAAGAAAAAAATCAAAGCCCCCGTCCGCCCGTCGGAAAACAGACCGCCTCC
Source organism: uncultured Prevotella sp. (assembly GCA_900553285.1). Taxonomy (GTDB): domain Bacteria; phylum Bacteroidota; class Bacteroidia; order Bacteroidales; family Bacteroidaceae; genus Alloprevotella. The sequence goes on from USCX01000016.1 coordinate 14,330, forward strand.
GTGCACCGTCATTTGATCTTCAAGTCCGGGATGAGCGGCGTCGCGTCCACCAGTCCCCGTTCCTTCACCATCGAGAACGTCCCCTGCTTGTACTTCTTGAAATGCGGGGTTTTCAAATGATTTTCGAAAGGCGCACCGGATTGTTCCACGCAGAAGCCTGTCAAGCGTGCTACGGACTGGATGACACGCAACGCCTTGATGGCGACCGGAAAACCGACGTAAGGCAGATAGTGCGACCGAAGCTGTCTTTCGGCCCCCAAGGACACCAACACGCAGTAGCCCAACAGTTCGCGTGTCGGCAAGTCGAGGACGCCGCGGCTGTAAAACTCGCCGAAGAAGCAGTCCGTGAGAAACCGCTCCACGTCTTTGCCCATGTGCCGCCCGTACAGAGCTTGTCCTGAATGGACCGGCCCGTTTCGTGATACCCGCTTTGTGGTTACGCGCAGAAGAACACACTCGCCGTCCCCTACCCGGCGATTTCTTTTCCCATCGCTCACAAGCGACTCTCCCGCGTGGACGTAAATCTGCGAATGGAAATCTATTGTCTTATCGAACACCATGCCCTCCGGTAACAGAAGAATACGTCTTCATAGTTGACCATTTTAAACGGGCATGTATCAGCCTTCTCTGCGCAAGCCGACGCACGCAAGGGGAAGCCTTGTCAAGATGTCACGGGGCAATGTTATACCTCGCAACATGCGGTGTTTCTTCCTGTCCATGATTCCTTGAAAACTTGTAATTATGCTTGTGAACAATAAAAACAGTATCATTTTCATGCGTCGGACTTTTTTGAAACGTATAGCTTCCGCGACAAGGCGATGTCCATCCCTCGGCGGAATTCCTGTGTGAGAAAAAGCCCGCCCCTGACACGTCATCCTAACAAAGAAGCGTAAAAAAAGCAAAGGGCGACGCCTGCCCGTACAGACAAGCGCCGTCCCTTGCCATTTCCGAGGGAGACTCCATGTCCCACCTCACGTTTTTTACTTGTAGGATTCCCGATAGACGTTCACGATGTCCTCATCGGTCATCTGCACGCGGTCGCTGGTGAACATCACGCCCATCACCTCGCGGGTGTTGCGCATCAGCGTCTCGAACTCGTCGGGCGTGAGGCACATCACCACGCCCGACAGCGTGTTGCCCCATGCCACGTGCGTGCGGGCTTCCATGTCTTTGCCGTCCTTTACGGCACGGGGCAGGTATTGCGCCAGATTCTCGATTGCAGTAAGGGCGTACATGTCGCTCATCAGGTTTGCGCCACGGGCGATGTAACCCTCCGTGCTGTGGAACAGGGCATCGAAGCCCTGGTAGGCGGTGAACGTCGGCGGCACGCTTGCCATCAACCCGGGGTCGACGATAGAGAGGACGGGGAACAAGGCGTTGTCGCCCACAAAGGCTTTCTCGAATGTGTCTTCCTTGGTGATGACACCCGAATTGTCCGTTTCCGACCCCGTACCCGCCGTAGTGGTTATGGCGATGATGGGCAGGGGCTTCACGGATATCGGATGCCCCTTGCCCGAGCCGATGGGCACGTAATCCCAAAGCACGCCTCCGTTGGTCGCCATAACGGCAATGGCTTTCGCGCAGTCCATCACGCTCCCGCCGCCCAAGGCGACAAGGAAGTCGCAACCGTTCTCGCGGGCAGCGCCCGCTCCGGCGTCCACATTTCCCACGGTGGGGTTTGGCATCACGCCGTCGAACACTACGGTCTCCACGCCGGCCTTGTGCAACTGTGCTTCCGTGCGGGCCAGATAGCCGTTGACGCGCGTCGATTTCCCGTTGGAGATCACGATGAGGGCGCGGCGGCCCGGCATCGGCTGTTCACTCAGTTTGTCCAGCATCCCTTCCCCGAACATTACGCGGGTAGGAACATACATGTCGTAAGTAAGATTTGTTTGCATATTCATTATCTTAACGTTGTCGGATTATCATTTGTCTATCTGGCTTTCCGTGAACGGGTCGGCCCGGTGCCCCATCAGGTCTATCCTGGCACAGGCGGCATCGAACTCCTCCATCTCGTAGGGAGTCAGACGCACGGAAGCCGCACCCAGGAAATCGTCCAGGTGGTCGGGATTCGTAGTCCCAGGAACAGGCGCTATCCACGGCTTGCGCGAGAGCATCCATATCAGGGCGAACTGAGCGGATCAAGCATCTGCGGACGGTCTAAACAAGCACAGCGATTTAACGCATATCTTCTGCCGAAAGTTCAAATCCCAGACGGACAGGTTCTCTTCCATACGGTTGCGGTGGACAGACTTCGCAGAAAACCTGTTTTTCTTTTGGTGCTCCGCTCGCCTTTCCCTATCTTTGTAAACAGTTAACCTTTCCCTAGCCGATAAAATCTTTGACGATGAAAACATACAGACCATCCCCGTTTCTTTTCATGCTGGTGCTGGCCGTCCTCTGTGCCACCCTGCCGGCACGGGCACAAGGCGGCTACGTGCGTGGCGACGTGACCGACGCGTTCACCGGTTCGGGCATACCGGACGTCCGGGTAGCCCTGCTGCACGGGGACGGGCGGCAGGCAGACGAGGTGGTAGCCCGCACGATGATGAAAAACGACGGGAGTGACAACTTAGAACCGTCACGCTTCACGCTCAACGTGCCAGCCGAAGGAACCTACGTGCTCCGCGTGGTCCACGAACGCTACGATACGCTCATCCGTCGCCTCGACGTGAAATTCAATCGCCGCAACCGTTATGTCGACCTCGGCCATGTGGCGCTCATGCCGCGCTCGCGGCAACTGGGCGAAGCCACGGTGAAGGCGACGAAAATCAAGATGGTCTACCGCGGCGACACATTGATATATAATGCTGACGCGTTCGACCTTCCCCAAGGCTCGATGCTCGACGACCTCATCCGCCAGCTCCCGGGCGCCGAACTGCGCAACGGACAGGTCTACGTGAACGGGCGCTACGTCGAAAACATCCTGCTGAGCGGGAAAGACTTCTTCAACGGCAACGCACAACTGGCCTTGCAGAACCTTCCGGCCTATGTGGTGGGAAAGGTCAAGGTCTACGAACGGGAGGGCGAACGGAGCAAGACAATGGGCCGGGACATGGGCGACCGCGCCTACGTGATGGACGTGCACCTGAAACCGGACTATGAAGGGGCATGGACACTCGAAGCTGACATGGCCTACGGCACGGAACGCCGCTACTCGGGCACGCTCTTCGGCATGTATGTGGACCGCCGTCAAGGCTTCATCCTCTCGGCCGACGTGAACAACACCAACCTTATACGCAAGCGGCGCTATGCCAACGGCAGTTCCATCTACTCCTACGGCTCAGGATGGATTGCATCCAAGAGCGCCACGCTCAACTACCACTTTGAGCCCGACGACCTGAACTTCACGGCCGCGGCGGACTACACCCACTTCGGGAGCGACGAACAGGGAAAGACGAACGAGGAAACCTATCTCACAGCGGGCAACGCCTACCGGCGCACGGCCTATGCACAGCGCCAGAGCTCGGACGGCGTGGAGGGGAACGTCGGACTGAGCCTCCGCCCGCAGAAAGGGCGCTACGTCAGTGTCAACTACCGTGTCAACTACGACCGCCACCGCAACACGGAGGACAACCTTGCGGCCAACTTCGGGACCGACCCGGCCCTGCTGCCGGGCAACGCGCTCGACAGTGCCCTTGCCACACCCATGTCCGAGGCCTTCCGGCAGGCCGTGACGAGCCGCACCTCGGAGCAACGCCTCCTGACGGGCTACAAGGTGAGCCACCAGGCCCGCGCCGAAGCTCACTTTGCATTCGCGCCCGACCTGCTCGACCTCGGCGTCACCCTTGACAAGACACACAGCCACGACGAGGAC
>USCX01000017.1 GCA_900553285.1 uncultured Prevotella sp.
ACCGGCTGGCATACGCCGTTTTCACCCCACCCCCCGCAAAGTGCGTCATCATGCCGCCCTCGGGGGTTGGGGTGAAAACGCTTTAATTCATCAGGGGAACGGAGACTGTTTTCATGCCCGCACTTTGCGGACTGTCCCACTCCCGGAAAACCGTCCCTTTCCCCCTCAACGTGGCCATTTCCAAATGGCACCGGACGTTTTGAACGGCTCAAAATGAAACCGGTCGTGGAGATCGGAATCCCACGACCGGCTTCATTTGTCAGCGATATGGCTTGCCGTTATTACGAATTCATCGAAAGGAGGAATTCCTCGTTGTTCCGCGTGCCCTCCATGCGGCGCTTCACATCCGTCATGGCTTCGAGCGACGTCATATCGGCAATATACTTGCGAAGAATCCACATGCGGTTGAGCGTCTGCGCATCCTGCAACAGGTCATCACGGCGCGTGGACGAAGCAACGATGTTGACAGCCGGGAAGATACGCTTGTTGCTCAACATACGGTCGAGCTGAAGTTCCATGTTGCCCGTTCCTTTGAATTCCTCGAAAATCACCTCATCCATTTTCGACCCCGTGTCGATGAGCGCAGTAGCGATGATGGTCAGCGAACCGCCATTCTCGATGTTGCGCGCCGCGCCAAAGAAGCGCTTCGGTTTCTGCAAGGCATTGGCATCGACGCCGCCCGACAACACCTTGCCCGACGCCGGCGACACCGTATTGTAAGCACGGGCAAGACGCGTAATCGAATCGAGGAAAATAACCACGTCGTGGCCGCACTCGACCATGCGCTTGGCTTTTTCCAAGACGATGCCAGCGATCTTCACGTGACGGGCTGCGGGCTCGTCGAAAGTGGACGCAATCACCTCGGCATTCACCGTGCGCGCCATGTCTGTCACCTCTTCCGGCCGCTCGTCGATAAGCAACATCATGAGATAGGTATCAGGATGGTTGCGCGCGATGGCATTAGCGATTTCCTTCATCAGAATGGTCTTACCGGTCTTTGGCTGCGCCACTATAAGCGCGCGCTGCCCCTTCCCGATAGGCGTAAAAAGATCGACGATACGAAGCGACATCGAGTCGCCGTGGCCCGTGCATAACTTGAATTTTTCGTTCGGGAAGAGCGGCGTGAGATGCTCAAAGGGAACACGGTCCCGAATTTCAGCCGGAGTGAGCCCGTTTATCTTGGTCACGTTCACCAGCGGGAAGTACTTCTCTCCCTCTTTGGGCACACGCACGGGGCCTTCGACGATGTCGCCGGATTTGAGGCCGAAGATCTTGATTTGGTTCTGCGAAACATAAATATCGTCGGGCGACGACAGGTAGTTATAGTCCGACGAGCGCAGAAAGCCAAAACCGTCCGGCATAATTTCAAGCACACCGTTTCCGGTCAGTATATCGTCAAAATTAAAAGCCGGGGCCTGCTGCGGTGTCCCTGGCGCGTCGAATTGCGGCGCCCCCCACGCAGGAGCTCCCATTTCCGCCATGTCTGCCTGACGCCGTTCGAATTTGTTCACCAAATCATTCGTCAGCGGGTCATAATAGTCGCTGTTTATGACCGGAATGTCCTCAATGGGGATGAAATCCACTTCCGGCGTGGATGGAGCCACGGCAGCGGGAACCGCCTGGGGCGTTTCTGCCTGGACGGGCTGTGCTTCGGACACCGTTTCCCGACCGGTATTTTCTTCCGCCGACAAAGCCGTTTTGTCGTCAGCCGCGTCCTCCGCAGCGTCGACTGCGACAGTCGGCTCTTCCGCTTCGGCTGTCGGCACGACCGCCGTGACCGGATTTTCATTCAATTCTTCCTTCACGCTTTCCGCTTCAACGGCTTCGGCAGTCTGCTCACCGGCGACAGGCATCTCGCTCATAAACGGAGGAAGCAACGGCAATTCCGGCTGTCCGGCCTCTCCCGGAAGAGTTTCCGCGGGCGCTTCGGCCTTCGTGTTGCGACGTCGGCGCTTTGTCTCGCCCTCTGCGGCCGGTTTCTTCTTCTCGAAACTTTCAGTCTTTGTCTTCGAGGCTGAATAAACGTGGTCGACATCCTTCTTCACGATACGTGTACGGCGTTTGGGAGCTGCTTTCTGCACAGCCGCGCTTTGTTCAGCCTGTACGTCAAGGATGGCGTAGATCAGCGTTTCCTTGTCGGCGGAACTACCCGCTTCGGCATGCAGTTCCTTAGCAAGTTCGCGCAATTCGGCTTCATCCTTGCTGTTTAATTGCTCTTTGGTATAAAGTGGCATTATGGGTGTAAGTTATCCCTACGAGCACGACATTCACACTTGACGTCGTCAGGGTAGGTTGAATTATGGATTTGAGATTTTACTGATTTAACAGTGAAAATTCGCGGGCGGCGAACATTTCACAGCGCAAAAGTACTATTTTTATTCCAACCCGCCACAGCCAAATTCATTTTTTTCATTAATTTCGCCCTCGTATGGCAACAAACATCCCTTACTTAGACGTCCAGAACCTGTCGAAGCGCATCGGCGACCTCGTACTTTTTGAAAATATCTCATTCTCGGTGGCCGAAGGCCAAAAGGTAGGCCTCATCGCGCAGAACGGGACCGGTAAATCCACTCTGATGAACATCCTTTGCGGCGACGAGGATTACGAAAACGGTACCATCACCTATCGGCGCGACCTCAGCGTCGGATACCTCGAACAATCGCCCGCCTACCCCGGCGAACTGTCGGTGATAGAGGCCTGTTTCTGGCATGGCAACAAAACGACAGACCTCATCCGGCAGTACGAACAATGCCTCAACACCCCTGGGACACCGGGACTCGACATGCTCATCGAGCAAATGGACGGGATGAAGGCATGGGATTATGAGGAAAGGGCCAAGCAGGTCCTCACCAAGTTAGACATCAAAGACTTCAACCAGCCCATCGCCCAGCTTTCGGGCGGACAACTCAAACGGGTGGCATTGGCCAACGTCCTTCTGACAGAACCCGACCTGCTCATTCTTGACGAGCCGACCAACCACCTCGACCTTGACATGATTGAATGGCTCGAAAACTACCTGCGACGAAACGTCAAAAGCCTGCTTCTGGTCACCCACGACCGCTATTTCCTCGACCGCGTCTGTTCTGACATTCTCGAACTGGCAGACCACACCTTATATAATTACCACGGCTCATACAGCTACTATCTGGAAAAACGCGAAGAGCGGATGAACGCGCTGAACGCCTCCATCGCCAGGGCCAACAACCTCTACCGGAAAGAACTTGAATGGATGCGCCGCATGCCATGCGCCCGCGGGCACAAGGCCCGCTACCGCACAGAAGCGTTCGCCGAGCTGGAGCAGGCTGCCAAACGGCGGATGGAAGAACGTGTGGCTCGGCTGGAAATGAAAAGCAGCTACATCGGCAGTAAAATTTTCGAAGCCGAGTACGTATCCAAAAGCTTTGGCCCGGACAAAATTATCCTGAAAGATTTTTATTACCATTTCACCCGCTATGAAAAGATGGGCATCATCGGTCCGAACGGCTCGGGAAAATCCACGTTCATCAAGATGCTCCTCGGACAGGTCAAACCCGACAGCGGGCGCTTCGTCATCGGAGAGACCGTGCGCTTCGGCTACTTCTCGCAAGAAGGGATGGCTTTCGACAACCGCATGAAAGTGATCGACGTGGTGCGTGACATCGCCGAAACAGTGGACCTCGGCGGAGGGCGCAGACTCACCGCTTCCCAGTTTCTTCAACATTTTCTCTTCCCGCCCGAAAAGCAACAGACCCTTGTCTACAAACTCAGCGGAGGCGAACGGCGACGGCTCTACCTCTGCACCGTACTGATGGGCGCTCCCAATTTCCTCGTTCTCGACGAACCGACCAACGACCTCGACATCACGACCTTGCAAATTCTTGAAGAATACCTGGCCGACTTCAGGGGCTGTGTCATCATCGTCAGCCACGACCGCTACTTCATGGACAAAGTGGTGGACCATCTGCTCGTCTTCCATGGCAACGGGCACATTGATGACTTTCCGGGCAATTACACCCAATACCGTGAGTGGGAAAACGCCAAACGACAGGAAGAAGAGGCACAAAGGAAACGACACGCAGAAAAGAAGTCTACCACAACCGATGCCAGCCGAAACAAGAATCCACGCCAAACCGGCGAGAGGAAACGCCGCCTGACATTCAAGGAACAAAAAGAAATGGAGGCACTCGAAACGGACATCGACAAACTTGAAAAGGAGAAAAAAGAAATAGAAGCCACCCTTTGCAGCGGCGAACTGGCCGTCGACAAACTCACCCAACTGAGCAAACGCCTCCCGGCCCTCCAAGAGGAACTGGACACGAAATCCATGCGCTGGCTCGAACTCGCAGAAATCGGGAACTAAGCCCGGCTGACTACGACCGCACCATGACCAGCCCCCGACAGGCCAAAGGCCCAAACGTCACGGGCCTGCAGCCTCCCCATGGTCTCTTGCAGTTCATCGCCCCGACGACAAGTCCCTGATTTCCTCCGCACCGACCACGCAGACCGTCCCCAATAGGGTTCAGGACATACCCATAACGGTTTTTCGCAGGAAAAGCCAAATCCCGCCCACCGTCCCCGCCCTATCATTATCCGCATTTCGTCGGATTTCTCACTTTTTTATGTTACCTTTGCGCGAAAGATGAAAATATGATGAAATTTATCTGCTTCGGCAGTGGGAGTTGCGGGAACTGCTATTACCTGATAACGGAAGGCTATGGCCTGCTCATCGACGTGGGCATCGGTATCCGTACGTTCAAAAAGTATTTTCGCGATTTCGGCCTGCCCATGTCGCAGATCCAAGCGATACTCATCACACACGACCATGCAGACCACGTAAAGACCGCAGGCATCGTAAGCCGTGAATTCAACCTACCCGTATATGCAACACGCCTCGTGCATGAAGGGATGAGGCACAACTACTGCATGCCAAAAAAGGTGGAAGAACGACACGTCCAGACCTTTGAGAAAGGGTGCACGCTGCAATTAGGCCCCTTCACCGTCACCTCATTCGGCATCCCCCACGACAGCCGTGACAACAACGGCTATTTTATTGAATACAACGGCCGGACCTTCTGCCTAATGACCGACATCGGCCACGTCACCGACGAAATGGCAGACTACATCCATCGGTCCGACTACCTCGTCATTGAAGCCAACTACGATCCCACCCTGCTTGAACAAGGCCCCTATCCGGCTTTCCTCAAACAGCGGATCAAAAGCGGAAACGGCCACCTCAGCAACATACAGGTGGCCGAGAAACTCGCCCTCCATCTGCGTCCGGAAACGCGCCACGTATGGCTGTGTCACCTGAGCGACGAGAACAACCATCCTTCACTGGCCTACAAAACAGTGGAAAAACGACTCGGCGAAGCAGGTTTCCCCGTGGGAGAGAGCTTACAACTCGAGACGCTGAAAAGACAATCCCCTTCACCTCTTTACGACCTTACCTGACCATGCAAGAAACCGCCGTCTTCATCATCGTCCTCTGCGCAGCCGCATGGGGAACCGCACGGGCCCTGCAAACGTTACGTAAAAAACGCCCGCCATGCGGAGGGTGTCATTCCTGCCCCATGCAATGCGCCTCCGAAAGCAAAAAAAGAGACAGAAAAATTTGCAAGAAAGAAAAATAGCCGTATATTTGCACCCGAAATCAAACGGTGCCCTGACCGAGTGGCTAGGTAGCGGTCTGCAAAACCGTCCACAGCAGTTCGAATCTGCTGGGCACCTCATTAACGACGCAACCGCTTTCCGCGGTTGCGTTTTTCATATCCACCTCAATAAAGCAAAACAAAATGAACAGAGACTGGACTCCCCTCAAACAATATGAAGAAATTCTTTTCGACACCTACCACGGTATCGCCCGTATCACTATAAACCGTCCCCGATACCGCAACGCGTTCACACCGCAAACCGTAGCCGAAATGAGCGATGCCCTACATCTCTGCCGCGAGGCGCAAGACATCGGAGTGGTCGTTCTGACGGGCGCCGGTGACAAAGCTTTTTGCTCCGGTGGCGACATGCACGTGAAAGGACACGGCGGATATGTAGGTAAAGACGGTGTCCCCCGCCTCAACGTACTTACCGTCCAAAAACAAATCCGCTCCCTGCCGAAACCTGTCATCGCGATGGTCAACGGTTACGCCATCGGCGGAGGGCATGTCCTGCACCTCATGTGCGACCTGACCATAGCTTCCGACAACGCCATCTTCGGACAGACCGGTCCCCGCGTGGGTTCTTTCGATGCTGGGTTCGGAGCCTCCTACCTCGCCCGCATCGTCGGCCAGAAAAAGGCGCGTGAAATCTGGTTCATGTGTCGGCAGTACACGGCGGCTGAGGCTGAGCGGATGGGGATGGTCAACAAAGTCGTGCCTTTCGAAAAACTGGAAGACGAAGTCGTGGCGTGGGCTGAAACCATGATGGAACATTCGCCTCTGGCGCTCCGCATGATCAAGGCCGGGCTCAACGCTGAATTAGACGGTCAAGCCGGAATTCAAGAACTGGCAGGCGACGCCACGATGCTCTATTATATGCTTGATGAAGCTCAGGAAGGCGGCCGGGCTTTCCTTGAAAAGCGTAAGCCTGACTTCAAGAAATTCCCCAAACTGCCCTGACGCATGAGCCTACACCTCCATCTACGTCCCTATCGCCTACGGTTCAAAGAAGAAGCACGCACTTCACGCGGCAGCTACTTCACGCATGACGTATGGTATGTCCATCTCACCTCCGACGAGGAAAGCGGACGCGAGGGCATCGGCGAATGTGCCCCTCTGCCCGACCTCAGTTGCGATGCCCTACCAGGCCAATACGAAGAAAAGCTCCGCGCTGCGTGCCGGCACATCGAAAAGACAGGCCACATAGACAAAGAGCTCCTGCGCCCCTATCCGTCGATGCTCTTCGGGCTCGAAACAGCATGGCTTCACTTCCAGAAGGGCTCCACACGCCTCTACGACACAGCTTTCAGCCGTGGCGAAGCTGGAATCACTATTAACGGCCTGGTGTGGATGGGAGATTTCGACACCATGATGCAACGCCTCGAAGCCAAGCTCCGGGCAGGTTTCCAATGCGTAAAACTAAAAATAGGAGCAATCAGCTTTGAACAGGAACTCGACCTGATACGCCACATCAGGCGACGTTTTTCAAAAACAGATGTGGAACTACGCACCGACGCAAACGGAGCTTTCAAGCCCGAAGAAGCGCTCACAAAACTCGAACGCCTTTCAAAATTCGACATCCACAGCATAGAACAACCCATTCGGGCAGGACAAACCGCCGCCATGGCCCGATTATGCAGAGAAAGCCCGATTGACATCGCACTCGATGAAGAACTCATCGGCGTCAACGGACAGCAAGCCAAGCGTGAGCTTCTCAAAACCATACGCCCTCAATATATTATTATCAAGCCCTCCCTTCACGGCGCACTGAGTGGAGCGGATGAATGGATTAACGAGGCCAGGCAACTGGGCATACGCTATTGGATGACCAGCGCTCTCGAAAGCAACGTGGGGCTTAACGCCATCGCACAATGGACCGCCCATCATTTTCATGACGCCATACCCCTCCCACAAGGACTGGGTACAGGGCAATTATATACGAACAACATTCCCTCTCCACTGCAAATAGTCGGTGACCGATTATGGTACAAAGAATGAACACTTCGGCAACATTCCGGCAAGCCGTCGACCGCTTTATTACCGAATGGAACGACAGCTCCCTCACGATGACCGTACACACCTCCGGCTCGACAGGCATCCCCAAAGCCATCACCGTCGAAAAAACGCGCATGGCTGCCAGCGCCCGAATGACTTGTGATTTTCTGCATCTACGTGCCGGACAATCCGCCCTGCTATGCCTTCCTGTTGAATATATCGCCGGGAAAATGGTAATCGTCAGAGCCATCATCCGCAACCTGCGCCTCATCCTCTCCACACCGTCCAGTCATCCTCTGGCCCAACTGGAGGAGACGCCAGACTTCGCAGCTTTTGTCCCATCACAAGTTTATAGCATGCTCGACGTCCCCCAAGAAGAAAAGCGCCTGCGCGCCATCGGACAAATCCTCATCGGCGGAGGAGCCATCGACGCCGACCTCCAAAAACACCTGGACGACTTTCCACACCCCGTATGGAGCAGTTACGGCATGACTGAGACGCTATCACACATCGCGCTGCGCAGACTGAACGGCCCCGAGGCCTCCGACTGGTACACGCCCCTGCCCGGCGTCACACTCGGCCACGACACACACCACTGCCTCACCGTCCATGCACCTGAAATCAATCCGCACCTGTTGGTCACAAACGATATAGTGGACCTACGCAGCAACGGCCGCTTTCGCGTCATCGGCCGTCGGGACAACACGATATGCAGCGGTGGAATCAAAATCCAACTCGAAGACGTAGAAGCCCGCCTGCGGCCATTCCTCACACAAGAATTTATCGCTTCATCCATTCCCGACAAAAAATACGGCGAGGCACTGGTCTTGCTCATCGAAGGAACACCTCTCCCCCAGGAACAGCTCAAAGCCATCTGCCGCAAACACTTACCGCCATACCACCATCCCAGACACTATTTCTTTGTTCCTCAACTTCCAAAGACCATTAGTGGAAAACCCGCACGCAAGCAAGCAAAAGAATTGGCCCTGTCCATGTGGAAAAACGAAACGAACAAATCATTTTCCGCTTGAATACGAAAATTCTTCATACTCTTTGCCATTTCTTTTGATTTGCTTACCTTTGCGGCAATTAGGGGCGTGAGAACTCATCTCGTGAGTCAACGCAGAAGTGAGCATACACTTTCCATCCCTACGGAAACGGCAAGAAGCAGCCCTACCCAAAAGGAGACAATAAGCACGCTTCACATATAACTGCTTGGGAGAGAAAAAGTTAAAAGTCCAAGCAGGATTAGTTTTTATTGCTCTCCGTTTATTTCCTGCCCTCGTGGGTATAGGAAACAAGATGTTCCAACCAGAGACATCGCCAACACAAAAGCCACGAAACATGGAAGAAAAACTGTGGTTCGCGATGAGAGACTTAAAACGGGCAAATGCCAAAATGCCTGCTTACAAACTACTTCAAGAGATGGGCTTTGAAGTATTTACTCCCATGACGCAGAAAGTCACCTTAAAGAATGGGAAAAGGATACGCGAACAAGTTCCTTATCTTCATGACCTCCTTTTTGTTTACGACACACGCGATGCTCTTGACCCCATCGTGGCAAAGACGCAAACACTACAATACCGATACAGAAGAGGAGCATACTGCGACCCTATCGTCGTGAGGACAGAAGACATGAACCGGTTCATTCATGCCGTTCGGTTAAGCCAAGAACCCCGCTACTTCCTGCCCGAGGAAATCACGAAGTCCATGCTGGGACGGAGAATTAAAATAGTAGGCGGGGCGCTCAACGATTACGAAGGCCGACTACTTTCCATTCACAAAAGAGGGCACACCAAGTCTATTCTGGTCGAACTTCCCCATTTCTTGTACGTAGGCATCGCCATCGACTCGGGGTTCATCGAATTCATATAGGACGATTCTCCCCATCCAGACACCACACACAAACACAACTATGACTTATATTTTCTTGTTATGCGGCTTTGCCCTTGCCGTCCTCCTCGGAATCATTATCATTCCGAACATCCTGCTCATTTCCTACAAAAGGCGTTTATTCGACTTGCCCGACGAGAGAAAGGTGCATACGATGCCCATTCCCCGATTGGGAGGTCTTTCTTTTCTCCCGGTCATCCTGATTTCCATTTGCCTCGTCATCGGAGGCTTCTACTATGCCGGTGTCCCGATTGAGGAACAGCACCTGACCCGGCAAGGCCTGTGCCAATTCATGTTTACTACGGTCGGCGCGATGTTGCTCTTTCTCGTCGGAGCTACAGACGATCTCATTGGCGTAAGCTACCCTTACAAATTCCTTGCACAATTACTGGCTGCAGCCTTACTCATACTACCCGGAGAATGGTTCAACTCGTTAGGAGGGCTTCTGGGCATTTATGCAATCCCTCCCTACGCCGGAGCCGCCATTACAATTTTCATCATCATCTTTATCACCAACTCCATAAACCTCATCGACGGTATTGATGGACTGGCCTCAGGATTAAGCAGTATTGCCTTCGCCGTCTTAGGCATTAAGTTCGTATTTCTCCACGAATTTACCTTTGCCCTTTTAGCCTTTGTCACCTTAGGCGTAGTTATCCCGTTCTGGTTCTACAACGTCTTCGGCAATGCCCAAAGAGGCCACAAGCTCTTTATGGGCGACGCGGGCAGCCTTACCCTCGGCTTCATCCTCAGTCTATTGGTCATCCACCTCAGCCGGACCGACACGGGCGCCGACCACACGGGCACTCCAGGCCTGATCGCGGCTTTTTCCACACTCGTCGTCCCGCTTTTCGACGTCATCCGCGTCGTGCTTCACCGACTTCATGCGCGCAAGAATCCTTTTCGCCCGGACAAGAACCACATTCACCACAAGTTACTTCGTACAGGAATGCGGGTGCGCATGGTCATGCTCACGATTTTCGGACTGTCCATATACTTCATCGGGCTGAATATCCTGCTGACGGACCGGATCGACATCAACTGGATACTGATTATAGACATCACTTCATGGATCGCCATACAAACCATTATCAACTACGCCATACGAAGGCATAAAAGAAAATCCCTCGTAAAACAAACAGCTTAAACCTATATGAAGTCTAAGATTTCCTCGACACTGGCCATCATTGCCTTGGCCGCCCTCTCGCTCCTCAGTTCTTGCAAAAGCGCAAAAGACATCGTTTACTTCCAAGATCTCTATCCTGGCGAACGACAATTCAAGTCATCGTCTCAGACTGACATTATCGTCCGCCCTAAGGACAAACTGTCCATCACCGTAAACAGCCGTGACCCCCAACTCATGGCCCTTTTTAACCTGCCCCGGGTACAGAAATCGATGAGCGCAACAGCCACCAGCAGCTCGACAAGCCTAAGCAACGGAAGCAATGAGGAATTGGGATACACGGTCGACACAAACGGAGACATAGAATTCCCCGTCCTCGGGAAATTGCACGTAGCCGGCATGAACCGGGAAGAGATACAAGTCTTCATCAAGAACCAACTGATTTCCAAAAACCTCATCAAGGACCCCATCATCACCGTCGACTTCCTCAACCTGAGCGTGGTGGTATTAGGCGAAGTGAACTCTCCGGGACGCTACGCCATCGACAAAGACAAAACCACGATTCTGGACATACTCAGCATGGCCGGCGACCTTTCCATCTATGGCCGGCGGAACAACATACTCGTTGTCCGTCAGGACGGCGATATGCAAAAAGTATATACCATCGACCTGACTTCCAGCCGGGACGTCTACTCGTCGCCCGCCTACTACGTGCAACAAAACGACATGATATACGTCGAGCCGAACAACATGAAAGCACGTCAATCCACTGTCAATGGAAATACCGTGCGCACGCCGTCTTTCTGGTTCTCGCTCGCCTCGCTGGCCGCTTCGCTCACCACTATCTTTATTGTCAAATAAACGCATAAACACGGTCATGGAACTCATTCAGAATAACCCGACATCCGCAGTCAAACCCATTCAGTCAGAATCGGGCATCAACGTGAAAGACATAATGCAACAAATCGTGGCCAGATGGTATTGGTTCGCCCTGTCCATCGTGGTCATCATGGGCATAGCCGGCATATACATACTGTCCACACCTCCCACCTACACACGCACGGCCTCCATCCTGATTAAAACCGATTCAAAAGGGAAAACGAACAGCGACGCAGGCGTACTGGGCAACGTCGACATCTTTCAGACCAACACGAACGTCAACAACGAACTCGTGGCCATGCAGTCGCCGGCCGTCATGTACGACGTGGTCAAACGCCTGCACCTTGACGTAAACTATGCCACAGAAGGCAACTTCTACCGCAAGGTGCTCTACGGACAGACACTGCCGTACAAAGTCACCTTCCTCGACTTGGGAGACAACGAAACGGCATCATTCACCATCCGCTTCGACGGCAACAAGATGCGCCTGACCGACTTTGTCCGCAACGGCAACACAGAGAATGAGGACAAGGAAATCCCGGCACAGGTCAATCAACCGGTCTCCACGCCGATAGGGAGAATCCTCATCAAGCCGACATCATCTGCACCGCAAACAGGCGACCAACCCCTCTACGTCACCCGCACCTCACTGCAAAGCGCCACATCGGCCTACCTGAGCCGCCTCGCCGTAGCCCTTCAAGGCGAAGAGACCTCCATCGTCGACCTGTCTTTCAACGACGTCTGCCCCCAACGCGCCGAAGATGTGCTCAACACCTTGATATCCGTATACAACGAGAATTGGATAAAAGACAAAAACCAGATAGCCGTCAGCACTTCGATGTTCATCTCTGACCGCCTTAATGTCATCGAACAAGAGCTCGGCCACGTAGACGAAAACATCTCCTCCTACAAGAGTGCCCATCTCCTTCCCGACGTGCAGGCTGCATCCAGCCTCTACATGAGCAAAAGCAGCGAAACCAGTGCTCAAATCCTCGATTTGAACACCCAGCTGTCCATGGCCAAGTATATCCGCAATTACCTCACGACGCAAAGCAATCAGAAACAACTCCTTCCCGCCAACTCCGGCATACAGAACGCCAATATCGAACAGCAGATCTCGGAATACAACTCGCTCTTGCTGCAACGGAACAACCTGGTGACCAACAGTAGTGAGGAAAACCCTCTGGTCATCGACATGGACCATTCGCTAAAAGCCCTTCGCGAAGCCATCATCAACTCCATCGACAACCATGTCATCACATTGAACACCCAGCTGAGCAGTTTGGAACGCAGCGAACAGCAAACCACCGAACGCATCGCCGCAAACCCACGCCAGGCCAAATACCTGCTTTCAGACGAACGCCAACAGAAAGTCAAAGAAGCGCTCTATCTCTTCCTGCTCCAGAAGCGTGAGGAAAACGAGCTCTCGCAGGCATTCACCGCCTACAACACCCGCGTCATCACACCGCCGAGCGGGAGCGCCTCGCCCACTGCGCCCGTGAAAACGCAGATACTGCTCATCGCGCTCATCGCCGCCATCGCATTGCCCACCCTCGTCATTGTCCTCATCAACGTCATGAACACAACCGTGAGAGGCAAAAAAGATTTGGAGACTCTGGATGCCCCCATCGCCGGTGAGATTCCGGCCTACGGCAAAAAGCGGCACGGGCTCTTCAAGCAAAAGCAGGAAGAAACCCATCACATTATCATCAAGGAAAACAGCCGCGACATCATAAACGAAGCCTTCCGCATCGTCCGGACCAACCTGGAATTCATGACCGGATCGTCCGACAAAGGAACCGTCATAATGACCACTTCGTTCAATCCCGGATCAGGAAAAACGTTCATCTCCATCAACCTTGCAGCCAGCTTGGCCATCAAAGGGAAAAAGGTCCTGGCCATCGACCTCGACCTGCGCCGCGCCTCACTGAGCCAATATGTGCCACACACGCAGACCGGCATTTCCAATTATCTCGCAGGACAGGAAAACGACCTTAGCGCAATCATCACGCACATAGGACAAGAGAAACAAACGTTCGACTTGATTCCCGTCGGCGTATTCCCGCCCAATCCCACGGAACTCCTCTTCTCCAAACGGCTGAGCGATTTGATCGAACACGTCCGCACACAATATGATTACATCTTCATCGACTGCCCACCCATCGACATCGTGGCAGACTCAGCCATCATCAGCAAGCTCGCCGACATGACCCTGTTCGTCGTCCGCGCCGGCCTGATGGAGCGGAACATGCTCCCCGAAATCGACAAACGATACCACGGAGGAAAATTCCCGAAACTCTCCGTAATCCTCAACGGCACGGAAGCAACCAACGGACGCCACGGCAACAGCTACAGTTACCAATACGGTTACGGCCGTTACGACATCGAAAATTAATTCCCACTCATCCCCCGGTCAGCGGATTCATTGACCGGGGGATGAGATACGGAAATCTATAACACGTAAGAAGCAGATGGCAAACCAAGAATCGCGGGTCAAAAAATCCTTGCTTAACGCCAGGGTAAACCTCATTTTCTACTTTCTGACACTGGTCCTGTCATTCTTCTCACGTAAAATCTTCCTCGATACACTGGGAGCTGACTTCGTGGGCCTGACCTCTACCTTGCAGAACCTCCTCGGCTTTCTCAATTTGGCCGAGTTGGGCATAGGCAGCGCCATCGGCTATGTCCTTTACAAACCCCTCTTCGACCACGATGAAGGAAAAATCAACGAAATCATTTCCGTATTCGGCTATCTGTACCGCTGGATCGGATTCATCATATTGGGAGCTGGCCTCGTCTTAGGCGCATTTCTCCCGCTCATCTTCCCGAACACGGAATTCGAATTGGGCGTCATTTACTTCGCCTACTTCGCATTCCTCACCTCCTCCCTCATCGGCTACTTCATCAACTACCGCCAGACTCTTCTCGGCGCCGACCAAAAAGAATACGTAGTCAACGCCTATTACCAAAGCGCGAACATCGCCAAAATCATCATCCAGTTGTACGCGGCTTTCTACACAAGAAATTATTATCTATGGGTAGCGATTGAACTTTCATTCGGCATTCTTTACTCAATCATTCTCAATTGGAGAATTAACAAAACTTACCCGTGGCTACACTGTGAGATTAGACTTGGGAAGAAATTGTTCAAGAAGTATCCCGAAGTGATGAAATATACCAAACAGTTGTTTATGCATAAAATCGGGACTTTCGCTCAGTTTCAGATTACACCTTTGTTAACTTACGCTTTCATTTCACTGAAAATAGTGGCTCACTATGGAAACTACACCGTAATCGTAGATAAACTTAACGTATTTCTAAACACCTTTCTTGGGAGCACCGGTGCCGGTGTGGGCAATCTCATCGCAGAAAGGAACACCGACAAAGCCTACCGGATCTATTGGGAACTATTCAGTATTCGTGTCTGGTTCAGCACAATCGTAGGATACGGCATTTTCTTATTGCTCCCCCCTTTTATCACACAATGGTTAGGAACGGAATACCTGCTGCCACAGTCCGTCTTGATAATCTTGGTAATAAACACGATGATAGGCATCACCCGAGGCGTTACGGATCAATTTCTTTTTGGCCACGGTTTGTTCTACGATACTTGGGCACCAATCACCGAAACCGTCATTTACATCATAAGCGCCATAATCGGAGGTTACTTTTGGGGGTTGCCGGGTATTCTTTTAGGCAATACAGTCAGCCTCGTCATCATCATTGGCGTATGGAAGCCCTATTTCCTCTTCTCGAAAGGTTTCAAACGCCCTGTCAAACACTATTGGAAAAACTTCATCACATACTTCTCTCTGGCCGGCGTTGCCGTGATGGGCACACACCTGCTTGTTCATCAGATTTTTCCTACGGAATACATCTATCGCAACTGGATATCGCTCATCGTCACAGCAATCGTAGCCATGTGCATATTGACAATATGCCTTTCGTGCATACTTCTGATTGGCACACAAGGCATGCGCGACCTCCTGAAACGACTGACTAAACATGGTTTCCGCAAAATAAAATGGAATTAGGCCTTACCGAACCCACGACTTGCTAACCCATCATAATTCTTTTTACCATGCCAACTCCCACACTCAGCATCATCGTCCCGGTCTACAAAGTCGAGGCCTACCTGCCCGCCTGCATCGACAGCATCCTCAGCCAGACGTTCCGCGATTTTGAGCTCATCCTCGTGGACGACGGCTCGCCCGACCGCTCCGGCGCCATCTGCGACGAATACGCCCGCCGCGACAGCCGTATCCACGCCGTCCACCAAGCGAATGCCGGTGTCAGTGCGGCACGCAACACGGGGCTCGACCTGATGCGTGGCCAATTCGTCACCTTTGTCGACAGTGACGACGAGCTTGGCACGCCAACCACGCTCGAAGAGAACCTACGCATCCTCATGGACGACCCTGCCGTAGACGTGGTACAGTTCCCCTTTGCCTACAACAACGGTGAACAAATCTTAACTACCCCCCCCAGAAAGCTTAATAAAAAGTATGACATGCTTTCTGCACTGCACCGGGACATCAACACAGGACTATGTGGGAAAATCTATCGCAAGGCCTTGTGGCAGGAAGTCCGGTTGCCAATGGGCATGTCCATGACCGAAGACGAATACTGTCTGATCGACCTGTTGCAACAGACCCGTACCCTTCAGATTTCAGACCGGGGACAATATGTATATTGTTTACACGAAGGCAGCGCCACGCGCAGCATGACGCCCGCAAAATGGCGCGACGTATTCCAGACCGCCGTCAAATGGTTCCGCATACTTCGGGAAACCGCACCGCAAAGCGCGTTCCCCTATCGCCAATACATCGAAGCATGCAAATCCTTGTGTACAGCCCAAACGGCCTACGCCAACCGGATGCACGCACAAAGGGAAACACAATACCTTCAAGACCAAAGACCTCCCATCGGGCAAGCCTTCAAAAGCGGGCTGACACTGAAAGACCGCTTATGGCTGATGCTGATCCTCATACTTGGCCTCAAAAACTTTACTACGGCATACGTGCGTTTTGTGCTTTGGCGGACGGGGAAACGACGCGACCGTACCATCCACACGTAAAAAAGCGCCACAAACCGGTCGAGGCGTCAGGACGTCCTGTCAGCGTCCCGGCCCGTCCTACCGGGGCGACAGGTTTAGGGAGGACAGCCCGTATTGACAGCATTCTCGGCCAGACATCCTGAAAGGTCGAACTTCCCCCGTGGACGACGGTTCCGCACGACCTCCCCGGCATAATGGCCAGCCAAGCTGCTACATTTACACATCGCTCAAAAACCTCCGAACATGCCACTTGAAAAAACGGTAGAGCCCACTTGCACGACCCCCAAAGTGACGGTGTGCATCACCACATTCAACCACGCAGCCTACGTCCGACAGACACTGGACTCCGTGCTGATGCAGCAGACTTCATTCCCGTTTGAGATCCTCGTGGGAGATGACTGCTCCACCGACGGTACGATCGATATCCTGAAAGCCTACCGCGACACGCATCCCGACATCGTCCGGCTGAACCTGCATGAGCAGAACGTGGGCGTCAACCGACAGGATTACGAACTCATCCACTTGGCTAAGGGCGAATACATCGCGCAACTTGATGGCGACGACTATTGGATTACCCCCGACAAGCTGGAAAAAGAAGCACACATTCTGGACACACACAAGGAATGTTCTTGCGTGCACACGGAATGGAGAGACTTCATTGAAGCTGACAACCGATACCGTGACGTACATCTCCACCCGAAAGATTGGGAAAGAACCCTAATGGGGGGGGCATTGGTAAAAAAGCTATTAACAGGTGAAACATGCGGCGCCCGATTCAGCTCCACCATGTACCGCCGAATGATTTTACTCGACTTCCTACGGGATGATCCCTCCGTTTACCTGACCGTCCCACACTTGCAGAATGATTTTGCAGCCTTATGTATTTTGGCCTTATCCGGGCCTTTCTACTGCCTGCACGAAATCACTACCGTCTACCGGATCCGTCCCGAAAGCCTGTCGATGACCCAGCAAGCTGCCAAGCGTTTGCGGTACACACTGTCTGCTCTGCATCAGACCGTCTACTGGCTGAAAAAAATCAATGCCTCACACGCATTCATCCAAACAATGATGCGTAAGCCCGTAGGAGGCATACTCACTATGATGTACCAGCAGAATTGCAGTCCTGACGTGGCACAAGAAATAGAGCGTTTATGCAGCGACGTAGGCTATCGTCCCTCCGTTGGGCAACGCCTCCTCTTAGCCTCCACCCGCAGCCGCCTGCTGCACGCAGCACTAAAACCGCTTGTCAAATAAAGACGAAAGAACACCTATGTCAACCGCCCCATCCGCTCCCACGCTCAGCATCATCGTCCCCGTCTACAACGTCGAGGACTACCTGTCCGCCTGCATCGACAGCATTCTCGGCCAGACGTTCCGCGACTTCGAACTCATCCTCGTGGACGACGGCTCGACAGATCGTTCGGGTGCCATCTGCGACGAATACGCCCGCCGCGACAGC
>USCX01000018.1 GCA_900553285.1 uncultured Prevotella sp.
TCCCGATTCCGGCTGGGGCCATAACTTCGGCTATCCCACGGCTGCCCATCGTGAAGCCATCCGTCGGTGTGGCGTCACGCCTTATCACCGTTTGACTTTCAACTTGACTGGCAGCGAAAAGGCAGGCGGCACCGAGGCAGAATAGCCAAGGTTCACGTGTCTTGTGTCCGGCTGTCAGTGAAGCCGTCGTCGGCGTGGTCATGGCTCTTGTCAGTCTGAAAAAAGGCTGCGGTAAACTTTCTATATTATTAATGTGTGCCCGCGCGTTTTTTTTTCCTACTTTTGCGCGCAGAAAAGTAAAAGACGAGAGTTCCATGAGCAAGAACTTGGTGATTGTCGAGTCGCCCGCGAAGGCGAAAACGATAGAGAAATTTCTGGGCAAAGACTATAAAGTCATGTCCAGTTATGGTCATATCCGCGACTTAAAGAAGAAAAACTTTGGCGTGGACCTGGAAACGTTTGAGCCAGAATATGAAATTCCTGCGGATAAGCAGAAAGTAGTGGGCGAACTGAGAAAACAGGCAAAAGAGTCGGATACCGTTTGGCTGGCTTCTGATGAGGACCGCGAGGGAGAAGCCATTGCATGGCATCTTGCGGAAGTTCTCGGACTCGACTTGAAAGAATCGAAACGGATTGTTTTCCATGAGATTACGAAGCCGGCCATTCTTGCTGCCATCGCCCACCCGCGTCACATCGACCTCAATTTGGTAGACGCGCAGCAGGCTCGTCGTGTGCTCGACCGCTTGGTCGGTTTTAAGTTGTCTCCGGTGTTATGGCGCAAGGTTCGTCCGAATCTTTCGGCCGGGCGGGTGCAGAGCGTAGCCGTTCGCCTGATTGTCGAGCGAGAGCGAGAGATAGCACAGTTCAAGCCGGACGCCGCCTATCGAGTGACGGCTGTGTTCCGGGTGCCGACGGCCGGTGGTGACGTCGTTTCGTTGAAAGCCGATCTGTCGACACGCTTCAAAACAGAAGAGGAGGCTGCACATTTTCTCAATACCTGCAAGACGGCGCATTTTACGATATCGAGTATTGTCATGCGGCCCACGAAGCGCACACCGGCGCCCCCGTTTACGACCTCGACCTTGCAGCAGGAGGCTGCCCGTAAGTTGGGCTTCCCAGTGGCCTTGACCATGCGCGTGGCGCAGAGCCTGTACGAATCGGGTTTGATAACGTACATGCGAACGGATTCAATGAACCTTTCAACGCTCTGTCTGAACAGTTGTGGTTCTGTCATTGAGGCCCAGATGGGGGCGGAATACCATCAGCTCCGTCATTATCATACGCACACCAAGGGTGCACAGGAAGCACACGAAGCCATTCGCCCGACGGACATGGCTCGTGAGACGATCAGCGGGACGCCGCAAGAAAGAAGGTTGTACCAGCTTATCTGGAAGCGCACGTTAGCTTGCCAGATGGCCGATGCCCGTTTGGAAAAAACGGTGATTAATATCGACGTGGACGGCTCTGATTACCAGTTTGTCGCTACGGGCGAGGTGGTGAAGTTCGATGGTTTTCTTCGTGTTTACATGGAGTCGCACGACAACGACGCCGAAAATGAGGAAGACGGAGGCCTGCTTCCCCCGGTGAGTGAGGGGCAGCAGCTCGAACGCGAAGAAATCGTGGCGCAGGAGCGTTTCACACAACAACCTTCGCGTTACACTGAGGCCTCGCTCGTGCACAAGCTCGAAGAACTGGGCATCGGAAGACCATCTACCTACGCACCGACCATATCGACGATACAACAGCGCGAATATGTCGTAAAAGCCGACAAAGAAGGCTCGCCACGCCAGTTCCACCAACTGACGCTCGTGGGAGACGAAGTGACGGCTGAGACCAAAACCGAGATGGTCGGAGCGGAGAAGAACAAACTCGTGCCGACGGATACGGGTATCGTGGTCAATGACTTTCTTATGGCCTATTTCCCCGACATCATGGATTACAACTTCACAGCCAATATCGAGAAACAGTTTGATGATGTGGCTGAGGGGAAAAAGAATTGGACCGATCTCATGCATCGCTTTTACGACGATTTTGAACCGCAGGTCGAAAAGACCTTGGCGGAAAAGAGTGAGCACAAAGTGGGCGAACGGATGTTAGGCACAGACCCTTCGAGCGGTGAGCCCGTGTCCGTCAAGATTGGCCGTTATGGGCCTATGGCGCAGATTGGTGAAGCCGGCACTGGGAAAAAACCGCGTTTCGCTACGTTGAAACCCGATCAAAGCCTTGAAAGTGTGACGCTCGAAGAGGTGCTTGATCTTTTCAAACTCCCCCGTAATCTGGGCGAGTTCGAAGGAAAAGCCGTCGTGGTGAATGCCGGGCGTTTTGGGCCTTATGTTCAACATGCTGGCAAGTTCGTGTCTATACCCAAGGAGACCGACCCGTTGTCAGTTACGCTCGATGAGGCTGTCGCGCTGATCGAAGCCAAGCGCAAAGCGGAAGCCGAACGCCACATAAAGACGTTTGAAGAAGAGGCCGAGATGGAAATACTCAACGGGCGTTTCGGACCCTATATTGCTTACAAGGGGAAAAACTATAAACTCCCCAAGGACGTCGTCGAGCGCGCTAAAGATCTGACTTACGACGAATGTAAGCATATAATCTCTGCAGAGGCAGACAAACCGGCCCGTCCGTCGCGGCGTCGCCGTAAAGCGTAAAATGGTTATGAAGAGTATAATTCTTGTCGGTTATATGTGTGCGGGGAAGACGATTGTCGGTAAATCCCTCGGCAAGGCGCTCGGCCGCACCTTCTATGATCTCGATTGGTACGTCGAGGAACGATACCATAGCAAAGTGGCCCAGATTTTTGCGGAACATGGCGAAAGTACATTCAGGGATATGGAACGGCGTATGCTCCATGAGGTCGCCGCGTTTGAGGACATCGTGTTGTCGTGCGGTGGAGGCACGCCGTGCTTCTTTGACAACATGGACTTCATGAATGCGAACGGCGACACGGTGTACCTCAAAGCCTCTCCCGAGACGCTTTTGAAACATATCGGCATGAGCCGCGGCGAACGTCCTTTGTTGAAGGGAAAGTCGCCCGAAGAATTACACGATTTCATCACCGTGCAACTGGCTGCGCGTGAGCCTTATTATTCGAAAGCCCGTTATGTCGTCGATATTGATGTGCTTGACAGTGCATCAAAAATAGACAATATCGTACAACGAATCAAGCAATACGTAAATCTATAATATAACCTCTCGACAGAAGAGAAATGAGAAAATGGAGAATCGAAGACTCTGAGGAATTATACAATATCGGAGGATGGGGAGTCAGTTATTTCGGCATAAATGACAAAGGGCACGTTTATGTGGCTCCCCGGAAAGACGGAGTGCAGGTCGACCTGAAAGAGCTGGTCGACGAACTGGCAATGCGCGACTTGTCGACTCCACTGCTGGTGAGGTTTCCCGACATTTTGGACAATCGCATCGAAAAAACGGCCGATTGTTTCAAACTTGCGGCCAAACAGTATAAGTTTCAGGCCGAGCACTTCATCATTTTCCCCATTAAGGTTAATCAGATGCGGCCGGTTGTGGAAGAGATTATCAGTCATGGGAAAAAATATAACCTTGGGCTGGAAGCGGGCTCCAAGCCGGAACTCCATGCTGTCTTGGCGACCAATATGGACAGCGACAGCCTGATAATCTGCAACGGGCACAAAGATCAGAATTTCATAGAGCTGGCTTTATTGGCCCAGAAGATGGGAAAACGTGTCTTTCTCGTTGTCGAAAAGCTCCCGGAGTTGCAAATCATAGCCCAAACGGCAGAAAAAATCGGCGTGCGGCCGAATCTGGGCATTCGCATTAAACTGGCAGCGTCCGGGGCAGGGAAATGGGAGGAAAGCGGCGGCGATGCGTCTAAGTTCGGCTTGAATTCGAGCGAATTGCTTGAAGCCTTGCGCCTGTTGCGCGAAATGGACATGAAAGATTGCCTGAAACTTATTCATTTCCATATCGGCAGTCAAATTCCCAAGATACGCGCTATTTCTACCGCTTTGCGCGAGGCGGCCCAGTTTTACGTTCAACTTCACGCACTCGGCTTTTCGATTGAATTTGTCGATTGCGGAGGTGGTTTGGGCGTTGACTATGACGGCACTCGCTCGGCCAATTCCGGCAGTTCGGTCAATTATTCCATCCAGGAATACGTTAATGACTGTGTTTACACTTTTGTGGATGCGGCGGACAAAAACGGAATCCCTCATCCCAACATTATTACCGAAGGAGGGCGCTCGCTGACGGCCCATCACTCTGTCCTGATTCTCGATGTGCTCGAAAGTGTCAGCGTGCCGCAGATGGACGAAAATTTTGAGGCGACGGAGGACGACCATCAACTCGTGCGCGATATGTCGGAAATATGGGATAAGCTGTCCCCCCGTTCTATGCTGGAAGACTGGCACGATGCCGAGCAGACCCGTGAGGAGGCTCTGGACTTGTTCAGCCATGGAATCATCGATTTGAAGACACGCGCGCAAATCGAGAGCCTTTATTGGAGCATTACGCGGGAGGTGAACGATCTCGTTCATCATCAGAAACACGTTCCGGACGAGCTCCGTAAACTCGATAAGCTGCTTGCTGACAAGTATTTCTGCAACTTTTCTCTCTTTCAGTCCCTTCCCGACTCTTGGGCGCTTGACCAGCTTTTCCCGATTATGCCTATCCAGCGTCTTGATGAGAAGCCGGATCGTCCGGCCACTTTGCAGGATATTACGTGCGACAGTGACGGGAAAATCACGAACTATGTGAATTCCGTGCAGCAGACCTCTTACTTGCCGCTTCATGCCATCAAGTCTGGCGAGCGTTATTATATTGGTGTCTTCCTCGTGGGAGCCTATCAGGAAATCCTTGGTAATATGCATAATCTCTTCGGCGATACGAATGCGGTTCACGTGACGGTGGACGATTCGGGCTATACGATAGCCAAGACCATTGATGGTGAGACTGTGGCTGAAGTGCTTGATTACGTGCAGTACGATGCGAAGAAACTTGTCCGTCGCCTGGAATCCTGGGTCAGCAAGGCCGTGAAAGAAAATCGCATCACCGTGGAGGAGGGCAAGGAGTTCATAGCGAACTACCGTTCCGGATTATACGGCTACACTTATCTGGAATGATCCGGTCGCTTTGAGAGAGTAACAATAATGTGCCACGAACGGCCCGGAAACGCAGTTCTCCGGGCCGTTCGTGCGTCATGGGCTACGCTATGCCTCTTGGGCGTCGGGGCCATAGCGTGGACGCATTCCGTGTTCGGGGCGGACAGCCTGTTACAAGGCTGTGGGTTTAGAACATCTTGCGTACGCGCTCGATGCCTTCGGCCAGATGATCGATTTCCTCGCGCGTGTTATAGAGGCCAAAGGAGGCGCGTACCATACCTTCCACACCGTAACGTTCCATCAGCGGTTGTGCACAATGGTGTCCCGTACGGACGGCAATGCCCAGACGGTCGAGCAATGTGCCCATGTCAAGGTGATGGATACCTTCGACGTTGAAGGCTACTACTGCGTCTTTTTCCTTCGCTTGTCCGTAGAGGCGGAGCCCGGGAATAGCGGACAGCCGCTCCATGGCGTAGGCCGTCAGCCCGCGTTCGTGAGCGGCAATCTGGCTCATGCCGAGGCGGTCGACATAGTCCAAGGCTTTGGATAGCGCGTTTGAACCGACGTAGTCGGGTGTGCCTGCCTCGAATTTATATGGAAGCTGCTCGTAGGTGGTGTGCTCGAAGCTGACGTGTGAAATCATCTCCCCACCGCCCTGATAGGGTGGGAGCTTGTCGAGCCACGATTCGCGGCCGTAGAGCACGCCGATGCCCGTAGGGCCATAGACTTTGTGTCCGCTGAATGTAAGAAAATCACAGTCGATGTCGGTCACGTCGACCGGGAAATGAGGAACGCTTTGTGCGCCGTCGACGAGGAGGGGCACGTGGTGTGAGTGGGCAATGGCAGCCAGTTTCTTGACGGGGTTGATGGTGCCCAGCACGTTGCTGACGTGGGTCACTGCCACCAGGCGTGTGCGCGGACTGAACAGGCGTTCATAAGCTTCGAGGTCGAGTGTGCCCTCGTCGTGGATGGGGATGACCTTAATGACGATGCCCTTGCGGTCGCGGAGCATTTGCCACGGGACGATGTTTGAATGGTGTTCCATCGTGCTGATGATAACCTCGTCGCCGGCTTGCATGAACGCCTCGCCAAAACTGAACGCCACGAGGTTGAGGCTTTCTGTCGTGCCCCGTGTGAAAATGATTTCGTGGCTTGATCTCGCGCCGATAAAGCGGGCTGTGCGTTCGCGGGCCTGCTCGTGGAGTTCTGTGGCTTGTTGTGAGAGGAAATGAACGCCGCGGTGTACGTTGGCATTTACCGAATAGTATTCGTCGGCGATGGCTTCAACCACTTCGCGCGGCTTTTGTGTGGTGGCGGCGTTGTCCAGATAGACGAGCGGCCGGTCGTAGACCGTGCGGCTGAGTATGGGAAAGTCTTTTCTCGTTTCCAGTATGTCGTACATAGGTCGCTTTTTTAGCCCCGGCAGGGCGGGATGGGGTGGAGAATTCTATTGCGGGCACATCGTGCAGCCTTCACAGTGGCGCAGCAGCCCGCGAAAACGCATCTCGACAAGATGGGCAAGGCGGTCGCGCAGCGGTTCGGGCTCCACGCGTCGGATGACGTCATTCACAAAGGCATGTTGCAGCAGGAGGCGTGCCTCGGCTTCGTCAATGCCCCGCTGGCGCATGTAGAAGAGGGCTTGTTCATCGAGCCGTCCGATGGTTGAGCCGTGGTTGCATTTGACATCGTCGGCATAGATTTCGAGAATCGGGCGTGTGTACATGCGGGTAGCAGGCGAGGTGCAGAGATTGGCGTTCGTTTCGTCCGATACGGTGTGCTGGGCTTTCTCCTGCACCAGAATGTGGCCGGCAAAGGCTCCCACCGCCTGGCCTTCGAGTACATACTTGTAGAGAAGGTTGCTGGTGCAGCCCTCGGCCGCATGTTCAACGAGCAGGTTGTTGTCGACATGTTGCTTGCTGTCGGCTATGACGCAGCTGTAGGCACAGGCCTCGGCGCCTTTGCCGACAAGGCGGATGTCGGTGCGGTTACGGGTCAGGCCCGCCATCAGGGTGATGCTGCCCAAAGTGAAACGGCTGTCCTCGTCTTGTCGGACATAGAGGTGGCTGAAACGTTGATTGTCCGGATGAGTCTCCTCAATAGAGTAAAGGTGGAGGCGGGCACTGCGTCCGACGAAGGTTTCGACCACTTGCGTGCTGACATAGCGGTGACGGTCGTCCGAATGGTCGCAGAAAAGGAGAGACAGTTCGGCGCCTTCTTCGGCAATGATAAGGACGCGACGCGTCGATAGCAGGTCGATTTGGGCCGCCGATACGTTGACGATTTGGATGGGGCGTTGACATTTGGTGCCGGCTGCGACGTGGATGAACAGGCCGTCTTGGGCGAGCATCGTGTTGAGTGCGGTGAGGCCGTCTGCCGCCGTGTCTGCCAGATGCCCGTAGTGGTTGCGCATGAGGTCGGGAAAGCGGCGGGCCGCTTCACGGAGGGGGCATAGGGTGACGCCCTCGGGAAGTGGCGCATTGGTCGGGGCCGGAGGCATGACGCTGTCGTTGACGACGAAATAGAGGCTCGTGCTCAGATTGGGCACTTGGCAGCGGTAGGTGGCATACGGATTGACACCCGGAACGATGCGGGTGAGATTGAGTCCGTAGTCCGGCGCGAAAGCCATGCTGACGTCGGTGTATTTGCAGCGCTCGTCGCGGCGTGTGGGAAAACCCTTGTCGTCAAAATGGCGGCGTGCGTCCTCACGTGCGTCGTTGAGAATGTCGCAACTGTGGCGGAAGAGGGTGTCACGCTCCTTGTCGAAGAGTTCAAGGTACTGTTGTTCGGCCCTCATGGCTTATGCGTTTATTTCGTTTTTAATCCAGTCGAAACCTCGTTCCTCGATGGCGTAACCGAGTGAGGCGTCGCCGCTCTTGACGATACGGCCGTCGACGAGGACGTGCACAAAGTCGGGTTTCAGGTAGTCGAGCATACGTTGGTAGTGTGTGATGACAATGGCGCTTGTCTCCGGTGTGCGCAGTTGGTTGAACCCCTCGGCCACGATGCGCAGTGCGTCGACATCAAGGCCGGAGTCTGTTTCGTCGAGAATGCTCAATTTGGGTTCGAGCACGGCCATCTGGAAAATCTCGTTACGTTTTTTCTCGCCTCCGCTGAAACCTTCGTTCACGCCGCGGCCCATGAAGTGGGCGTCTAATCCTACCAGTTTGCGTTTTTCGCGCAGGAGTTTCAGCAGTTCGCCGGCTGGAAGCGGGTCGAGGCCTTGGTATTTCCGCTTGGCGTTAAGGGCGGCACGCAGGAAGTTGGTCATCGAGACACCGGGGATTTCGACCGGCATTTGGAACGACATGAAGAGGCCTTCATGTGAGCGGTCTTCGGCCGGCAACGAGAGGAGGTTCTTGCCGTTGAAGGTAACGGAACCTTCGGTAACGGTGTACTTGGGATTGCCGACGAGCACGTTGCTCAATGTCGACTTGCCCGAACCGTTCGGCCCCATAAGGACGTGTACTTCGCCGTCGCCGATGGCCAGGTTGATGCCTTTCAGAATTTCTTTCCCCTCAACTGAGGCGTGTAAGTTCTTTATTTCTAACATTTTGAATCGAAGTATGTGCCCACATTGGGGCAGGATGGAGTAAGTCAGGCAAAAATAACGTTTTTTCGTGAGGCGGGCAAGCGGCGTGTGTCCTTTTCGTGGGCTTGCGGGGCACGGCGACAGAAAAACCTTCCGCCGTGACAGACGATTCTGTCACGGCGGAAGGTTCGCCTGGCAGGCAGCCTGTGTGAAGGCTTGTGCCGGACGCTTGCTTTGGGATGGTAGTGGCGGGGATTGTCGCTCCCCGGGTATGAAGGCAGGGGGTAAAAAAGCCGTGTGGCCTTGTGGCAGGTCATATTTTCAGACCGACGGAAACACCCACTTGCTGGTTGGTCAATTTGAACATGAAGAGCGTTATCCCTTTCGTGTATGCTATGCCGACACCTGCCGCTCCGTAGTATGTCAGTACGCGTTTGGCTCCGCTCGGGCGCTGGCTGTAATAGAGGCGTTCGCGCTGGGTAAGTCCCAGCATGGGGATGAGATGAATCTGTCGGACGGGAAACGCATATCCCACGTCGAAATGGTAGAAACGATAACTGTCTGTCAGGCCTAATGTGCCTTGATAGGGCCTGTTGGAAGGGGCTGCGAAATTTGTGGAAAAGTCGGCGTAGACATTGTACCCCATGATGAAAAAATTGGCCTCGCTGCGGGTTGACTCACCTGCGGTCCGGAGGGCACAGTTATAACCGGCACCGAAGGCGAAACGTATGTTCCGTGGGCCGAATTGTGCGCTGGCGTGCAAGCATGCTGTAGCCATGATGAGGATGAGGATGGTTCTGGGCATAGTGTCGTTTTTTATTTGTGCAAAGGGAGCAATGACCCTGTCAGCAAATATAGCGTTTTCTTCTGGAACGGTCAGGGTTTCAGCCGTTGTTTTGTTGCCGGATCATGTTGTGCAAGTTGACGGCCGGGACCGTCCGGCCGCTTTTCCCGCCGGACTGTTCGGAGTGTTTGGTGTGTGGCGAATAGGAATGGAATGACGTATGTTTCAGTCTCATACGGATAAAATAAAAGTTCACGGGGAGAGATTTAGAAATCTCTCCCCGTGAACAAGGTGTGTGGACCAGCCAGGGCTTGAACCTGGGACCTCCAGATTATGAGTCTGTTGCTCTAACCAACTGAGCTACAAGTCCGATTCCGGCAGCGCTGCTGGAATTATGTGCAAAAGTAAGGCTTTTTGTCGAAACGGGCAAATTCTTGTTTGAAAAAATGTGCTCGTTTTTCTTCTTACAGCCTTATTTGTTTGTGGTTGCGCCTTTGGGCGTTTAGGCGAGCAATTGCTTGACGGCAGCTGAGATGGTTTTGCCGTCGGCCCGGCCGGCCAGTTCTTTTGAGGCCGTACCCATAACCTTGCCCATGTCTTTGGGGCCATTGGCACCGACGCGTGCGATGATTTCGCGTAGTGCTGTTTCGAGTTCTTCGGCTGACAGGGGTTGGGGCAGGTAGGCCTCGATGGCATGAGCCTGTGCCAGTTCTTCTTCGGCCAAGTCAGGGCGTCCTTGGTTGGTGAAGATGTCGGCAGCGTCTTTGCCTTGTTTGACCATTTTGGCGAGGATCTTGATGGCTTCGTTGTCAGGGAGGGTATCGTTGGCGCCTGGGGCGGTCTTGGCTTCGATAAAGAGTTTCTTTGCGTTGCGTAAGGCTTCCAGTCTTACTTTGTCTTTTGCCTTCATGGCAGCCACGATGTCTTTGCTGATTTGTTCGAAAAGTGTCATATTGTTTGTTCGTTTTTTGGGGTGGCGTTTCAATCGAAAGTAATGGCCTTCATGTCCTGCGGGTTGCTGTCATTGGTTTCGTGTTGTTCTTCTTCACCGCGTGCTTTGAGGTCGATGCTTTTTATCATTTCGGGGGTGCGCTTGTAGGTGGGGTCGGTTTCTACCATGGCGATAATGTCATCATTGTCGATGCTTTCAGCCGTGAATCGGTAGACGTTGTGCGAATGGCGCAGCCGTTTTTTTGCGCTTTCATTGTTATAGAAGTGGTCGCGTAGTTCGGCTTTGTGGCGTTCTTCTTCCGCTCTGCGGTTTTCCTCCTCTTCGTTGTGTTGTTCAATTTTTGTCTCCATGCCGGGCAGGTTTTCGATGCCGAAACCTGACGCGAGAATGGTGACTTTCACTTTGTTGCCCAAGGTGGGGTCGGCAGCCAGACCGAATTTCGAGCGGTAGCCTTTCTTGATTTTTCCCATGAACTCGTGCACTTCATCCATCTCGCCCATTTGCAGGGTTCCCTTTTCTTCGTTGTCGCTGCACGTGATACAGAGCAGGAGGCGCTTGGCTGCGTAAATGTCGTTGTTGTTGAGAAGGGGGGAATGGAGGGCGTTTTCGATGGCTTTGGTGACACGTTTTTCGCCTTCGCCGTAGCCTGTCGAGATGATGGCCACGCCTCCGTCTTTCAATGTGGTGAGCACGTCTTGGAAGTCGACGTTGATTATGCCGTTCGTCGTGATCAGTTCTGATATGCTGCGTGCGGCGACGGTCAGTGTGTCGTCGGCCTTGGCAAAGGCGTTCATGATGGTCAGGTCGGAGTAGATTTCGCGAAGCCGTTCGTTGTTGACTACGAGCAGGGCGTCTACTTCTTTTGAGATTTTCTCCACGCCGTCGAGGGCAAGGTCGATTTTCCATTGTCCTTCGAATACAAAGGGAATCGTGACGATGCCCACCGTCAGGATGCCCATTTTGCGGGCTTCGCGGGCGATGATCGGCGCTGCGCCCGTGCCGGTCCCACCGCCCATGCCGGCGGTGATGAAGACCATTTGGGTGCCGTCATCGAGCAGTTCGTGGATGTCTTCGAGCGACTCCTCTGCGTATTCGCTGGCTTTTTCAGGCTCGCCTCCGGCGCCGAGGCCGGGGCCCATCTGTAAGCGTGTGGGGATGGGCGAGTCGTCGAGTACTTGCTTGTCGGTGTTGCAAAGGGCAAAGCTCACGTCGTGGATGCCTTCTTTATACATGTGGTTGACGGCGTTACCGCCACCGCCACCCACTCCGATGACCTTGATGATAGTGGCAGATTTTCCCTTGGGGACGTCGAACTCTACGGCGTTTGACTGAGTGACAGACGGTTTATTGTCGATATGGTTGGGCATGGCAAAAGGGTTTTGAGATTTTCGGGGTCGTTATTTGGAATTCTGGTCAAGGATATTCGGGTCCGTATCGTCGTTGACCATGGAGGTCAGGCGCTGCCATACTTTTGAAAGCCGGTCTTTGAATTTCGGACCGTCGTTTTGTTTTTTTGTCTTGGCCTTCTTGTCTTTTTTCTTGGGTTCTTCCTCTTCCTCCTCATTCGTTTCGTCGACCGTAGTCTGGGAGACTGTTGGGCGGTTGGCCACGTGGGCATTCAGGGGGGCGCCTGTTGTCGGTTTCTCCTTTCCGGCATGGTTGCTGAACAGGTCGTGCGAGGCGGTTTCCTCGACGTGCAGACCGCAGCAGTTTTCGGTGCCTTTGTCGACAAGGGCGATAATGGTATTGATGTTGCCGAGCTTACTGCCGTCCATGCCTTGCGGAAAACGGACCGTGATAGGCAGGCTTTTGGCAAAGCGGAATTGTTCGAAGCTGGTGTGCTCGCGGAAGGCGCGTTCAAGGTTTCTTGTGGCTGCCACACCGCCTGTGATGATGATGCCGGCCAGCAACTTGTCTTTGGTGTAGCCGGAACGTTTGATTTGGAAGTCGACGTTGATGATTATTTCTTCGATGCGCGCTTCGGTCAGTTCGAGGAATTTCAATTCGTCCTCGTTGCGTCCGTCGGAGAATGTGATGGTGCCCGGTTCTTCCGTTTCGGAGAATTCGGCATAGGCTGTTCCGTATTTCAATTTGAGCGTTTCGGCTTCGTCGTATTCCAATTGGAGCGTGGTGATATCCTTGGTGACATTGTTTCCCCCCAGCGGAATGACCGAAAGCTGCCGTAAGATGTTGTTTTTGTATATGGCTACGGTGGTCGTGTCGGCGCCCATGTCGACGAGGGCGCAGCCTGAGCGGCGTTCAGATTCCGAGAGGATGCTGTCGCCCAGTGCCAGGATGGATATGGTGTGCTTGGCGATGTTTACGCCGACCTGTTCGAAGCACTTGTCGATATTGCCGCACAGCGCGGGAGGGGCACAGACATTGAGGAAGTGGCCTTCGATGCTGTCAGTCAGCACGCCAATGGGGTCGATTTGCTGCTGGGTGCCTACCTTGTACTCCTGAGGAATGACTTCAAGGATTTCCTTGTTTCCCATAGGGGTGTTGATGTTGTTGTCCAACAGGCTGTCCACGATGGCGCGGGTCACGCTGGTTTGTGTGCCGAGCTGGCGTTGTACGGTGTGCGGTGAAGTCGTGAGTCCTTGGCCGCCAATGCCGACATATACTTGGCGTATGGGCTTGTTCAGGTCTTTGCTTAGCTTGTCGCAGATGTTCGCTAGGCATTGCCGGGTCTTGTCGATGTTGAATACTCGCCCTTTCCGGATGAAGCTGGACGACGGTTCTTGGGCCACGGCCAGCACCTGTATTCCTCCGTCGGGTTGTTTCCGTCCGGCGATGCCGGTGACTTTGGAGGACCCCAGTTCGATAGCTACAATGATGTTTTCGTCTGTTGCCATATACGTAGTGTTATTTTTTTGTACATATTATCTGGTTGTCGAACTCCGCGCTGATACGTGCGTATTTGTTCCACCCTACTGTGTTCATCGCTTTTTGGTAAAACGCTTTGAGGTGTTCCAGCTTTTTTTGCAGGTTTACCGGCTTGCCGAGAAACAGAATCTGGTCGCCGACACGCGGTGTAAGTGCGATGTTTCCTTGCGGGTCGATGTGGATTTGCTCTGTCTGGTTGTTCCAGAACGGGTCGTTCATGATGTGGCGGCCCAGCCGGAAGAGATGGCGTCGGGCATAATCGTGCGAGATGTGGCCTGTGGCGATAACGACGTCAGCGGCATACTTTACGTGAGGCATGATGTTTCCCGTATTGTCGAGGAAATAGTTGTCTCCGTTGTCTGCCATCACGCGGACCACCGGCAGGCGCTGGCTGACGCTGATGTTCACGTCGCCGCCGGGGGCCTTGTAACAGATGACTTCTGCGATGAGCGGGTTTTTCAGTAAGTACTGCTGTATGGCTTCGCCGTTGATGTCGGCCATCGTTTTCCCGAGCGGATAGAGCTTGCCTTTTTTGAGTATCCGCCCGACTTCTTCGGCGTCGATGAAGCTGGCCTGGGCACTGTCCGCAATGAGGATATTGACGGCGTGGCAGACTTCTTTGCTGTTCGGTTTGTTGAAACGGGTGAAAGCAAAGACGAGGTAGACAATCACCCCGAGCAGCAGCAGTAGCTTGATGAGGTTCTTCATGCACGCAGTTCTTTGGCTTCGATGATGTCTTTCAGCTGAGTCATGTAGTTGTCCACGTCGCCGGCTCCGAGCACGACGATAACGTCGAAGTCCTCTCGCGACACGATGTCGGGGAGTTCCTCCTTGTGGCAGAGGCGTTTTCTGATGCCCGGACGGAGCTGGTCGTATATGAGGCGGCTCGTCACTCCTTCGATGGGCTGTTCGCGTGCGGGGTAAATGTCGAGGAGAATGACGTCGTCGAGCAATGAGAGGCTATCGGCGAATTCGTGGTAGAAGTCGCGTGTACGGGTATAAAGATGAGGCTGGAAGATGCCTGTCAGCCTCCGTCCGTCGAACACTTCGCGGAGCGACAGGATGCTTTGGCGGATTTCGGCCGGATGATGGGCGTAGTCGCTCAGCAGGACGTGGCGGTCGTTCTTTATCTTGAAGTCGAAGCGCCGCTCTACTCCGCTGTATGTCAGCATGCCGCGCCGGATTTCGTCGGGCGTGGCCCCCGCGATTTGAGCCAAGGCCATGGCGGCGATGCCGTTGTCGATGTTGATGCTCACGGGAACGCCCAGCTCAATATGGTCTATGCGGCCCAGGGGCGACACGAAATCGAACGTAATGCGGCCGCCGCCGATTTTCAGGTTTTCGGCGTGGAAGTCGCCTTCGGTGCGGCTGTAATCGAAGCAGCGGACGCCCGGCTGCGGGGCAGGGTGGAGTTCAAGGCCCCGGTGGCAGATGAGGACGCCGTCGGGACGGACAAGCGACGTATAGTGGCGGAAACTTTCGAGATAGGCTTCCTTGGTGCCGTAGATGTCGAGGTGGTCGGCGTCGGTGGCGGTGATCACGGTGGCATAAGGAGTCAGGTGGTGAAAAGAGCGGTCGAACTCGTCGGCTTCGATGACGACGTAGGGACTTGTGTGGTCGACGAGATAGTTCGTCCCGTAGTTTTTCGTGATACCGCCGAGAAAGGCGTTGCAACCCACATGGCTCTCATGGAGAATGTGGGCCGTCATGGCCGTTGTGGTCGTTTTCCCGTGGGTGCCTGCCACGCAGAGCCCTTTCATGGAGCGGGTCAGCGTGCCGAGCACCTGGGCGCGTTTCTGCACGTCGAATCCTTGCGAGCGGAACCATGTCAGCTCGCGGTGGTCGGCCGGTATGGCCGGTGTGTAGACTACCAGCGTATGCTCGTGGTCGCGGCAGGCTTCGGGGATAGCCTCCGGGTCGTCTGTATAGTGGATGTTGGCCCCTTCTTCACGGAGTTTTTCGGTGAGGGGGGTGGGGGTGCGGTCGTAACCGCCCACGGGGATGTTTTTTGAGAGGAAATAGCGTTCGAGGGCGCTCATGCCGATGCCGCCGGCACCGACGAAGTATGCGGATTGGATATCTTCGGCTTTCATGAGGTTCAGCGTAGTTTTTGTTCTTGATATTTCCGGGCCAGGGCAATGACTTCGTCGGCTATGTCGTCGGCGGCGTGGGGCCGGGCCAGTTGCCTGACGTTTTGGCTCAGGCGTTCGAGGCGTTCGGCGTCGGTGACGGTGTTGATGGCTTGCGGCAGGAGGATTCGGCGTGCTTCGGCGTCGGGCACGTAAAGGGCTGCGTCCTTTTGGACGAGCGCAAGCGCGTTTTTCGTCTGATGGTCTTCGGCCACGTTGGGCGAGGGGACGAGGATGGCCGGCTTGC
Source organism: uncultured Prevotella sp. (assembly GCA_900553285.1). Taxonomy (GTDB): domain Bacteria; phylum Bacteroidota; class Bacteroidia; order Bacteroidales; family Bacteroidaceae; genus Alloprevotella. Next base: position 15,612 of record USCX01000018.1, read on the forward strand.
CGAGCAGGCTGAGTTCAGAGATGCTGCCTGCTCCAGCCCGCGAGATGACGAGGTCCGCCGCAGCGTAGGCCTTGCCCATGTCGGCGATGAAGTCGGTCACATAGAGGTTGTCCGGTTTTTCGCGGCGATTGAGCTCGTCGGCTATCTCAGGCTTATAGTAGCCTCCTGTCTGCCAGATGAATTGCACCTCGCTTTGCTGTTTGATGAGCGGGAAGTTGCCGAGCATACATTCGTTGAGAGTCCGGGCCCCGAGTGAGCCGCCCACGATGAGCACCGTCCGTTTGCCCGGTATGAGTCCGAAACTGCGCACGGCTTCCTCACGCGTGGGGCAGGCGTCGACGAGCGACTGGCGCACAGGATTGCCTGTCATGACGATTTTGTCTTTCGGGAAGAAACGCTCCATGCCGTTGTAGGCTACGCAGATGCGGTCGGCTTTCTTGGCCAGCAGCTTGTTGGTCACGCCGGCATAGGAATTCTGCTCCTGAATCAGTGTGGGGATACCCATGCTCTCGGCTACGTTGAGTGTAGGCCCGCTGGCGTAGCCGCCGACGCCGACGGCCACCATGGGACGGAAGTCGCGGATGATGCGCCGCGCCATCTGGCGGCTTCTCATCACTTTGATGAGCACACCGAAGTTCCTGAGCAGGTTCTTGCGGTCAAAGCCGCAGATGGGCAGTCCCTTGATCGGGTATCCGGCCGCCGGGACGCGCTGCATTTCCATGCGGCCTTCGGCACCGACGAATAATATCTGGCTTTCAGGCAGTTTGGCGCGGATGGCATTCGCTATGGAAACAGCCGGAAAGATGTGGCCGCCCGTTCCGCCTCCACTGATGATGATTTTGAGCTCTCCATTCATGAACTTGGGTATAGTATCTGGCAAAAGTAACAATAAAAAATGAAAATAGCGAAACGAAAGCCGGTGTTATTTTCAATGTGTATGGAATGTTGGCGTGGCGGGCTCTTTTGCGGTGTCGGGCCGCCGGTGTCGGGCTGTTCGCCGTAGGGCAGTGCCTGGTCCTGTTTCAGGTGGCAGGCCGTGCTTTCCCGGCGGGTCGTTTGCTGTGTGTTCCGGCGGTCAAGACGGGCGAAAACCGGGATGCGGCGACAGGCCGGACTGTCGCAGTGCGCGTTTTTCTTATCGCAGTGGGGCTGCGGCCTGTCGCTGCGGCCGCTTTGGCCTTCATGCCGCAGGATGTCCGGCAGGGTCCGATGCGGTTCTCTTTCTGTGTGTCATTCTTTTGTGGGCCGGTCGTCTGTGTGCGTGCCGCCATCGAAAGAAAGTGTAACAAAATGAAAAGCAAATCGCAAAAGACGAGGCGATTTGCTAAAAAAGAATAAGACAAAGCAAAAAGGTCAGCGTTTTTTCTCCGTAGTCTGTTAGAAAACAATATATTGGCCACATGAAGTGTCCTTAAATCGAGAAGAAACTATGAATGTCTCTTTGTTTTGGCTGGTTCCGGCTGCCGCAGTGGCAGCGTTGGCTTTTGCCGCCTGTTTCCACCGGCGCATGTTGCGTATGCCC
>USCX01000019.1 GCA_900553285.1 uncultured Prevotella sp.
TTTATTGCTTATTATCCGCACCCAAAAAGTTGCATTTATAAGTTGAACTCAAGAGTTAAAACAAGGCGATTTTGCCTTTGAGAGCGTGCACAACTACATAGGTGACGACCACATCATCCGCAAAGGAGCGATAGCCGCGTATGAGGGACAAAAATGTATCATTCCACTGAATATGCGCGATGGGTCACTTATATGCATCGGCAAAGGTAATATGGATTGGAACTGTTCCGCCCCACACGGCGCCGGACGCATCATGAGCAGAAGTCAGGCCTTCAAAAGCATCTCCATGAACGACTACCGCGCCTCCATGCAGGGTATATACAGCGAATGCCTTTCGGAAGATACCAAAGACGAGTCGCCCATGGTATACAAACCGAAAGATGAAATCATCGGTAATATCCATGACACTGTAAACATCGTGAATGTGATAAAACCTATATATAACTTTAAAGCTGCTGAATGATATGGATAAACCCAAGATATTGACAGGACTGAATCAAAGTAATTATGATTATCCGTTGGCTGATGTGTCGCATCTTTCAGAAAAAGAGAAAAAAGACTTGCTATTACGCGGAATACACAGACCGAAAAAACTGTACTCTGACGAGGAATTTGAACAATGGGTAACGGTATTTTCTGAATGGAATAAATTCTATTACTGTGATGGTCATGAACCCACGGAAGAAGAAAGAAACTCCGAGAAAATGGTTGTCGCAAGTTTTGAACGTGCCAAGTGGTATCACAATAAGCGTTTCAAAGAATGGAAGAAAGAACATCTGCAACCGCTTATCGACGAGTTGGTAAAACACGCCGCCAATGACCCGCAATATAGCTGGCTATATCTATACGTCTTAGAGTATGCCAAACTGCGCTGCATGAGGGCTTATTTTTCACATTCAGCGATAGCGGACGAAAAAGGGAACTTCGGGTTCAACCGTTGGATAGACATCTGCATTAATTTACTACATTATATCAAAGACGATGGTTTGAATGTCACCCTCCAACAAATTGAGCGGATGAATATCCGAAACATCAAAGATATCGTTTCTCCTTTCCTCGTAGACGATTATAAAAATGCGCCGATACCAAACGACGAAGAAGACATCCTTCCCGACAAGCTCTTTTACGGTCGGAAAATATATGTCCGCAAAATGGAGCGACTGTATTACCAAATACGTCTTTACCAGATGAGGGACTGGTGGGAATAAAGCTATTATTATCTATGCGTAAAGGATGACATTAGCTGCATATGGTTCAGAAGATATCGTCATGCAGCACAAAAATCCTTTCAGATATTGTCCCCCTGAGACCTTTGCGTTTCTCGATCAATATGGAACGAGAAACGCAAAAGCAAGTGTAAATGAACAAATTTAGAAAAAAGTAAGACAAACACTTGGCCAATTCAAAACAAAGACATACCTTTGCACTGCCTTTCAGGGGAAAGGAAGAACAAAGGCCGAAATAGCTCAGTTGGTAGAGCAATTCATTCGTAATGAATAGGTCGCCGGTTCGAGTCCGGCTTTCGGCTCTGCAATGAGATAGCACTTAGAAACGAGAACATTTCTAAGTGCTATTTTTATTATTCTCCCTTACTGACAGCAACGCGATATGAACCATAACTTTTTCGACAAAAATTAGCAGCGCACAAGATCACGTTAGAGTCTCAATACTAACACATGAAATGGCATGACCCGGATATTCTTCTCCATGCCCGTGACAATCTTTATACAATAAGCCATAACGCAACATCTACGATACTAATGTCTTTCATCTTCTACACAAATTCACATCAATATGGCTTTTACTACTTTACTTCCCCAATAAACATTTGTTATAGAAATTAATCATCATACGACAGAGCAATATACAACGCATAAAAGAAGGAGACAAATCAATTCTCAGATTTGTCTCCTTGATGTGGGCAAAGATGGATTCGAACCACCGAAGGCGAAAGCCAGCAGATTTACAGTCTGCCCCATTTGGCCACTCTGGAATTTGCCCTCCTTGTCTTTTGACGATGCAAAGGTAATGCTTATTTCTGTAACTGCCAAGCGAAATCCGCCATTTTTATCGCCGTTACAGCAAATTCTTCACCTTTATTCCCCATACGTCCTCCTGTACGTTCTTTCGCTTGCTCCATGTTATTGACTGTAAGCAAACCGAAAACGACAGGTATCGTTCCTTCTATGTTGAGTTGTTTCACGCCTTGCGTAACAGCGTCACAGATGTAATCAAAATGCGGGGTATCTCCCCGTATCACACACCCGATTGCAATTATCGCATCAAGCAGTCCTTCTTTCGCCAACTGCGAACAGCCGTATATCAACTCAAAACTTCCGGGAACGCTCTTCACGGTGATGTTACTTTCTTTCACACCATACTTAATCAACGTTTTGAAAGCATCACCGGCTAATTTATTCGTAATTTCCCGATTCCACTCAGCCACGACAATGCCGATACGCATAGAGGAAGCGTCGGGAACAGATGCAGACAGGTCTTCAAAAGTAAAATTCGCGGAAGACATGATCCTCTTTTCTTACTTAGACACTCGCTCTATGTACTTATCAATGTCCTGCGCCGTAATGCTCGTCACGTAATCCGTCTTTATCTGTTGATAGAGTGCCAGAGCTTCGGCCTTTTTATTCTGTGATTCGAGAATCAGCGCTGCCGATTTCAGGCAGATAGGCGCCAAACTATTCTCACCAGATAATTTTGCGGCTTTCTTAAATGTTTCAACGGCTTTGTCGAGTTGATTGTTGGCGGCATAACAATTTGCCAACGTATTCAAAGCTGCCGGAGAAATCGTCACGTCGTCCTGCACGTCATAGTTTTCAAGATAAGGAATGGCTTCCTTGGTCTTTCCCTGCTGCGCGTAGCAGATACCTGCATAAAGATTAGCCAGATTTCCGGCATCCGTACTGCCATATTCCTTCGCAATCTTTACATAGCCGATAAAGCCCTTGCCATCACCATTCAAGGCCGTTGCAAAATCACCACTGTCAAAGTAATCTTCGCCTTGCGCCAACATCGTAGACGCTTTTTCCGCCCGCGGGGCGAAATAGAAAGATTTCAGTGCGAAAAAGCCGCCGACTACCACGACCAAGGCTATTGCTGCAATGATAAGTGTGTTTCGGTGTTTGATAAGAAAAGCTTCAGACTGTGCCACTGCATCGTTGACGTCCAAAGACTGACTGTTGTGTGTGTGTGCCATTATCCTTTAAATAGTTATTCGATTTTTGCGCGACAAAATTAATACTTTCTGCGTAACTTATAAAATAATAGCCGCCTTTTTTGTCTTTTCGGAGATTTCTGCCCGGCAACTCTCCGTTATCTCTTCACATTATTATAATTTTGTAGGCCAATGAATGTGCGCATCCAATGATTATCGAACGACTGTCCATCATAAACTATAAAAACATCGAGCAGGCCGAACTATCGTTTTCAGACAAAATCAATTGCTTCATAGGCTCTAACGGCATGGGGAAAACAAACGCCCTCGATGCCATTTACTATCTCTCGTTTTGTAAAAGCCACACCAACCCTATCGACTCACAAGTCGTCCGCCACGGTGAGGAAATGTTTATGCTTCAAGGCCTTTTCCGAACAGACGACGGCGAACGAGAACAAATCAGTTGCGGGCTCAAAGCAGGACGAAGAAAAAGCTTCAAGCGCAACGGGAAAGACTACCGGCGACTGACCGAACATATCGGACTCATTCCGGCCGTGCTCATCTCTCCGTCCGACACCACACTTGTCGTCGGGGGGAGCGAAGAACGCCGCCGCTTTGTAGACACTGTGATCTCACAGTATAACATCAATTATCTGGATGCCCTCATTCGCTATGGCAGGGCGCTTCAACAACGGAACAACCTGCTCAAAGAGGAAGCCGAACCAGACCCAGACATGATGGACATCTATGAAGAAGCAATGGCTGCTACGGGGGAACAAATTTATGCCGAGCGAAAACAGTTTGTACGGCAGCTCCAACCCATTTTCCAGGAAATGTATTGTCACATCGCCCAAAGTCCGGAAAAAGTCAGCCTCACTTATTCGTCACACTGCGAAAGAGGGCCACTGACCGAACAATTGCGAATGGGGCGTTCCAAGGAGCGCATCGTCGGATATACGCTGCACGGCATCCACAAAGATGACCTCATCATGGAGCTCAACGGTTTTCCCCTGAAAAAAGAAGGTTCGCAAGGACAATGCAAGACTTATCTCGTCGCCTTGAAATTGGCCCAATTCGTCCTGCTCAAACAAACCGGCCGCAAACAGACTCCCCTACTCCTGCTCGATGATGTTTTCGACAAATTAGACAGCCGTCGCGTGGAACAGATTGTCCGTTTGGCCAAGGATGAAAACTTCGGACAGATTTTCATGACCGACACGAACCGCGAACACCTTGACCGCATTCTCCTTCAAACCGACTGTGATTATAAACTTTTCAGCGTAAACAAAGGAAACATCGTTGATGAAACGCAGTAACACGGAGACCCTCACTTCCCTCGTCCACCAAACACTCCGGCTGAACAACCTGGACAGGCCCCTGAATGAGTTCCGCCTCATCCAGTCGTGGGCCACAGTCACGGGCAACACGGTAGCCCGCCTCACGGGGGAACTCTCCATCCGTAACCAAACGCTCTACGTGCAGTTGAAATCGCCGGCTTTACGCGCCAACTTACTTCTGCGCAGAAGGGAGCTCACGGAGAAACTCAACAAACACGTAGGCGCGCCCGTCATCACGGACATCGTCTTTCACTAACCCGCCCAGCAACCCTAACGCCTGCGCAAAACCCGCCACAAGCACTGCTGAACAGACTTGCGGCGGGTTGAAGAACTCACCGGTTTCTCAATCCACTTTATTCAAAGTAGTACAAGAAGGTAGCCACGCCTTCAAGCGCTTTCTTCTTGCAGTCCTTAATCTCAATAGAAAACCTGATTTCCGCCTTGCAGATACCGCGAAGATTGGCGATAGACTGCAACGTGGCTACGAGACGGACGCTCTGGCCCGACAGGACGGCCTGTCCGAAACGCATTTTGTCCATACCGTAATTGACCATCATTTTCAGGTTGTTCACCGTAATGATTTGCTGCCAGAGGTAAGGCAACAGCGAGAGGGTCAGATACCCGTGAACGATGGTCGACTTGTATGGACTTTCTTTCTTTGCCCTCTCCACATCCACGTGTATCCACTGATGGTCGAGCGTTGCGTCAGCAAATTGATTGATGCGTTCTTGCGTAATCTCAAGATAGTCGGACACTCCAATCACTTGGCCGGTTAGCTTCGCAAAATCCTCATAAGAATTAATAATCACTTTTTCCATATTTTCTACCTGTAAGAGGCCATACGTTAGGCGTTGAACTGCAAAGATACGCATTTCGTCCGAATTCAGTCCTGTTGTGAAACAATAATTTCCACGCCTGCCAGACTTTTCATTCCGGACAGCCACCCCCGGCTTCTGTCCGGCTGTTTTTCCTCCCGGGCGAACGTCCGCGCCAACCGGGGCGAACGAAAAGTCCATCACGCCGACGGTTTTCACAATCAGGGCGTCCGTAATCCCGCCTGCAGGCAGTCTCATCCTCCATGCCCCACGCCAATCCGCAAGAAGGCTTCTCCATCTCCTTGCCGTTGCCCATTTGCTGCAAGCCCATGCGTTTTTTCTACGTAAAAGTGCTATAAGTCCAATTTATTTCCGTATTTTTGCCCGTAAATCAACCTTTTCACTTTCTCTATTTCCTTTCCAGGCATGAAAGTCGCCGTCATTAAATATAACGCGGGCAACATCCGCTCAGTCGTCAATGCGTTCAGACGCATAGGCGCCTCACCTGTCCTGACCGACGACCCGGAAGAACTGGCTACTGCCGACCGCGTCGTTTTTCCGGGACAAGGCGAAGCTTCAAACACCATGTCCTACCTGAAATCAACGGGACTCGACCAAATCATCACCAACCTCCGCCAGCCCGTTCTCGGCATCTGCATCGGGCAGCAGCTTCTTTGTGCCCACAGCGAAGAGGGTGAGACCGACTGTCTGGGCGTTCTGCCCGCACCTGTGCGCCGCTTCATGCCCACACGCCACGACGAAAAGGTCCCTCATATGGGATGGAATACGCTCAATGGTCTCGACACCCCTTTATTCGCCGGCATTCCGGAAGGGAGCTACGTATATTTTGTCCACAGCTACTACGTGCCCTGCGGTCCGTATACCATAGCCCAAACCAACTTTATCGTCCCGTTCAGTGCCGCCCTGCGAAAAGATAATTTCTACGCCACACAGTTTCACCCCGAGAAGAGCGGTCACGTCGGAGAGCAGGTTTTACGTAATTTCTTAGACCTCCAACATGATTAAAGTCATACCCGCCATAGACATCATCGACGGCCGTTGCGTCCGCCTCACACGAGGCGACTACGCCACACAGAAAAGTTACAACGACCGCCCGGAAGAACTTGCGAAACTATTTGAGGACCTCGGCTTCAAGCGCCTCCACCTGGTCGACCTCGACGGAGCACGTTCAAAGCATGTCGTCAATCTCCGCGTGCTGGAAAAAATAGCGGCCACCACGCAGCTCGAAATTGACTTCGGAGGAGGCATCAAAAGCACGGACGACGCACAAAGCGCATTCAATGCGGGCGCCGACATGCTCACCGTGGGCAGTTTGGCGGTCACATCACCCGACTTGTTCAGAAAATGGCTGGACCTCTACGGTCCTTCACATATCATCCTCGGAGCCGACGCCAAAGCCGGGAAAGTCTGCATCAACGGTTGGGAAGAGAGCAGCGCCCAAGAACTTTTGCCGTTCCTGCAATCCTACTGGCAGATGGGAGTGACACAAGTGTTATGCACAGACATCTCACGCGACGGGATGCTGTCCGGCCCATCCGTCGGACTGTATGCCTCACTTCTTCAAGCCCGGCCGGATTGCCAGCTCATTGCCAGCGGCGGGGTGAGCGGCATGAACGACATCCTGGCACTCGACCAAGCCGGAGTTCCCGCCGTAGTCGTCGGTAAAGCCATTTATGAGGGACGCATCGACCTGACCGAGGTCAGCAAAACGTTCAACCTATAAAAGAAATGTCAGCATGTTGGCAAAACGCATCATACCCTGCCTCGACGTCAAGGACGGCATGACCGTGAAGGGGGTCAACTTTGTCAATCTGAAACAGGCAGGAGACCCCGTCGAACTGGGAAAGACATACAGCGAACAGGGAGCAGACGAACTCGTCTACCTCGACATCACGGCAAGTCACGAAGGCCGGAAAACATTCACGCAAATGGTCGAGCGCGTAGCCGCCGAACTTGCCATCCCATTCACAGTCGGGGGCGGCATCCACGAAGTGGCTGACGTCGAACGCCTACTCGAAGCCGGTGCGGACAAAGTCAGCATCAACTCTGCCGCCCTGCGCCACCCCGGGCTCATCGACGAAACTGCACGACGCTTCGGGTCGCAGGTCTGCGTAGTAGCCATCGACGCCCGCCAGGAGAAGTCGGGCGAATGGCAATGCTACGTGAACGGAGGCCGCATCCCGACCGGCCGCAGTCTCTTCGAATGGGCCCAGGAAGCCAGCAAACGCGGCGCCGGCGAAATTCTCTTCACAAGCATGAACCACGACGGTGTGAAAAACGGGTATGCCAACGAGGCTCTGGCCAGACTGTCAGACCTGCTCCCCATACCAGTGATAGCTTCAGGCGGGGCAGGCAATATGAAACATTTTGCCGATGCCTTCCTCGTCGGAAAAGCCGACGCGGCCTTGGCTGCCAGCGTGTTCCATTTCGGCGAAATCGGCATCCCGGCTCTCAAACATTACTTGTCAGAACGCCAGATACCCATCCGGCTTTAATTTATCACCATGATTACAATTGACTTCGAAAAGAGTGGAGGCTTAGTCCCAGCCATCGTCCAGGACGCAACGACATTAAAGGTTCTGATGTTAGGATACATGAACCGTGAGGCTTATGAAAAGACGTTAGCCTGCAAGCGGGTCACCTTTTACAGCCGAAGCCGCCAAACACTTTGGACAAAAGGCGAAACAAGCGGGAATTACCTCGAACTGGTCGACCTCAAAGTAGATTGCGACCACGACACCCTCCTTGTCAAGGCCATTCCGCAGGGGCCGACATGCCATTTAGGCACGGACACCTGCTGGGGAGAAGAAAACAAGAGAAATCCGATATTGTTTCTCAACGAATTACAAGACTTCATCGAACAGCGCCACCGGGAAATGCCCGAGGGCTCATATACAACCAGCCTGTTCAAGGACGGCATCAACCGCATGGCACAAAAAGTGGGCGAAGAAGCCCTCGAAGCGGTCATTGAAGCTGTCAGCGGGAACGACGAGCGCTTGGTCTACGAGGGTGCAGACATGCTCTATCACCTGATCGTGCTGCTCACCTACAAAGGACTGCGCATCGAAGACCTCGCCACAGAATTGGCCCAGCGCCACGACCCCAGTTGGCACAAACATTAAGAGAGGCCTCGCAGAAAGGTATAATCCGCACAAAGTGCCTATCATTACTTCACGCAAACAGGGAGCAGACCGGAAGAGTTGACAGAAAAACAGGCTTTTCCGCGGCGCTCCGCCCGCCTTTCGCTATCTTTGTGCGTAAAGTCATAAAATTCACAACTATGCTGGTAGAGTTAAAAGATGCAGAAATAGGCCACGAAGACGTGCCCATCCTGTCACACGTCGATTTCACCGTCGACGAGGGCGAATTCGTCTATCTCATCGGGAAAGTGGGTGCAGGAAAAAGTTCGATTCTCAAAACACTTTACGCCGAACTGCCCCTCCGCTCCGGAGAAGGCTGCGTCTTGGGATACAATCTCAAAAAGATGAAAAGCCGCAAGATTTCTGATCTTCGCAAGCAAGTGGGCATCGTCTTTCAGGACTTTCAACTCCTGACAGACCGCACGGTAAAAGAAAACCTCGACTTCATCCTCAAAGCCACAGGCCACAAAAAAAAGAAAGAGCGGAAAGAACGCATACAAAGAGTGTTGGAACAAGTTGAACTGGCTGACAAAATTGACAGCTACCCCCACGAGCTCAGCGGCGGTGAACAACAGCGCATAGCCATCGCCCGCTCCATCCTCAACGAGCCCAAAATCATCTTTGCCGACGAACCTACCGGAAACCTCGACCGCGACACGGGAAACAAAATCGTCACCCTTCTGCGCGACATCTGCGAACGAGGGACAGCTGTCGTCATGAGCACACACAATTGGGATCTCCTGCAACACTATCCCGGCATCGTTTACCGCTGCCAGGACGGCACACTCAACGAAGTCACCCAAGAGTTCAACCAGCCCGTCATCATGGACGAAGGACAAGAGAACCCGCAAAACATAGAACAACCCACAGAAGAAGCATAATGAAAGTACTTAAATTCGGAGGCACCTCCGTAGGGACTCCACAACGGATGAAAGACGTCGTCGACCTCATCAACGACGGCCACAAAAAAATTGTCGTGCTTTCAGCCATGTCTGGAACGACAAACACCTTGGTTGAGATTTCCGATTACTTCCGCAAGAACAACGCAGAAGCCGCCAACAACATCATCAATCAGCTTCGCATAAAATACAAGCAACACATCAAAGAGCTATATGCCACCGAAGAATACGCTCACAAAGCGCAGAACGTGCTCGACGACATCTTCGCCACGCTACGCTCTTTCTCCCATAAGCCATTTACCGACGCCGACGAAAAAGTCGTATTGGCGCAAGGAGAGATCATGAGCACCAACATGGTCACCCTCTACATGCAGGAAAAAGGCATCCACACCCTGCTGATCTCCGCACTCGACTTCATGAAGCTCGACGCCAACGAAGAACCCGACTCCTTCTACATCCGCGAACACTTGGAGAGCATACTGAAAAAATCGCCGGACTTTGACATCTATATCACGCAGGGCTTCATCTGCCGCGACGCAGAGGGAAAAATCGCCAACCTACAACGCGGCGGGTCTGACTATACGGCCTGCCTCATCGGCGCAGGTCTGAAATCAGAAGAAATCCAGATATGGACAGACATAGACGGCATGCACAACAACGACCCGCGCTACGTGGAAAACACCGAGCCCGTCCGCCAGCTCAACTTCGACGAAGCCGCTGAATTGGCTTACTTCGGTGCCAAGATCCTTCACCCGACGTGCATCCAGCCTGCCCGCTTCGCAGGTGTCCCCGTCCGCTTGCTTAACACGATGGACCCAACCGCACCGGGGACCATCATCAACAACGAGATGCAGAAGGGAAGCATCAAAGCGGTCGCCGCCAAAGACAACATCACCGTCATCAAGATTGTCTCAAACCGTATGCTGCTCGCCACGGGCTACCTGGCCAAGGTCTTCGAGATTTTCAGCCGATACAAAACCAGCATCGACATGGTGACCACCTCCGAGGTGGCCATCTCGCTCAGCATCGACAACACCTCACGCCTTGTCTCCATTCTGGAAGAGCTGAAAGAAATCGGGACGGTCAGCGTGGACTATAACATGACCATCGTCTGCGTCGTGGGCGACTTCGCTTACGACTATGTGGGTTACACGTCGCGCGTCATGCAGGCCATCTCCTGCGTTCCGGTCCGCATGATTGGCTACGGCGCAAGTAACCACAACATCTCTTATCTCGTTCACGAGAGCGACAAGCAGAAAGCCTTGCAGGCGTTAAGCTCCGCCCTGTTCTCACACCACAAGGAGAAATAAGCCCAGCCGCATGAAGACAGAATTTCCAATAGGAGCGTTCCAACACGTCGCCACTCCTTTTTATTATTACGACACGGCTCTGCTGCGGGCCACACTGGCCGAGATTAAGAACCACATCGCGGGCGATGCCGCCTTCCACGTGCACTATGCCGTCAAGGCAAACGCCAACCCCACGCTGCTCCGCCTCATTGCCGAATCCGGCTTCGGGGCAGACTGCGTGAGCGGAGGCGAAATCAAGGCCGCACTGGCAGCCGGCTTCCCGGCCGGAAAAATCGTCTTTGCCGGTGTCGGCAAGAGCGATTGGGAAATCAAGCTGGGCATCGAGGCCGGCATCTATTCGTTCAACGTCGAAAGCATGCCGGAACTGGCCGTCATCAACAGTCTGGCACAGGAGGCTGGCCGGAAAGCACGCATCGCCTTCCGGGTCAACCCCAACGTCGACGCCCACACGCACGCCAATATCACGACCGGACTGAACGAAAACAAGTTCGGCATCGCGATGGAAGAGATCGAAACGGCCATTAAAGAAGCACAAGCCCTGCCGGGCATCGAGCTCATCGGACTGCATTTCCACATCGGTTCGCAAATAGAGGACGTCACGACGTTCATCCCGCTGTGCGAACGCATCAACGAAATCCAGGACCGCCTCGGCGCACAGGGCATCAGCCTTCCTTCGATCAACGTCGGCGGAGGACTCGGCATCGACTATCAAGAGCCGGACGAGCACCCCATCCCCGATTTCGGAGGCTACTTCGACGTTTTCCGCCGCCACCTGCACCTGCACGCCGGACAAAGCCTGCATTTCGAGTTGGGCCGTTCGGTAGTAGGGCAGTGCGGAAGCCTCGTCGCGCGGGTGCTCTATGTCAAAGAGGGACACCAGAAGAAGTTTCTCATTCTCGACGCGGGATTCACAGACCTCATCCGGCCTGCTCTCTATCAGGCCTATCACAAAATCGAGAACCTCACGTCCCGCGACAGCCATATGGAACATTACGACGTGGTCGGGCCCATCTGCGAAAGCAGTGACGTCTTCGCCCACAATCTGGCCCTCCCCACAGGCCACCGCGGCGACTTTGTCGTTTTGCGCTCGGCAGGCGCATACGGCGAGGTCATGGCCTCCGGCTACAACTGCCGACAGCTGCCCAAGGGCTACACCTCAGAAGACCTTTGCCCGTCTGTCAGCTGAACAAGACCACAGGCAAATACACAGTGTCGCATCCGCTGCAAAGCAGGTGCGACACTGTCTTTCCACCCCAACCTTTCTCCGCTTCCCGGTTTACGCTCCCCGCCGGCGCCGCTCCGCTAAAAATCCGCACCCGGGAAAAAGCGAAAGCCGCACAACTGCGGACGGCATTCCTCACTGCGTGCCCGCCTCCTACCCGTGCCGACCGCCTAAGTCTGTCACCCTGATAGAAATTCCAGCCGCCCTGACAGAAGTTCCTGTCAGGGCGGCTGGAATTAAACAGGTCGCCGGTCAGAAACGGACCATAAGCTCCACGACTGCCTTGTCCCGCTCACTCGGATCGGGAATGGCGTGGTCCTCATAAAAATACTTCTCATAATTAAGCCTCAACTCAGCCAGAAGAGGACACCGGATGCCGAGCGTCACGCCTCCCGTCACGCGCTGCCTGCCCCAATCCGTAATTATCGGTTTCCGGTCGCTGCCGAGTTCCACTCCGTCCCAATGGTCATCCATCATGTCGTAACGAGCCAAGATGGACACCTTGTTCAGAAAGCCACGGGTGGGGATGGTGTATAGCGCAAAGGCGTTGAGCGTATGCACATCGTCGAAAACCTTGTGGGCATAGCGCTTGTAAAGATACTCCGCTTCAACATGCCATCGCCCCCACTCGACGTATGAACCTATGTCGTACATGTAAAGCGAAGTCTGCGCCGGACGTGTCTTCTGCATACTCAACGTCACGTTCCATCCCTTCACCGGGAAGGTCTGCAACTTGGCCGAGAAGCTGACCGACTTGTTCCATTCCTTCTGTTCGGTCAGCCCTTTCCCGTTGAACAGGCCGGCCTCGACCACAAAAGGCAGACTTTGCGGACTGTACGCCACAGCCAGACCGACGTCACGCACGTCGCCCACTTGTTTGGCCAAGAACGAGCGGTTGGGGAAGTACTGCACATGCGGCGAGCGGTGCGCATCGATGGTGAAAGGCACACGCATCTGCCCCAACGTCAGCGTTCCCCACGTCGCCGGTTTAAGTTGGGCATACGCATCGAGCATCCGGATGCTCCCTTGGTCCGAAAGGTCTATTTCGGCCTTGTAGGCCACATAACGTCCCACGTCGCCAGACAGACTGAAACGCGCGTTCCGCACTTGGAAACGCCCCGAGTGAATTTGCGGCTGATACTCATACTTGGCTCTCACCGTGCCGTGGATTTCGGGCAGGTAGTCTTTGAGGCTGCGTGTCTCCGTACTGTCTGCGGCCGTCGCGCCGGAGGCGGTTCCGGACAGCAAGAGTAAGATGATGGCAAGTTTCTTCATCTGGCTTCTTGTTAAGGGGTTATTTCCTATCTGTCCGCCTGGTCAGGACAGGCGGCATGGTTCAATGCACGAACTTATAGTATCCGCGGACAAGGTGGCGCAGGCTGCTCAGTAACTCCTGCGACTCCTGCAAGAGGTTGAGCAAAACGAGCGACGTGCGCAGGTTTGTCTCCTCGTTCTGCATGTTGTCGAGCAACGCCTTGCGAAGCCGCGACAGCTCGTCCTTGTAATCCTCCACCTCGGCAAGGAAGTGCTCCATGCGGGCAAAGTCGTTGTCGCGGATGATGGCTTGGGCCTGCCGCATGTAAGCGTCAACCTGCGACCGGACGTCTTGAAGCTCCCGTCCGTCAGCGTCCGAAAGCGGCGTGAAATTGTTGTCCACATGCTCCTTGCAGGGGTCTGCCATACGGCGCAGGCAGTACATGATCTGCTGCACCGCGTTGGTCGAGAGGTGGAACCACGTGTTGCGCTCAATGGCCACCGCCCGGTCGATGCGGCGCAGGCCGACCATCTCCTTCTGGCGGGTCTTGCGGATGAGTTCCTTGTGACGGTTGATCTGTTTCAGCATCTTGCGCAACAAACGCAGGTTACGCCCGATCATGCCGTCAATGATGCCGTCATACTCCGTCATGCTGTATTCGAGTTGCTTCACCAGATTGGCCGAGACATGCGTTTGGAGCAACTGCCAAGTGCGCGCCTTGTCCTTCGAATTGACAATCTGCAAGAACACCACGTCGCCCTTTTCCTCCTTCACTTTCTTGCTGTAACTGATGTTGCTCCGCACCAAGAGGAAAACGGCCACCGCAATCAGCAGGACCATGACCGCCACGCCGCCGTAATACATCATCAGCGTGATGACGGCACACACCGTGAAGGCCACAAAGGCCGTGATGAACCATCCGCCGATGACGGAAAGGACTCCCGTGATGCGATAGACGGCGCTCTCGCGACTCCACGCGCGGTCAGCCAGCGACGAACCCATGGCCACGATGAACGTGACGTAAGTCGTCGACAGCGGGAGCTTCATGTTCGTTCCGAAAATAATCAACAGTCCCGCTACGACGAGGTTGACCGAGGCGCGCACCAAGTCGAAGGCGGCCCCGTCGCGGAGAATCATCTCGTTTTTGTTGAAGCGGCTGTCGATCCACGCCGCCACGGGCGTCGGTGTGTAGCGCTGCAACCACTCGGCCGCCGAGGTGAAGTGACGCACGATCAGGCGCGCCATGGCCGACGAGCCGAACATCTCCTCGCCCTCCTCCTGCCGGGCCAGGTCGACCGACGTCTTGATGACGTTATGCGCCTTCTTCGACGTGGCCAGCGCGTAGACCATGATCAAGCCCGAAAGAAAGAGGAATATAAACGGCGTACGGGCCGACGATTCGAGCGACGTCATCATGAACGCGTCGGCATCGAGGCCGCCGGCGTGGGCCGTAAAGTCCAGAAAAGAAGAATAGCCCGCAAGCGGCACCCCGATGAAGTTCACCAAGTCATTGCCGGCAAAAGCCAGCGCCAGCGCGAAAGTGCCCAGCAGCACGATCACTTTGAACACATTGACCCCGCACCAGTGGAGCACCTGCATCAGCAACGAGGAAACCACAAAGCACGAGCCATATCGTATGGCCATCCATCCACGCAAGGCTGTCCGGCGTCATGAAAGGTGCATTCTCCAACCCCTTGATGAGGATGAAATACGCCAGCGACGTAGCCGCCACTCCGCCGAAAATGCCGATGGTCCACTTCAAGTGCCTCTCATAATTAAACGTAAAGACGAGGCGCGACACATACTGCACCACCAGCCCCACCACGAAGGCGATGGCCACGGAAAGGAAAATGCCCATAATCACGGAGAGCGCCTTCTCGGTGTTCAGCAGCGTGCCGAACGAAAGCAGGCCCGTCGGGTCGGACATGATCTTCAACGCAGCCAGCACGAACGTGCCGCCCAAGAGTTCAAACACCATCGAGACCGTGGTCGACGTCGGCATGCCCAACGTGTTGAACACGTCGAGAAGCACGACGTCCGTCACCATCACGGCCAGGAAAATGCACATCAGCTCATAGAAGCTGAAATGCGCCGGCTGGAAAATCCCGTGACGGGCGATGTCCATCATGCCGTTCGACATCGTGGCGCCCGCAAACACGCCCACCGAGGCCACAATCAGGATGGTACGGAACGTGGCGACGCGTGCCCCCACGGCCGAGTTCAGAAAGTTGACCGCGTCGTTGCTCACCCCCACGAGGAGGTCGAACACGGCCAGCATGAAAAGGAAAATGACGATTCCCCAATAAATCAGTTCCATTGATTTGATAATTGATTACGTGAGTCAGTTTCTTTCGCGAGGCAAAAGTCCGGATTAGTCATGTAACAACCGTTACAAAAGCGTTACAAAACGGTTACGCCCGTCCGCCGCTACCCGGCGCAACCCGCTGACGACAGCCGGACAGCGGCATAAAACCGACGCCGGGCCGTGCGCGCCCCTCCTCTGCTGCTTGGGGCTGGTACACTCGTCGCGGCAAACCAAGACCACGATGTGAAACCTACAAACCGCAACATGATTTTGGTTTGCCGCGACGACGGAAAATTCTGTCACGGCGATAGAAATTCCTGTCGCCCTGACAAACAAAACGGGCAGGGCGACCGTTTTTCCGGTCACTCCTGCCCATCGAAAGGCGGCCCTCTCCCTCTGCCCCTGCGGGCAAAGGCCTCCATGGGCCTCAGCCCGCGTAGCTGTGCATCCCGCCCAAGAAATAGTTCACGCCCCAGTAGGTCATGGCCACGGTCAGGAAGGCCAGCAACATGTAGACGTGGTAAAACGCCGGGCGGCGGAAGCGGCGCAGCGAGCCGCCGTGAGCCGCCACGGCATAGACAAGGAATGAGATGAGCGCCCAGACCTCCTTCGGATCCCAGCCCCAGTAGCGTCCCCACGACTGCCCTGCCCAGACAGCCCCGACGAAGATGCCCGCGCCGAGCAGCGCCAGACCGGGATAGAGGAACAACCGGGAAACAACCGAAAGCGACCCAAGCGACCCTTCGACGCCCGTAGCGCGCACACCGCCCCGCACCATCAGCACCGACAGGGCGACCAGGGCGCAAAGGAACGTGAGCGACAACAGGGCGTAGGCGGCCATGATGAGACTGACGTGCACGCTGAGCAGGGGCGAGCTGAGCACCGGCACAAGCGGCGTGATCTGCGGGTTCATCTGGCTGAACGACGAGACGAGCAGAAAGAAGCCCGAAAGCAGCAGGCCGAAAGGCATCATCACGGGCAGGCGGCGACACAGCACCAAGGCGAACGCCAGCAGCATCCAGCTGAGGGCCAGCATGGTCTCGTAGCCGTTGCCCAGCGGCAGGCGGCCACTGACCATCGTCCGCAACACCATGTAACCCGTCAGTGCCGCAAAGCTCAAGCCGAGCCACACCGCGCCCGCCACCCGGGGCCAACGCGGAACGTGGCGTAGCAGCAGCTGTCCCGAACGACCTTGACGGCGCACGAAGTGCCCGATGAGCACGCACAGCCACAACAGCCCTACCGTCAGGTTCAGCCGCGACATCCACACCGGGAGCGGGAAAAGGTTGTAGAGCCGCTCGGCCCGCAGGCTGCGCCCGGTGGGCAGCGAGGCTCCGCCGTGGCGTTGCTGAT
>USCX01000020.1 GCA_900553285.1 uncultured Prevotella sp.
CCGCCGCCATTGCTCTTTTGGAAAGAGGGACCGTCCGTGCTTTTTTTGCGCGTTTCCGGGCCGTGGGTTGACGTGGTTTCATTTATTTTCAGTAGTTTTGCCCTCTGCATGATAGACCGAGCGACGATAAACCGAATAATGGATGCCGCCGACATCGTCGACGTAGTGAGCGAATTTGTCACTCTTCGCAAGGCCGGTGTGAATTATAAAGGATTGTGCCCGTTTCATAACGAGCGGACGCCGAGTTTTGTGGTTTCTCCCTCCAAACAGCTTTGTAAATGTTTCAGTTGTGGAAAAGGCGGCAACGTCGTACATTTCCTCATGGAGCATGAGCAAATGACCTATCCCGAGGCGTTGAGGTGGTTGGGAAAGCGCTATGGCATTGAGGTCAGAGAGCGCGAACTGTCGCCTGAGGAGAAAATGGCCGAGAGCAAGCGGGAAAGTTTGTTCATCCTGAACGAGTGGGCGCGCGACTACTTTACGGACATCCTTCTCAATCATGCCGACGGGCGGGCCGTCGGCATGGCTTACTTCCGTCAGCGCGGTTTTCGGGACGACGTGATTCGTAAGTTCCAGTTGGGCTATTCGCTGGCCTCGCGTGACGCCTTGGCCAAGGCCGCTCTGGCCAAAGGATTCAGAAAAGAGTATTTAGTCGAAACGGGCCTTTGCTACGAAACAGAAGACGGCCGGTTGCAGGACCGCTATCACGGCCGCGTCATCTTTCCGGTGCTGACCGTTTCGGGCAAGGTGGTGGCTTTCGGCGGCCGCGTCATGAACACAACGGCCAAAGTGGCCAAGTATGTCAACTCGCCCGAGTCCGTCATTTATCATAAGAGCAACGAACTGTATGGGCTCTATCAGGCGAAGCACGCGATAGTCAAGCAGGAGCGCTGTTTCCTGGTCGAAGGTTACACGGACGTCATTTCCATGCACCAGAGCGGTGTGGAAAATGTGGTGGCCTCTTCCGGCACGTCGCTCACAGAGGGGCAGATACGCCTGCTTCACCGGTTTACGGAGAACATAACGGTCCTTTATGATGGCGACATGGCCGGCATAAAAGCCAGTTTGCGCGGAATCGACATGTTACTGCGCGAGGGGTTAAACATCAAGGTCCTTTTGCTGCCGGACGGCGACGACCCTGACAGTTTTGCCCGAAAGCATACGGCCCAGGAGTTTCAGGATTATATTGATGCGCACCAAGTGGACTTCATCCGCTTCAAGACCAATCTCCTGTTGGCCGACTGTGGCGACGACCCGGTGAAGAAGGCCTCGCTTATCGCGGATATAGTCAAAAGCATTTCAGCCATACCGGACGCGATTGTGCGCCAGATGTACGTGAGGGAGTGTGCCGACATGATGGCCGTAGACGAAAAACTGATTGTCAATGCCGTGGCCAAGAACCGCCGCCAGCAGCGCGAAGTCCGCTATCGCGACGGGCAGAAGGAAGGGCGGCCGGATGCGGCCTCCCAAGGCGAGACCGGAAAATCACCGGCCGAGCCGGAAGAGACGCCAGCCTCGCCGGCCGAAATACCCGTGGCCGCGCCTGCCAGCCTCGAAGAGAGGCAACTCATCCAGTTGCTGGTGCGCTATGGCGAACAGACGGCCGGAATGGTGGAGACACCTGAGGGAGAAAGGCCGGTGTCCGTGGTGGAATATGTCGCCTCGGATTTGGCGGCCGAAGGGCTTATGTTCAGGACGCCGCTTTACGCCCGTATGCTGGACGAGGCGGTAAAGCACCTTGGAGAAGACGGGTTTACGGCGGCTTCGTTTTTCCTGAACAACCCAGACCCGGAGATGAGCCGCGCGGCGGCTCAGATGATTTCAGACCGCTACACGTTGAGCCGCTATCACTTCAAGACAAGCGAAAAGTCGGACGAGCAGGAAATCGAGAAAAACCGCGAGGCCAGCCAGCTCAACGACCGCAACCGGCTGGGAGAGCTGGCGCCCCGTATGCTCATGGACTTCAAGTATGCCGTGGTCAAGCAGGAGATGAAACAGGTGCTTCAAAGGATGAACCAGCCCGACGTGCAGTCGGACCCTGCGCAGTGCCGGTCGCTCATGGAGCAGTATATGCAGCTGGCGGCGGTCGAGCGTGAATTGGCAAAAGTCTTGGGAGACAGGGTCGTAATGCCTTAAAGAATGAATAACACAACTGATTATGTCACGGAGAGAAATACAAAATGTCAGTTTCAGCGATGCACAGCAAACGTTCAATCCGACTGACGGAAAGAATGAAGACGGGATTATCGTTTTCACGAACATCAATAATGTAGATAATCCCGAAGCGGTGCGCAGGGTGGACTTCATGGTTTTCTTCTTGTGTGAAGAGGGGGAGGCCGACGTCCTGTTGGGAGACGAGACTGTCCATTTGGGAAAAGGCGACTTCTGGGTGGGCTTCGGCCCTCAGGTGATAGCCGGTCGTCGCGTAAGTCCGGATTTCTGTGGGAAAGGCGTGCTCCTTTCCAATCGGTATGCGCAGAACTGCATGTTGGGGATGCAGCGTCTCTGGCCCTTTATCTTTTGTCTGCTGCAAAATCCTGTCATTTCGTTTGACCGCGACAGACAGTTGTGGTATGCGGATTTTTACGACCGGATATGTCGCCGGCTGGCAGACCAGACTCACCTTTTCCGTCATGAAGTGCTGACGCATTGCGTCAGTCTCTTTTTCTTCGATTTGTGTAATCAGGTGCGTGCATCGGTGGGAGAGAACGACATAGCCGGTTTGTCGCGGGGATATGTTCTTTTTGGCCGTTTCTTGGAGCTTGTGCAGCAGAATTATAAATCAGAACGGAATGTGGCATGGTATAGCAACCAGTTGTGTGTCACGCCGAAGTATCTGTCAGAGGCCATTAAGCAGGTGAGCGGACGTACGGCCCGCCAGTGGATTAAGATGTTCGTGCTGGTCGAAATCAAAACGTTGCTCCGGAATACGAACTACTCCATTAAAGAAATCACGTGTGAGCTGAATTTTCCCAATCAGTCTTTTTTGGGAAAATACTTCAAGAGCGCGACGGGGCTTTCGCCCTCGGAATACCGGTGCGAGTAGGGGAACGAAGAATTTAGGTGCCCCACAGCCTGATGACACGGATTCCTAAGATGTTTGGCTGGCGTTCCAGATATTCCGATAGCGTCCGTCGCTCTTCGACAACAGCGTGCCGGAGGCTGGATGCGTTGAGCAGGTGCAGGTGGCCGTCGGTGCCCCATACCGCGAACCCCAGATGGGCTATGTCGAGTCCGCCACGTCGGGTGACAGTGGCGATGATGTCGCCGTCGTGTATGGCGTCACGCAGAAGCGTGTCGTTAGCCAGTCTTGCCGATGGGAGGTAGGAGAATGATTTCCCGCAAGAGGCCTTTTCGTAGGTGCGGATGCTGTCTGCCCGTTGTGGGCGATGCCGCAACATGGGGTAACGGTCGGGATGGTGGCTCATATAGTATAAGTTGAGCCGGCGCCGTCCCGTGAAAGTCTCATGCGGGGTTATTTCTATCGCCCGATGGTGTTTTACCTGTTCCTCAATCCACCAAGAAAAGTAATGTAGCCGCGTGGTATAACTGATGAGGCCATCGCGATAACGGAGGTGTCTCAGCTGTCGGGTGAAGTCGGCGAAGTGCAGACCTCCTTTGGCCGACGCAAGCGCAAGCGACGCTACGGTTTCTACAAATGTCGTGCAGTCCCATTGTCGCAGATTGACGACAAGTCTTTCTTCTTTGTTCTTGTCGAGTGTGCCGCCGACGTATGGGCGTCCGACAAATTTCCGCGCGAAGAAAAGTATGCGTGAACAATCGGTCGGCAGTTGGCTGGCTTCGCGAAGCAACTTGTCTATTTCGACCGAATCGTCCGGAACGAATTGTACCCGTCCCGTCGGCTGTGCGTAAGATGGTGAGGAAAGGCTCGAAGCAAGTAAAATGGCCGTAAATGCGTAATGAATGATTCTCATACACCGTCTGTTTTGTGGCAAAGTTAGTGTTTTTCTCCAATATCTTATGGGGCAGAGCGGAGGTGTGATGATGAGAGAAGCGTGTGCGTATCCTATGGCGGGCAGATGCAGAATGTGAGAAAAGAGGCAGCGGCCTATAAGTATTCAAAATGAAGGAAAGGGCAAGTGCGGACTTTTGCAGTCTGTTTCGTGGTCAGTACGCTTTTTGCTTCCCGCAAAAGTCGTATATTTGTACCGAATAAAGAAGAAAACAGCAGGCATGAAGACACTAAGAGAACTCTACCGCATAGGTTACGGGCCTTCGAGCAGCCATACGATGGGGCCGCATATCGCGGCTGAACGCTATTTGCGCGAGCATCCCGATGCAGAAGGTTTCAAAGTAACTCTTTATGGAAGTCTGGCAGCCACAGGACGCGGCCACCTGACGGACAAAGCCATCTATGATGTGTTAGGTAAAGAAAGAACCGAGATCGTGTGGCGGGCAGACGTCGTTCCGTCGTTTCATCCGAATGGCATGAAGTTCGAGACGACTGGTGCTGACGGAAATTCGGTTCATGCGTGGACGGTATACAGCGTCGGCGGTGGCGCTTTGGCCGAAGAAGGAAACCGCGGGTTGGAAAGTCCGGATATCTACGGGATGGATCATCTGGATGACATCTTGCGGTGGTGTCGTCAGACGGGAAAGTCCTTTTGGGAATACGTACAGGAATGTGAAGGTGAGAGCATTTGGGATTATTTTGCCGAGATATGGAGCGCGATGAGGGCAGCCGTAGAGCGGGGAATTGAGCACGAGGGCATTTTGCCCGGCCCGCTACATCTCAGTCGGAAGGCTCCGGTGTATTATATCAAAGCAACGGGATATGGGCCTAACCTGCAATCTCGCGCCTTGGTGTTTTCCTATGCCTTGGCCGTGAGCGAAGAGAACGCGTCAGGAGGACAGATTGTAACCGCTCCCACTTGCGGGGCGAGCGGCGTGCTCCCGGCGGTGTTGTATCACATACAGAAGAGTCGCAAACTGAGCAACATGCGGATCTACCGGGCACTTGCCACTGCGGGGCTGATTGGGAATATAGCGAAGTCGCGCGCATCTATTTCAGGAGCAGAGGCCGGGTGTCAGGCAGAAGTAGGTGTGGCATGTGCGATGGCGGCGGCAGCGGCTAATTATCTTTTTGGCGGAAGTCCTGAGGAGATAGAGTATGCTGCCGAAATGGGATTGGAGCATCATCTCGGAATGACATGCGACCCCGTATGTGGCTTAGTGCAAATCCCGTGTATAGAGCGCAACGCCCATGCAGCAGCGCGGGCTTTGGATGCCAATATATATGCAACCTTTGCTGACGGTCGTCATCGCATTTCTTACGATAAAGTGGTGGAAGTGATGCGCCAGACAGGACACGATTTGCCCTCTCTCTATCGCGAAACCAGTGAGGGCGGCCTGGCAAAGAGTTTCGGCGATGCGGGAGCATATAGTGAGAAGATGTGTTAAAGAAGTACGGGCAAAAAATGCCGGATAGATGGATGTTTCTGCCGGTTCGTATCATTTGGATAGATGACGAACTGTTCGGGTGATGCCTCTTACGGTGCAACAAGTAACAACTTTACGCGTGTGGAATCTTGCTATTAGAGGCTTATTTATTATCTTTGTACGGTTTTTCAGATAGAGATTTATGACAGAAGACAGAATCATAAAAGTTAACATAGAAGAGGAAATGCGTTCCTCTTACATCGATTATTCGATGTCGGTTATCGTGGCCCGCGCATTGCCTGATGTGCGTGACGGTTTCAAGCCTGTGCATCGCCGAATCCTATACGGAATGATGGAACTGAACCTGACGCATGACAAGCCGACACGTAAGTCCGCACGTATCGTGGGGGATGTGATGGGTAAGTATCACCCCCATGGTGACTCTTCTATTTATTTAGCCTTGGTTCGTCTGGCGCAAGATTGGTCTATGCGCTATCCGTTAGTGAAAGGGCAGGGCAACTTTGGTTCTATGGATGGCGATTCGCCTGCCGCCATGCGATATACCGAAGCCAAACTGAGTCCTTTGGGCGAAGCCATGATGCAGGATATCGACAAGGATACGGTCGATATGATGAACAACTTCGATGACACGCTCAAAGAGCCGACAGTCATGCCGACGCGGATACCGAATTTCCTCGTGAACGGAGCCAGCGGCATCGCAGTCGGTATGGCAACCAATGTGCCGACGCATAATCTCTGTGAGGTGATAGACGGCTGTATCGCCTATATAGACAATCCGGATATCACTATTGAAGAACTTATGCACCATATTCCGGCACCGGATTTTCCGACAGGCGCTTATATCATAGGCTTGCAAGGTGCGAAGAGCGCATATGAGACCGGTAAGGGCCGCGTCGTGATGCGGGCCAAAGCGGAAATAGAAAATGGTCCTGCCCACGATAAGATTGTAGTGACGGAAATACCTTACGGCGTAAATAAGGCGGAACTCGTCAAATCGATTGCCGATTTGGTCAACGAGAAAAAGATTGACGGTATCAGCAATGTGAATGACGAAAGTTCGCGTGAAGGTTTGCGCATCGTTGTGGACGTGAAGCGTGACTTCAATGCGAACGTCATCCTCAACAAACTGTTTAAGATGACGGCCTTGCAGTGCAGTTTCGCGGTGAATTGCATCGCCTTGGTGCACGGACGGCCTAAATTGTTGAACCTGAAACAATGTATCCAGTACTTTGTCGAACATCGTCATGACGTGGTCATTCGCCGTACTCGCTTCGATTTGAAGAAGGCGCAGGATCGTCTGCATATTCTTCGTGCCTTGATTGTGGCGAGTGACAACATAGACGAAGTGGTTCACCTTATCCGTGCTGCCAAGAATCCCCAAGAGGCAGTCGATAACTTGATGAAGCGTTTTGAGTTCGACGAAATTCAAGCGAAAGCCATCGTCGAAATGCGCTTGCGCCAGTTGACAGGGCTTATGCAGGAGCAATTGCGCGCTGAATACGATGAAGTGGAGAAGAAGATCGCCTATTATCAGACGATTTTGAACGATGAGAGTGTGTGCAAGAGCGTCATAAAAGAGGAACTTGCCGAAGTGAAAGAAAAATACGGGGATGCCCGTCGCAGTGAGATACTCCTGTCGAACGAGGAATTTAATCCCGAAGACTTCTATGCCGACGATGAAGTGGTGATTACGATTAGTCATTTGGGCTACATCAAGCGCACTCCGTTGGCAGACTTCCGGGCTCAGGCGCGTGGAGGTGTCGGCAGCAAAGGTAGCAGTGCGCGGGATGCGGACTTTATCGAATACATTTATCCGGCGACGATGCATAACACCATGCTTTTCTTCACCGCGAAGGGACGTTGCTTCTGGCTCAAAGTGTATGAGATACCCGAAGGAGCGAAGAACTCCAAGGGGCGCGCAATCCAGAATCTGTTGAACATAGACAGTAATGACGCAATAAATGCGTGCTTGCACATCCGTAAGCTGTCAGATCCTGATTTTTGCAGCAACCACTATGTGATGTTCTGTACGAAGAATGGCGTGATTAAAAAGACTTGCTTGTCTGAGTATTCGCGTCCACGTACCAACGGTGTGAATGCCATCACTATCAGAGACGACGATCGTGTCGTGGGAGTGTGCCTTACGAATGGCGAAAACGAAATCATTTTAGCCAATCGTAATGGTCGAGCCATCCGTTTTGCAGAAGACGCCGTCCGCACCATGGGACGTACAGCCACTGGCGTGCGAGGTATGACTTTGGACAATGATGGCGAAGACGAAGTCATAGGCATGGTTTGTGTCAACGACAAAGAAAAAGAGACGGTCATGGTCGTGAGTGAAAAGGGATACGGAAAACGTAGCGCTGTGGATGATTACCGCGTGACCAATCGGGGCGGTAAAGGAGTAAAGACGCTGAGCATTACGGAAAAGACCGGTAAACTTGTCGCTATCAAGATTGTGACAGATGAGCATGACTTAATGATTATCAACAAGAGCGGAATAACTCTCCGTCTTAACGTGGCAGGAGTACGGGTGATGGGCCGCGCAACGCAAGGTGTCAGATTGATAAATTTAGGTAAGCGTAATGATACAATCAGCAGTGTCTGCCGTGTGAATACCGAACCGGAGAATGAAGAAGGTACTGCCGAGGAGTATGAAGACGGCGAAACTCAGAGCGAGACTTCAATCACAGATCAAATAGAGACGAATAACGAACAACAAGAAAACGTTTAACGAAACAGAAGTAAAGATGAAAAAGTTTTTTATTTCAATCGTTCTGTGCATGGTAGCCAGTGCTTCTTATGCGCAAAAATGGTGGCAAGCCGAAGAGAAATTCGATGAGGGAAAATATACCGAGGCCGCAACCATAATGGAGCAGATCCTGACTCAGGAACACAAAGACGCAGATTGGGCAAAGTTATATAACCTTGCTGGAAACATCCAGACCCACCTGTTCAACCCGGAACTGATTAAGGCAGCCCAAGGACAGCCTTTTGACACTACGCTCTATATTACGAGCGTAGATAAGGCCATCACCTATTTTACGAAGAGTTATGAGTATGACATGAAGCCGAACTCAAAGGGGAAGGTGAAGCCTGAGTATGAAGGAAACAACCGCTCGATGTTGAAGAACATGCTGAAATACTACAACTTTGCGGCGCAGTTCCTTTTCATGAATAAGAATGCGGAAGGAGCGGCCACAATGTTCAAAAAGTATATCGATATGGCTGAGAATCCCGTGTTCACCAAGGCCGAAAGCGACTCTATCCGTCTGGCCGACAAAGATGCTTACAGCCAAGCCGCGTATAATATCGCGATGATTCGTTTTGAGCAGAAAAACTGGAAAGACGTGCTGTCGTGTGTAGACTTGGTGCTGAATGATTCTACCTATCAGCATGATGGTTATGTCATGAAGTTGCAGTCGTTGCTCGAATTGAAGGATACGGCCAATTGGGTGCTTTGTGCGCAAGATGCTGTTGCCCATTTGGATGATAGTGAATCAATCGCGCAGTCGCTTCTTTACTACTACGTAAACAAGAATCTGGTGCAAGATGCCCAAGAGATGGCCAACAAGCTCGTGACGACCTATCCGGACAATAAGAATGCATGGTACATGAAAGGCTGCGTCGACCTGAATCTCTCGAAAAACTTTGAGGGCGCACGTGCTGATTTTGCGAAAGTAATGTCCATCGACCCGAATCATTATGAGTCGAACATGAATACGGGCATCAGTTTTATCAATGAGGTGATCAGTCGCCGTGATAACGGTGAGTTCTGTACAGACCGGACGAAGGTAAAGCAATATAATGAGAGCATTGATAAGATGCGCGAATACTATAAGAAGGCTTTGCCTTACTTCGAGAAAGCTCGTGAAATCTCGCCCGACCGCGTGAGAGAATGGGGGCCGAGTTTACAGAACGTGTACACCAATCTCGAAATGAAGGATAAGGCGGCTGAGGTTGAAGCCTTGCTGAAGGAAAGCCGCTCGGCCAATTAATTGTTCCAGTCTGGGATATCAGCCCTCGTGTGTTTCTATCCGCGGAACACGCGGGGGCTTTTGTTTTTACCTAACCATAACGATATGATTCGCTCAACGAGGTTATTGTCCATCTGTTTTTGCGGCTTTTGTCTGGCAGCGCAGGTTTCCGCCCAGAAATTCATCCGCAACATACGTACTGCCATGAATGCCGGAAAACTGGATGATGCGATGAAGTTAGTAGAAACGTGCGAGGCGGACAGTACGCTGGAAGACAAATTCAAGATATATGTCTGGGGATTAAAGGTGCAACAACGGATAAATGATGCGGAAAATGAAAAAATCTATTTGAAGAAAGAATGTGACACGTTACGCTTATTCAACAGTACAAAGTCAATTTTCGATTACTCGTTGAAGGCTTATGAAGCAGGCGTGGCGGCACGTAAAGATTCTTTACGTCTGAAGCACAGGCTTTGCGCACGTTTATGGAACTATTATCCTAATTTGGCGATAGCCTGTCATTATTTTTATGAGAAGAAAGACTATGAGACGGCCCTTCAATTTGTCAATACGTATATCGGGACGGCTGAATCTCCTCTTTTCGTGAATGATCCGCTTCCGCTCCGCTCGCAGCTCCATTTGCCGGTGCTTGCCTATTTGCGGATAAAGACCTGTTTCCAGTTGGAGCGGTTTGATGAGGTATTGAATGATGCAGACTTGGCCCTGCAGGATGAACTCCATTTGGGCAGTACGTTGCGCTACTTGGCATTGGCCAGTTTTCGGGCGGGTCGGATGGAGCAGTATGTGAAGTTCCTCTACCAGGGATTGCGCGAGGCCCCGGGAGCTGCATTCTTCTATTCCCGCCTGTCTGATTATTATATGCGTTCTGATCAGCTGGAACGCTCCATGGTGTTGACGGATTCGCTGTTGAGCGTTCGTCCGTCGTCGGCGGTTTATCTTTTCGGGAAAAGTTATATTCTGATGAAGATGAAGCGTTATGAAGAAAGTATCCTTGTGGCAGATTCTGTACTCGCCTTGGATAGTGAGTGGAACGAGGCCTATTATAATGTGGGGGCATGTTATTGCAATCTCGCAGCTGAGGCTCTGCGGGTCGACCCTGTTGATGTTCAGCAGTATAAAGAGAAAAAGCGTCGCGTCAGGACGTATTATGAAAAGGCCCTCCCTTATCTGGAAACCTATCGGGAGCGTTGTCCAGACCGTATGCGTCAGTGGGGGCCGTTACTTTATCGCGTCTATCTCAACCTGAACATGGGCGATGCTTTTGACGAAATCAGTCGGATGCTTGGTGGCCATTACGGGCGCAGTCCTCATGCGAACGGTCAGTGAGCGGGTTTTTACGGTCACAGTGACTGACGAAACAGACGAGGGCAGGTGCACGGCGCACCTGCCCTCGTCTGTTTGTAGCCGGAGCCTTATCTTCAATGGCTGGATATTTCCTTGATCTGGACGCTGTTGATTTTCATCTGGGGATTGATTTCCATGATGACTTTATAGGAGGCAAAAGTCTTGCCCTCGTCTGTCCTTTCAATATGTTGGTCGACGGAATAGGCCACATTGTACGACACTTGATTATCCTCACCCATCTGTTTGGTGATAACGTAATCGTTGTTCACCAGAAAGTTGATGCTTAAAATTGTGGCGGGGTGCATAGCCTCCATTGCCGTGATGACGTCTGCCTTTGTGGCGTTGGCAGTCGAGAGGAACGCTTTCATCTCGGGCGTGATGACACTGCAGACGCCTTCCTGGTCGTTGGCTCCCAAGGCTGTGAAGAACGTGTTGCATAGGGCCGCAATCATCGTGCGTTCTTCCGGTTGAACGGTTAGTTGGGCCATGCTTTGCGCCATGTTGCGAGCGTCGTCTGCGTAAAGACCGTCAGGGTGTTCGTCGATGTAGCGTTGGATGGCGTCCGGGGTGTTGATGCT
Source organism: uncultured Prevotella sp. (assembly GCA_900553285.1). Lineage (GTDB taxonomy): Bacteria > Bacteroidota > Bacteroidia > Bacteroidales > Bacteroidaceae > Alloprevotella. The sequence goes on from USCX01000020.1 coordinate 11,342, forward strand.
TTTGGCGTCAATCCAGTCGAGCGAGTCGATTTTTTGTTGGCAGTTCGCTTCGAAGCGGCTGCCCGGAAAGCGGTTCATAAACTGGATGAAGTCGTTTTTCGACCCCGACAGGCAAATGCTGGTCCATGCGTCGCTTTCGGCTTTCAGCTTGTTCATGGTCGTTTCGACGTCCTTTTGGTATTTGCTGTTGGGGTAGGTGTCGAGGAAGGCCTGGAAGTCGTCCGGGTTCGTGCTGTTTTGCAGTGCTTCGTAGGCTTGTTCGATTTCATTTTCGGCAGAGTGCTCGTGCCATGTGAAGTAGGCGAATACACCGAGACCGATGACGATGATCCCAACGACGGCCAATATGACATATAGTGTTGTCCGCTTTTTTTTCGGGGGATTGTTTTGCGGAGTCGTGTAAGACAGGATTTCTTCCTCGGGAGTACCAACGTCGGGCGTTGTTTGATTTGAGGCTTGCTCTTCGGGCTGCAAGAACTGGTGGCCGCATTTCGGGCATGTGGTCACGGACGATAAGAGAATCTCGTCGCAGTCAGGACATTTTTTGAGATTGTGCGCGATTTTAATGCCGCAGCCTGGGCAGAATTGGGCATTGTCGGAGACGGTGTGCCCGCATTCGGGACATTTAATGATAGCCATTGGGTTGTTTTTTTGAGTTTCAGGGGCAAAGTTACAAACTAAATCTGTAAAATGATAGTGGATAGTGTGCAATGGGATAGTCCGTATGCGCTGATTGCTGTATGGGTAAGGACAAAGGCATCCGAATATGGGAAATCGGATGCCTTTGTCCTGGGGGAGGTGGTCTCCCCTTTATCCTCCGAAGTTATCGTACAGTATGGAGCTTTCGTCGACTCCAAGGTCGGTCAGCATTTTAATGACCGCCGCACTCATCGGCCCGGGGCCACACATGTAGTATTCGATGTCTTCCGGACTTTCGTGCCGGTTGAGGTAGGTCTCATATATAACTTTGTGGACGAAGCCCGGTGTATATTTCACACCGGCGGCATCGGCCGCCGGGTCCGGACGGTCGAGAGCCAGATGGAACGAGAAGTTGGGGAATTCTTTTTCAAGATCGAGGAAGTCTTGCAGATAGAACACTTCGTTGAGTGCGCGTGCACCGTAGAAGTACGACATCTTGCGGTCGGTGGTGTGCAGCGTTTTTGTCATGTGCATAATTTGCGCGCGCAGTGGGGCCATGCCTGCGCCGCCTCCAATCCACATCATCTCTTTCTTCGAGTCGAAAATAGGATGGAAGTCTCCGTAAGGACCGCTCATAGTGACTTTGTCGCCTGGCTTTAAGGTGAAGATGTACGAAGAGGCGATGCCCGGCATGACATCTTGGAACCCGACCTGAGGTTTGGGCTTGAAGGGAGGTGTCGCTATGCGGACCGTCAGCATGATGCGGTCGCCTTCTGCCGGATAGTTCGCCATGGAATAGGCTCGTATGGTTTCCTCCGTGTTTTGGCATTTCAGGCCGAAGAGGCCGAATTTCTCCCACGAAGGCAGGTACTCCTTGCCAATCATTTCCTTGTCGATGTCTTTGTCGTAGTCCATCGAGAATTTAGGGATTTTGATTTGTGCGTACGATCCGGGGATGAAGTCCATGTGTTCGCCCTCTGGCAGTTTGACGATGAACTCTTTGATGAAGGTGGCGACGTTCTTGTTGGAAATGACCTCGCATTCCCATTCCTTGACGCCGAGCACCGAGTCCGGAACCTTGATGGAAAGGTCGTTCTTCACCTTGCATTGGCATCCTAAACGGTAATGTTCTTTTATCTGCTTGCGTGTGAAGTGTCCTTTCTCGACGTCAAGAATTTCACCGCCGCCTTCTTCTACCTGGCACTTGCACTGTCCGCACGACCCCTTTCCACCGCAGGCGGATGAAAGGTATATGCCGTTTTCGCTTAATGTAGTGAGCAGGCTCGAACCTTGGTTCACAGAAATTTTTTCTTTCCCGTTGATAGTGATGGTCACTTTTCCGCTCGGCGTCAGATATCGTTTGGCTATAAGCAGGATGGCCACCAAGATGAGAATTGTCACCAGAAAAACGATGATACTGTATGTGATAAATAGAGAACCAGTCATGTCAAGAGTTTTATCAGTTAGATGTTCAAACCAGAGAAGCACATAAAGGCCATCGCCATGAGACCTACGGTGATGAAGGTGATGCCCAGTCCGCGCAGGGGTTTGGGCACATCGGTGTAGGCCATTTTCTCATTGATTGCGGCCAAGCATACGATGGCCATCATCCAGCCTAATCCGGCTCCCAAGGCGTAAACGACCGCGTCGCCTAAGCTCGATATGGCTTGCGTACTGGTGGCCGGGTCCATGTCTATGCGCTGTTGCATGAACAGGCAGGCTCCCATGATGGCGCAGTTCACCGCAATCAGCGGCAGGAAGATACCCAAGGCCGAATAGAGTGACGGCGAAAAGCGTTCGACCACCATTTCTACAAGCTGCGTGATGCCCGCGATGACAGCGATGAAGAGGATGAAAGAGAGGTAGGTCAGGTCGATGCCGAAGAGACCATCAGAAGCCAGAATCTTGGTTTGCAGAAGGTAGTTGGCCGGCACGGTGATGAGGAGCACAAAGGTGACTGCGATGCCGAGGCCGAATGACGTCTTTACGTTTTTGCTAACCGCAAGATACGAGCACATCCCCAAGAAGGAGGCAAATATCATGTTGTCTACAAATATAGACCGGACGAATAAGCTTAATGCGTGTTCCATTTTGTGAAGTGATTTATGCGGTTATCATTACTTTTCGTCCTCCTTATTCACCGAACGGTGGACCCAGATGACGCAACCTAAGATGATGAGCGCCATGGCGGGCATGGTCATCATGCCGTTGTCGGCATACCCCATGGCGTATAAGTTGTCGGGAAGAATCTTGTAGCCGAGAATGGAGCCTGAGCCCAGAATTTCCCGTACGGCACCTACGATGACAAGGATGAATGCGTAGCCCAAGCCGTTGCCGATGCCGTCAAGAAAGCTGGGCCACGGTTTGTTCATCATGGCGAAGGCCTCCAAGCGTCCCATCAGGATACAGTTGGTGATGATGAGGCCGACATACACGCTGAGTTGGACACTGACGTCGTAGGCAAAGGCTTTGAGAATCATGCTGACGATGGTGACCAGGGCAGCCACGACCACCAGCTGGATGATGATGCGGATGCGGTTTGGTATGGTTTTCCTGATGAGCGAGATGATGACATTGCTGAACGCGGTGATGACCGTCACGGAGAGGCCCATTACGATGGCGGGTTCCAACTGTGAGGTGACAGCCAACGCCGAACAGATGCCCAACACCTGCACCATGATGGGGTTGTCTATGTTGAGCGGAGCCATGAGGACGGCCCTGTTTTCTTTTGAAAATAACTTACTCATATTCCGTAGTTTTATGGCTGTTGTTTGCTGGCTAAGAAAGCTTTGTATTGGGTAATGCATTCGCTGAGCATGGCCGACACGCCGTTCATTGTCAGCGTGGCTCCCGATATGCCGTCGCATTCGAAGTCTGTCTCTTTGGCCTGGCCTTTCTTGACGACTTTAAGGGCGACGCTGCCGTTGTCGTTCATGACCTTCTTTCCTTTGAACTGCTCCTGGAAGTCGAGGTCGCTGATGCGGGCGCCCAATCCGGCCGTTTCGCTTTGGTGTCCGAAATAGGCTCCGTAGACCGTGTTGCCGTCTTCGTTGAGGGCGATGTATCCCCAGATGGCCCCCCATAGCCCTTTCCCCGAAAGCGGAATGACGTATTTCGTGACACCGTTCACTTGGCAGATGTATATGGGCAGGTGGTCGGAGTCGATATTTTTGCTGTCGAGCGTGAAGCCGTCTTCGTCTTTTGCGGTACCGGCTTTCACGATTTCGCCGCTGTGGTTGATGATGGCGTCGGCTGTAACGACTTTGCCGTATTCGTTTTCGACTTGTGCGTTGTCGAGGCCACGGATGTTGAGCGCGGACAGAATCTGTTTCTTCTTGTCGATGCGTTCGTTCGCTTTGGAGGGACCTTCGAGCACTTGCGAGACGAATGCCAGCAAGAATGCCACTACGATGACTACGACCGAGGCGTAGACAATCGTGTAAGTATTGCTATTGGTGTTGAGTTTCATGGCTGTCGGTTTATTTCTGAGTTGCACGTTTGGCCCGCTTGCTGATGTTGCGCTGTACGAAACAGTAGTCGATGAGCGGAGCGATTGCGTTCATGAGGAGGATAGCCAGCATCATGCCTTCCGGATAGCCCGGGTTGGCTACACGGATAAGGATGGCTACCGCCCCGATGCAGAAGCCGTACACGTATTTACCCTTTTCCGTGCGGGCACTGGTGACGGGGTCTGTGGCCATGAACACGGCGCCGAAACAGAAACCGCCGAGGAAGAGATGCTCGTACCACGTCAAGGGGGTCTGTCCCGTGGCATGGAAGAGGGCGGCCACCAAGGCGCCTCCCACAAAGACGCTGAGCATCGTGCGCCACGAAGCTATGCCGGTCCACAGCAGGATGACGGCGCCGATGGCAATGGCGATGACGCTCGTTTCGCCCACCGAACCGGGAATGAGGCCGACCACCATGTCTTGCAGCGAGGGGGGCTGGAAGTTTTCGGCGCCAAGTGAGCCGAGCGGCGTGGCCATGGTGAAGGTGTCGGGTAGGTCGGCGCCGAGGCCGAAGATGCTGTCCTTGCTGAGCCATACGTTTTCGCCGCTCATCTGGTTGGGATAGGAGAAGAAGAGGAAGGCACGCGCCACGATGGCCGGATTGAAGATGTTCATGCCGGTGCCGCCGTAGATTTCCTTGGCGAAGATGACCGAGAAGGCCACGGCCAGCGCCAGCATCCAGAGCGGTGTGCTCACCGGGATGATGAGCGGGATGAGCAGGCCGGTGACGAGGTAGCCCTCCTGGATTTCCTCGCCTTTCCATTGGGCCACGACGAACTCTATGCCGAGGCCGACGACATAGGAGACGACGATTTTGGGGAGCAACGCGAGGAAACCGTAACCGAAAAGTTGCCAGAACGTGCCGTCGATTCCGCCTGCGCGGTAGTTCTGGTAACCGATGTTGTACATCCCGAAGAGAAGGGCCGGCAGCAAGGCGATGACGACGAACGACATGATGCGCTTCGAGCCGATGGCGCCG
>USCX01000021.1 GCA_900553285.1 uncultured Prevotella sp.
CCGCCGAAGTAGAAAAATTCGCCCGCGAGGCCAAAGACCGCGGCGTCCGGGTCGTCATCGCCGGCGCCGGCATGGCCGCCGCCCTGCCGGGAGTCATCGCGGCCGGCACGACGCTGCCCGTCATCGGCGTTCCCATCAAGGGCATGCTCGACGGGCTCGACGCCATGCTCTCCATCATCCAGATGCCGCCGGGCATCCCCGTGGCCACAGTCGGCGTGAACGGCGCACAGAACGCGGCCATCCTGGCTGTCGAAATGCTGGCACTCGCTGACGAGGAACTGGCCGGACGCCTGACCGCCTACAAAGAAGGACTGAAAGAAAAAATCGTGAAGGCCAACGCCGAACTGAAAACCGTGAAATACGGCTTCAAGGTCGACTGAAGGCGACCGGGATAAACGCATCTGCCTATGTCACTTTTCAACTATCAGCCACGGACGTCGCACGAAGTGCGGATAGGCAACCGCCCCTTGGGAGGCAACCAGCCCCTCCGCCTGCAAAGCATGACTACGGCCGCCACGACGGACACCGAGGCCTGTGTGGCACAATGCAAACGCATCTTCGACGCGGGCGCCGACTACGTCCGCCTCACCACACAAGGCACCCGCGAGGCCGAAAACCTGCGCCAGATCCGCGACCGGCTGCGGGCCGAAGGATACGACCGGCCGCTGGTGGCCGACGTGCACTTCAATCCCAACGTAGCTGACGTGGCGGCCGCCATAGTGGAGAAGGTGCGCATCAATCCGGGCAACTACGTCGACCCGGCACGCACGTTCAAGCACCTGGAATACACGGACGAAGACTATGCCGCCGAGCTCGAACGGCTCGAAACGCGGTTCCGCCGCCTGCTCGCCATCTGCCGCCAACACGGCACGGCACTGCGCATCGGCGTGAACCACGGCTCGCTTTCCGACCGCATCATGAGCCGCTACGGCGACACCCCCGAAGGCATCGTCGAAAGCTGCATGGAATTCCTTCGCGTCTGTCAGCGCGACGGTTTCGCCGACGTAGTGGTCTCCATCAAAGCCAGCAACACCGTGGTGATGGTCCGTTCGGTCCGTCTCCTGTGCCACGCCATGCAAGAGGAGCACATGGATTTCCCGCTCCACCTCGGCGTGACGGAAGCCGGCGAGGGCGAAGACGGCCGCATACGCAGCGCCGCCGGCATCGGGGCACTCCTTGCCGACGGCATAGGCGACACGCTGCGGGTCTCGCTCAGCGAGGAACCCGAAAAGGAAGTTCCCGTGGCCTACAAACTGGCCGCATACGCCGTGCGCCGCGCCGGGCATGAATTCATCCCCGGCACGCCCGCACCGGCCTTCGACTACCTCCGTCCCGAACGCCGGCCGACCTGCCCCGTGCTGAACATCGGCGGCACGAACGCACCGGTCGTCATCAGCACCCGCCTGACCGGAAAACCTGTCGCCCTGACAGAAAATCCTGTCGGCGACTTAGGAAATCCTGTCACTCCGGGCGTCCGTCCGGACTATATATATTGTGGCAGCCAACTGCCCGACTGCGCCGACCGCGAAGACTGCCCCTACCTTGTCGACGCCACAGCGTGGGACGGAGAGGCAGACACCTATCCCGTCTTCACGCCCGACACCCTCTGGGCGCTGTCCACAAATCCCGCAGCAGCCAAATTTCTTTTCCTGTCCTACCCCGCAATGAACGAGGAAGTAAGGGCATGTCTGCGTCACCACCCCGAAGTGGTGGTCATCGCCCAGTCGGACCATGCCAACCGGATGGGCGAACTGCGGGCCCTCGTGCACGAATTATGGCGCGAGCAGCTGACCCATCCTGTCGTTGTTTTCCAACATTCCAGCCATCCGGCCGAAGAAACGGAAGACCTCATGCTCGAAGCAGCCGCTGAGACCGGAAACCTTGTCTTCGACGGACTTTTAGACGGCCTTATGCTCTTCAACATGACTCCGGCCGGGAAAAAAGAAATCGCTGCGGCGCAGCTGGACCACATAACCTTCGGCATCCTGCAAGCCACACGGGCCCGCACCACCCGTACGGAATACATCAGCTGCCCGGGATGCGGACGGACGCTCTACGACCTGCAAAAAACAGTGGCCCGCGTAAAAGCCGCTACCTCCCACCTCGTCGGCCTGAAAATAGCCGTCATGGGCTGCATCGTCAACGGGCCGGGCAAAATGGCCGACGCCGACTACGGCTACGTCGGCGCCGCACGGGGCAAAGTAAGCCTCTACCGCGGCAAACAGTGCGTCGAACGCAACATTCCCGAAGACGAAGCCGTCGACCGCCTTCTCCGTCTCATCGAAACGGACGGACGGGGATAAAGACACCTCATCACATTAATTCTTTCGCTACTTTGGTTTTACGCACCATAGACCTGCTTACCGGTATTGGCGGGATAAGGAAAGGAGTTGAGGAAGCCGCCCACGCGCGCGGCATGGAAACGAAATGCGTGTTCACTTCCGAAATCAAGCCAGCTGCCATCCAAATTCTCAAACAGAACCACCCGGATGAGGAAATCCACGGGGACATCACGCAAGTGCCCGCTTCAGCAATCCCCGACTTCGCCATGCTTCTGGCCGGCTTCCCCTGCCAGGCTTTCTCGGCGGCCGGAAAAAATCAGGCTTCACTGACACGCGTGGAACGCTCTTTTTTGAAGTGGAAAGGATAGTTTCAGAAAAACATCCCAAGGCTGTCCTGCTTGAAAACGTAGAGGGGCTCATCAACCACGATATGAGCGACAAGACGAAAAAGATGGGCCACACGTTGGAGACCATGCTAACCCATCTGGACAAACTGGGCTACCAAGTGGAATGGGCATACCTTAACTCCCACTACTTCGGCGTCCGCAAGAAAAGAAACGTGTCTACATAGCCGGACACTGAAACAAAAACCAAAAGACGAGAAACGAAGCGGGGAGGTGCTCACAAAATTTAAGAAAGCCTATTCAGGCTTTTACCACAGGGAACTCAAAATTCCGCGCTGGTACGAAATAAAAGACAAATACGCAAAAGCGGAACAACAGAAGTAAAGTTGCTCCGCTCACAAGGTTTATCCATTTTTTTAAAGCCTCACTTGCTCATTTCGAGCATACGCTGGATGGGCCGGATGGCCTTTTCGGCAATATCGGCAGGTACGTGGATTTCGGGTTGTCCGTCGCGAAGACAGGCGTAAACCTTTTCGAGCGTGTTGAGACGCATGTAACTACACTCGTTGCAGGCACAACCGGGCTCGTCGGGCGGGACAGGAATGAAAGTCTTGGCTGGACATTTCTTTTTCATTTCGTGAAGAATGCCGCTCTCCGTCGCCACAAGGAACGTCCGCTCCGGACTTTCGACGGCATACTTCAACAGAGCCGCCGTCGAGCCGACCACGTCGGCCAGTTTCAACACCGCGCCGCGACATTCGGGGTGAGCAAGGATTTTAGCGTCGGGATATTGCTCTTTGAGCGCCGCGATTTTCTCGACCGAAAAGCGTTCATGAACATGGCACGCCCCGTCCCAAAGGAGCATGTGCCGGCCTGTAATGGCGTTGATATACGACCCGAGATTCCGGTCAGGGCCAAAGATGATTTTCTCGTTTTCAGGAAAACTCTCGACAATCTGGCGGGCATTGCTTGAAGTGACCACCACGTCCGTAACCGCCTTTGTCGCGGCCGAAGTATTGACATACGAAATCACCGTGTAGCCGGGATGGGCCTTTACGAAGCGGGCAAATTCCCCGGCGGGGCAACTCTCGGCCAGCGAGCAGGTAGCGGCCGCATCGGGAACGAGCACAGTCTTGTCGGGACAGAGTATCTTACATGTCTCGCCCATGAAATGGACACCGCACATCACGATGATGTCGGCCGTCGTAGCGGCCGCCTTTTGGGCCAGTGCCAACGAATCGCCGACGAAATCGGCAATATCCTGCACGTCGCCCTCTGTATAATAATGCGCCAAGAGCACAGCGTTCTTTGCACTGGCCAACTCACGGATAGCCTTTTTCAATTCTTCTTTTGACTGCGTATGATTCATTGTCGTGTCTTATTTTTCTTGTATGATGTAGTAACCGGCATCTTCAATGCCGCGATGGATTTCAGAGATGTGGTCCGCGTTCCGCGTTTCGAGAACGATGCGCAAATTGCAGGAGTTCACGTCAGGGCTCTCGCCGTTACGTTCGTGATGAACAGAGATGATATTGGCGCCAAAACGGACTATGACCGAACAAAGACCGAGCAAAGACCCCGGTCGGTCGGGCATTTCGATTAACATCTCTGTGGTACGTCCGCCTTTCATGAGCCCCCGGTTGATAACCCGGCTGAGAATCGTCACGTCGATATTGCCACCACTCACAATGCAGCAGACATGTTTTCCTGCCAGTTCGACTTTGTTGAACATAGCGGCTGCCACGCTCACCGCCCCGGCTCCCTCGGCGATGAGTTTGTGGTGTTCGATAAGTGCAAGGATGGCGGCGCATATTTCGTCCTCGCTGACCGTGACGATTTCATCGACGTACTGCTGGCAGAGGGAAAAGGTGTTTTTTCCGGGTTCTTTGACAGCAATTCCGTCCGCTATGGTCAGCACGGACGGCAGGCACTCAATCTGATTGTGTCCGATGCTGGTCACCATGCTCGCCGCCCCTTCGGCCTGCACACCGACGACACGCACATCGGGCTTCAAACTCTTGACGGCAAAGGCGACGCCGGCAGCAAGCCCGCCGCCGCCGATCGGCACAATCACCACGTCAAGATTAGGCAAGTCGTTGAGGATTTCCATCCCCACTGAGCCTTGTCCCGCGATGACTAACTCGTCGTCGAACGGATGGATGAACGTCATGCCGCGCTCTTCGTTGATTTCAAGCGCCCGGCGGTAAGCGTCGTCGTAAACTCCGTCGACCAGACAAATGTCGGCCCCAAGTTCGCGCGTGGCCTCGACTTTGCTAATAGGCGCTCCGGCGGGCATGCAGATCAGCGCCGGGATGCCATAACGACGGGCGGCCAAAGCGACACCCTGCGCATGATTTCCGGCCGAACAGGCGATAACACCCCGCTGCTTTTCCTCCGTGGTGAGCTGCGAAATCTTAAAACCGGCGCCCCGCACCTTGAAAGAACCTGTCACTTGGAGATTTTCAGGTTTCAGGTAGACATCGCAAAGCGGGTTTATCTTGTCTGTGTGTATCAGGCCCGTAGGGCGGATTACGTCGGCGAGCACCGTCGTAGCCTTGTAGATGGTATCGAGTGTCAGCATAGTCCCTTTTCTTTACAGTCGTTTATTTCTTTGTTTCTTTACGTTTGAAATTACAATAGAGCGGATAGTGGTCAGAAACCACGATATTCTTATCCACATGGGCGCCATAAGGACGCAAGTCAGACGAACAAAACATATTGTCGATGCGGACAAAAATGGCATCGCGGTTGAACGAACGCCCGACGCCAAAGCCGGTAGCAACGTATGCATCGGTAAAACCTTCTGACATACGATGACGGCTGTACGATATGGGCGTATCGTTGAAGTCACCGCAGATTATCACCGACCGGCCACGACGGTGAACCGCAATATACCTGGCCACCGAATCGGCCTGGTGGGCGCGGATGACGGCTGCGTCGGTCACTTTCTTCAACAATTGGCGGAGACCGGATTTCACGGGAGCCGTTTCCGGGTCTTTCACTATCTTTTTATACATATCCCGGTCTTCCGGATTCAATTTGTTCGACGCAAAATGATTGTTCACGACAAGTAAGGTGTCGTTGTGCTGCCACAGGATTTCATAGGCCACCGACGCATTGAACCCCACGCTGTACACCAGTTTCTTACGTAAGATGGGGTATTTCGAAAAGCAGCCCAGGTTGTTGTTGAAATTGAGGTTCGTGGTATCCCGGTAAGGATAGGATTGGCTAAGCAAGGGAGTGATGTATTTATCCCAGTCGGTGGGCGTGGTATGCCCTTCCTGGAAACAAATAATGTCGGCTCCGGATTTCCGCATGTAGTCGGCCACTACGTTACGGTCCTGCTCATTGCGGGCGGAATTGCCGAAACGATATGTGTTGTAAGTGAGCACGCGCAGGCTGTGGCGGGGAGGAGGAGAAGGCAGGTTGACAGGTACGTAGCGACGGATGCTCATCACGCACGTCAGCAAGCCTAAAAAAGAAATCCATGCGGTGCGGCGGGCAAAAAGCAAGGCCGTCACCATTAGGAAAGCCGTGCCCGCAAGCAAGACAGGAAAAGCCAACCCGAACACACTGGCGTAGCGGAATGCCACTGGCGACACGTACTGTGAGGCGGCGGACATCCATAGCCCCACGACGGAACACCATTGCGCTCCAATCATCAGCCGGGCAAACAGCCCCTGAGAATGGCGAGTAGGCTTACGGGCTGGCACGAAAAGCTAAGTTATTATTTATTACTGTAATCAAAGAGTTCTTTCTTCTCCTGCGCGGTCAGGCTGTCGTAGCCCGAGCGCTTCACCTTGTCAAGGATGTGGTCTATGCGTTCCTCGCGGGCTTTTTTGCGGGCGTTGTAATCGTAGTCCGCTCCCCGGTCCTTAAATCCGCGCGACGGCCTATGGCGACGGAAGCGGCTGAACAGCCCCCTCATGCGCAGGTGGAAATCTTCAAAATGCGACTTTTTCTGACGGGGCGGCTTGTAATTTTCCCAACCGGTGAACCCGCCGCGCCGCGGACCCTGGTGATGGCGCCAGTAAAGGATGAGCAACCAACCGAAAAGCAGTCCGCCCAGATGGGCGAAGTGGGCAATATGCCCGCCGCCCGAAGTGAAGGCCGAAAACAGCTCGATGGCCGCATAACCTATGACGAAGTATTTTGCTTTCAGGGGGATAGGAGGAATGAGAAGCATAATCCGCTCGTTGGGAAACGTCATGCCGAAAGCCAACAGCACGCCGTAGCAGGCTCCCGAGGCGCCGATGGTGGTCCACGTGTTGAGATACATGTCCATCGGTATAGAATATCCGCCGAGGTCTACCATATCGTAAGCGGCCATGCCCTCAATGCCGTACTGGCCGAACTGAAAGAGTTCCTGCATCAGTCCTGCGCCGATGCCGCAGACGAAATAATAAAGCAGAAAGCGCTTCGGCCCGAACACTTGCTCTATGATGCGGCCAAACATCCACAGCGAGAACATGTTGAAGAAGAGATGGAAAAAACCACCGTGCAGGAACATGTACGTCACGAGCTGCCAGACCTTGAAGTCATTGGCCAACACAAAATGGAGACCCAGCATGTGAGCCAAGTCAAGGCCATAGCGTTCGAAAACAAGTTGAGCCAGAAAAACGATGACGTTGATAATAATCAAGTTCTTGGTGATAGGGGGCATTTGATTCATAGACTGTTCTTTCTGTTGGCGACAAAGGTAGTAATTTTTCGGCAGTAGCCGCGTAGCGGACTGCCTCTTATCCGACACGAAAGCCGACTTTCGGAATCCTTCCGCCCGGACAAACGAAAAACCGGTGAATAACACCGTGTAAAAAAGCAGGAAAAACATGGGATAAGCCTTAGAAAAACGAGCTGAAAAGCGAATCACGGAACGTAAGGTTCATTCGTTTTCTTTTTCACTCTTTCACCCGTTTTTTCCGCCTTTTCTCCCGGTTTTATCCTCCGGTTGGAAAAAATTTTTTCCCAGCGCGAAAAGTTTTCCACCGCGTGTGGATAAAACAGGACCCTCTCGACCTCTACCGCAGGCAGGGAAAGGATTTCCTGACTGTAACGAACCGGTGGATAATCTACCGTTCAGCGGTGAATAAAACACTGACTTTGAAATGAGCAAGTTTTTCCGAAGAAACTTATCCACCGTTTCCACAGCCTATAAGGGAAAAAAGAAAAGCGAAAGGGGTATCCGGAAGAAACCACCTATATGACCCGTTCCTTTCCCTCCGTATTCTTTATTAGTGGAAAAGAAGAAGTGTCTTTCTTCTCTTTTTCCTGTTTTCGGATGAGGGTCAGGGCTTGTTTTGTCCGGGACATGAAGGCGCGGTCTGCCCGCGCGGAAAAAACGGACGCAGTGACGGTTTTCAGGGGCGGTGCGCCCGTCGCTCCTGTCACAGTGACAGAATGAGCGGGACGGCCTGGCAGGTGCGGCATGAGGCTTAAAAAACGTGTGCCGGGCGGCCTGGCTGGTTTTGTCGCCGGCGGCATGGGGGAGGACAGCGCGCGGGCAACATGTTCTCCGCCCTATGAGTTTACAAAAGAAACGAGGAAGCCAGGCGTGAGGTCCGTACTACACACCGTGATTAAATCTGTGCCATTATCCAGTCGGGTGATTTTTTTTTCCTACCTTTGCCGGACCATGAGCAAACTGGCTGATTTTTTCATCGAACGGGGATTCAAGGCCCTGTCGCGCCTGCCTTTTCGCGTGCTCTACGCCCTGTCCGACGTATGTTATCTTTTCGTATATCATATAGGGCGTTACCGCCGTTCCGTGGTGCGTACGAATTTGGCCAATTCCTTTCCTGAAAAATCGGCAGCCGAGCAGCGGCGCATAGCGCGCGATTTCTATCACCGTTTTTGCGACTACGTTTTCGAGACGCTGAAACTGATCAGCATCAGCGAGGCGGACATCCGCCGGCGCATGGAGTTTGTCGGTCTCGATGAGGTGGAAAAACAGTTTGACAGTCATCCGTTCGTTTTTCTCTACCTGGGCCATGTGTTCAATTGGGAGTGGGTTTCGACCATCCCGCTGTGGATAAAGAATCCCGCGACGCACGGTGCGCAGCTCTACCGGCCGCTGAACAATGCCGCCTTCGACCGCCTGTTCGAGCACCTGCGCACGCGTTTCGGCGCCGAGAACATATCGAAATACGATGCATTCCGCCGCATCATGCACCTGAAAGCCGAAGGCGTCCCGACGCTGATAGGTTTTATCTCCGACCAGTCGCCGCGCGTCCAGAACATACATGACTGGACCACTTTCTTCAATCAGGATACTCCTGTCTTCACAGGTACGGAACGCATCGGCAAGAAGGTGAATGCCGCCATTTACTATGTCGACATGGAGCGGGTGAAACGCGGGTATTACCGGGCCACGTTCCGGTTGATGAGCGACGATGTGCGGTCGGTGCCCGATTTTCAGTTGACAGACCAATACATGAAGCTGTTGGAACAAACCGTACGCCGGCAGCCGGGAGGTTGGCTCTGGTCGCACCGCCGGTGGAAGCATAAACGGCCGTTGGCATGACAGTTTCATTGCCCGAGAGGTGGGGCATGTCGGGCGAAATGCGTATCTTTGCCCCGCGAAAAACTGCCTCCGTAGTTCAACGGATAGAATAGAAGTTTCCTAAACTTTAGATCCGAGTTCGATTCTCGGCGGAGGTACAACGGGTCGGCCCCTGCGGTCAGACCCGTTTTTTATGCCCTTGCTCTTCATCCGGAGGCGGCTGACGGAGTGACGGTTGGAACGATGCGGAAAACGGCGTGAAACACAAAAGAAACGGGTCAGGCCGGACTCGTTTCTTGTCACTGCGGTAGACGTTGCGGCCGCAGCGGCGCGAAAAACGGAGACTGCGATGGTTTTCAGCGTCGCTGTGGCCAGGATAAAAATCCTCCTGCCAGCCCGTTTACAGCAGACTGACAGGAGGTCGTGAAAGGAAAAAGAAGAATTTCTTCGTTACATCGGGATGTTGAAACCTAAGCTGATGTTCGTATTGGCGCGGTTCAGGGGGATAAACTGTTTGCCGAACTTGCCCCAGATCATGCGGTCGGAAGCCAGATAGAAGTTGAACTTGTTCATGTAGAAGCTCAGCATGCCGCCGAGTTGCCATCCCGTGCTCGAACCGCTGGTGTTCAGGTTGGCCTCAATCCATTTGAGCGGGCGGACGGTGGCGGAAAGCATCCCCTGGTGGTAGGAGTACAGCCCGTGGATTCGGGAGGTGTAGAGGAAGCCCACGCGGAACTTGTCGTAGAACGGCATGGTGTATTCGGCACCGATGTTGAGGGTGGCGGCAAGTGCCTGTGCTTTCTTTCCTTTTCCGTCGTCATAGACAGAGAAGACGCGGTTTAAGTCGTCGCCGAGGCTTTCAAACTGGTCGCCGATTTTGTTGCCCTTGTTTTCTCCGCTGACCCAGATGTCGGTGAAGCCGTCGAACATGTATTCACCGCGCGAGCTGGCTTTGTTGACGTCGCGCCAGCTGATGAAGCCGAGATCGGTGACGGAGGCGCTGACTGTCAGGTTGTCCAGCACCTTGTATGTGGCGCCGAGGTCGAACGCCAGACCGAAACCGGGCAAGGAAAACTGGTAGTCGTCGATTCCGTCGACTTTTCCGCCGCGGTTGGGATCGGTAGTGGCCGGATCGTTGTCGTCGTCATAGCTGAACTGCGATTTGCCCAGTGCTGCCGAAAGTTCAGCATTGGCGCGGATGGCCCATTGGTCGCCGTTCATGGTTACGTCCATGTGCTCCACGTTGAAGTCCGCGTATGCCGCTCCGATGAGGAACTTCATCTTGGCGCCCACTTTCAGGCGATCGTTGATTTGATGGGAGTGGCCAAAAGCCAGTTCGAGGTAGTTTTGCGTGCGGATGCCGAGATTGTCGATGCTGTAATGCTCTTGGGCGCCCGTCTCTTTCATGAAGGAAAACAGCTCGTAGGGCAAGCTCGCGTTGGTGTTCGATTTGAGGTTTAACTCGACGGAGTTCATACCCTTGAAGGCCTTGAAGGCCACCGAGAAGAGGTTGAGGTTTACGTAGAGGTCGATGCGGTTTTTCCCGTGCAGGTTGCCCAGAAACTCTCCCGCACTGATTTCGGGATTCATGAACGTGGTGAGGTCGTAGCCCGGTTTGTTGGTTTTGTAGACAAAGTCGGCCATACCGACGTTCCCGGTCGTACCGATGTTGATGTTGTTGAGAAAGGGTACGCCCACGTAGGCCGAATCGAGCAGCGCCGGGTTCATCTGGTGGCGGTTTACCGACGTTTGCATGAAGTAGGAAGAACGCAGGTCTTGGGCTGCGGCACCGGTGGCCGCGGAAGCGATCAGGAGCGCTGTCGTATATTTAAGTATATTGTTCATAATGCAAGCCAGTCTTATGAGTTAGTTGAAATCACCGATTACTTGTCCTTTGAGTTTCAGACGCAGGTTGTCGAAGTAGAAGTACTGGTCAGAGCGGAGTTCGCCAGTGGCTTCGGAAACGGAGACGACGTGCAGGCGCAGTTTGTCAAGGCGTGAGATGTCGGCGGGATTGTCAGCCTTCAGCGTAAGCGTGATGGGGCTCTTTTGGGGAGTGACACCGTTGCCGGCAGGGATGCGGTCGGTCGTCACGTCGATGCCGGTGATGGTTTGGCCGTAGACGTCGATAGGTTCGACGCTGACTTCGAGCTGCATGGGAACGAGGTTATACGCGTCGGCGGTGATGTCGATGCCCTTGGTCTGGTAGTCCTTCAAGTCGTCGTTCATGTCTTCGATGGAGTCGGTGTAGACGATGGTGGTTCCGGCGTTGAAGAGGAAAGGCACGAGCACTTTGTAGTTCACGTCGGCCGTGTAGGTATTGTTGAGACGGATGTCGTGCAACACGTTCTGCTTGACGTTGACCCGTCCGTCCTTGCAGTTGACTTGGATGTGGTCGGGCAATTTCTGGATTAACGTGTTCAGGTTGCTGACGGTTTCCTTGTGGCTTCCGTCGGGTATGCCGTTCGGGTCGTAGGGCTCGCCGGTCTGGCTGTAATAGTAAATGGAAGTGGCTCCGAAGGGAATGTCGTTCTTGGCCTGCTCGGGCAGGTTCACGGCGCCGAGGGTCTGTCCGTTGTCGGCCACAGAGGAGACATGGCTCGAAAATTCTATCGGGACGGGCAGTTTGGTGGCGTCGATGTCAAAGCGGATTGTGGGGTTTTGCATGTTGAGCGTGACGCGGCTGTCGGTAAGGAAGTCAGGCAGGTCGTCGCTGATTTGGACGGGGTCGATGTCCGGATCGATGGCGGGGTCTACTTCGCCTTTCACACGTTCAGCCTCGATGCGTCCGCCGCCTTGCAGTTCGACGTAGAGGCGCATTTTGACCACATCGCCGTCCTGCATATATTGTTCGCGGGTGGAGGTGACGGTGAAATCGCCGCGCATGATGATGTCGTCGGTGATGTAGAGGTAGCGGTTGCCTTCGTTGTCGGTTTCGATGGGGAGGCCGAGGCCCTCGGGGCCCTCGCCGAATTCGAGGTTGTTGAGATTGACTTCTTCAAGGACGATGGAAGCCGAGCCGACGTGGTCACGGTCGGTGATGTGGAGGACGTTGTTGGCGTCAGCACCCTCTATGTGGATGAAGGGAGGGAATTGGAGTGTCATGTTATGCACGCTCTCGATTTGGAAGTCGAGTGCGGGATTGCTGGGAGTGACTTCGAGCTTGAGGTCGAAGACAGAGTTTTTCGGATAAATGGTTTTCAGGCTATTGATGTCCTCCGAGATGTCGTTGATGTTGGCATCGATGGCGCTTTCGCCGTCCACGCCTGTCTTCGAGAACTTGCGGCCTTGGGCCACAAGGACACTGGATGCCCCTCCGGGATTGTCGAAATCTGAAAAGCTCACGACGTCTTGCGTAGAGTTGATTTCGACATGCTCGATGCTACCGATGGCATTTTTCACAGTGACATCGAAGGAAGTGGAATCTTCTTTGACCAGATAGTAAAGGTTGTTGTTGTCTGTTTCAACGAGGTTGTTGTCTTCAATGTTGAGCACGTCGTTCAGCATGACGTGCTCGGTGTTTCCGAGTTTCAACGACAACCCTTCGGTGCCCAGTCCGACAGTCATGTCAAACTCTTTGTCGAGGTCGTATACGTCGTCGATGCTGCACGACGTAACCATACCTGATACAAGAACGCCGACGATGACGCTTGTATACAAGTTCATTCGCTTGTTCATTACGTTTGGTTTATGGTTGTAGTGATAAAAAATGTCTAATGGTGGTTTCAAGTCTTGTGTTGGTTGCTATGAATCCCCTTTTCAGCCGCAAAGATAATACTTTTTAATTGATTTAGATTTTATTATGGCTGAAAAAGAAAATTAATTTTGCTTTTATCTTAATTATGTCATTTTTCAGAGTTTTTTAAAGTGCGCGGAGAAAGGTTTCCAGACTGCGGAAAAACGCGGGGAAAACGGGCTTGGAAACGGTCGCCCTGACCGGAAAACCTGTCAGCCGGACAGAAAAAACAGTCAGCCGGACTGTTCGGGCAGTCCGGCTGACTGTGGAAACGTTCACGCGGTTTTATAAGAGCGGCACGCAGCGGGTTTGAAAAAACGACGGGCGGGATTTTCCGTTTAGGGTTGTACACGCTCGGCGGGGCAGGGTCCGTGCATGAAAAGGGCCGCCGATTCGGCAAACTTGTCGGCCGATTCGGTCGTGAGGTAGTGGCACGTGCCGCCTTGGGTGCAGTTGGTTTCCATCTCGGGATGACGGTGGAGGTAGTCTTTGAGCGAAGAAGCCACGTACTCCCCTTGCGGGACGATGCGCACGCCTGGCGGCGTGTATTTCAGTATCTTGTTCATCAGCAGCGGGTAGTGCGTGCAGGCCAGGACGAGGGTGTCGATTTCAGGGTCAGCGCGCATGATGCCTTCGATACGTTTACGGACGAAGTAGTCGGCGCCGGGTGAGTCGTATTCGTCGTTTTCCACAAGGGGAACCCACATGGGGCAGGCCATCTGGCTGACCGAAATGTCGGGATATAGCTTGTGAATTTCCATCACGTAAGACTGCGAGTTGACCGTTCCGGCTGTGGCAAGGATGCCCACATGGCGCGAGCGGGTCAGGTTGCCGAGCGTTTCGACCGTGGGACGGATGACGCCGAGCACGCGACGCGTCGGGTCGAGGGCGGCGAGGTCGTTTTGTTGGATGGTGCGCAGGGCTTTGGCCGACGCCGTGTTGCAGGCCAGAACGACGAGGTGGCATCCCCGCGCAAAGAGGAGGCGGACGGCTTCGAGCGTATATTCATAGACCACTTCGAACGAATGCGCGCCATAGGGTGCCCGGGCGTTGTCTCCGAGATACAGGTAGTCGTAAGCCGGCATCAGTTGGCGGATTTGGCGCAGGATGGTCAGTCCGCCGTAGCCTGAGTCGAACACGCCGATGGGGCCCGGCGCGGCAGGCAGTGAGACGGTGTCTTGCAGCGTAGCCACGGTCATTTGTTTTTGAGTTTGGCGCGGACGTAAGGCATCGCGTCTTCGGCCAGTTTGCGGTTGTAATAAAGATGGACGTTCTGGTCCGTGTTGATGATGAGGTCGTAGCCGCGTTCTACGCCGACGGCGCGGATGGCGTGGTTGAGAATGGTCAGCACCGGGCGCATGAGGTCTTCTTCGGCAGCGCGGAGGAGACTGTCGGCCTTCTGCCTGAACGCAATGTCGCGCTCCATCTCGTTTTGGAGGTCGCGCTGGCGTTTGAGCAGGATGCTTTTCGGGAAGTTTTTCTGCCCGTCAAGAAATTCCACAAAGAGACGTTTGAAGTTGCTGGCGTTGTACTCGGTCTCTTCGTCATACTGGCTGCGCAATCTGGCCAGGCTTTGGCGGGCCTTGGCGTACTCCGGCATGGCGTGGAGCAGCGAGTCGTAACTCACTATGCCGTATCGGGGTTGGACCGTGAGGGAGTCGGCATTGCTTTTCAGGCTGCTTGGCGCCCTGTTGTCGGCCGGGGTGGATTCTGTCGCCTGGTCTGGATGGGCAAATGTCTGGGCTCTCAGTCCGGACAGGCTGCCGGCCCAACCCAACGCGAGCGTCAGGCATAGGATTCGGTAGAGGGTGGAGAAACGCATCTTCTGGGTCAGTTTTCTGCAAAGGTAATGCTTTCTTTCGGAACGTGGTGAAAGCTGCCGCCGGGCGTCAGTATTTGAACGTGCTTCCTCCGAGGAATTCGCGGAGCAGCGAGGTGGGCGGAAGGCCTCGTGTCGAAATGGGTTTGAGGTAGCGCAGGAATTTTCGCAGACGGTAGGCCTCCGAATACTCAGGCACGTTCTCCGGCACCTGTTCCAGCAGGGGGAGCGCCTGGCTGCGGAGGGCCGCAAACTCGAAGAGCAAGGCCGAATTGAACATGGCATCGGCGTTTTCCTGGTAGGGGAAGATCCAGCGGTCTTCGCCTTCGCGCACCGAAGGCCAGCGGCGGATGGTTTCGGTGGCCGAGTAGCCACGGTATTTGTAGTCGCGGACAATACGGCGAAGGAGCCGGTTGTCAGTCGTAGGTATGTAGTTGTGGTCATCGAGCAGGATGGTGGTCAGCGCCGAGGCGTAGATTTTATATTTCCGCCCGTCGGGGATTTCGGCCGTCAGTCGGGGGTTGAGCGCGTGGATGCCTTCGAGCACGAGGAGGGTATGGCGGTCGATGCGGAGGTGATTCCCGCTTTTCTCGCTCCGTCCTGTCTGGAAATTGTAGCGCGGGAGTTCCACTTCTTCGCCTGCCAGTAAGGCTTTGAGCTGCTGGGTGAGCAGCGGGATGTTGAGGGCTTCGATGTGTTCGTAGTCGTAGTCGCCGTTGGCGGCGCGGGGTGTTTTTTCGCGGTCGACGAAGTAGTCGTCGAGAGAGATGGGGACGGGTTTGAGCCCGCAGGCCATGAGCTGGACGGAGAGGCGCTTTGAGAATGTGGTCTTTCCGCTCGACGAAGGGCCTGAGATGAGAATGACTTTCACTTCGGGCCGCGCCTCGATGGCGTCGGCGAGCCGGCTGATCTTCTTTTCTTGCAGGGCTTCCGAAACGTTGATGAGTTCGTTCGTAAAGCCGTGTTCGCAGGCTTCGTTGAACTCGCCGACAGTCGAAACGCCAAGGATTTCCTGCCAGCGGTGATGTTCGTTGAAGACGCTGAAGATTTTCCGTTGTTCGGTCTTGGGTTGCAGTTGCGTCGGGTTGTGTCGGTCGGGCAGGCGGATGAGCAGTCCGTCGAAGTAGGGTATGATGTCGAACAGCCGGATTTGGCTGGTATTGACGAGCAGCGAGCCGTAGAAGTAGTCCGCCGTGCCGTCCAGGGTGTAGTAGTAGGTGTACAGTGCGCCTGTGCTTTCGAGCAGTTTGGCCTTGTTTTCGAGGCCCTCGCGGCGAAAGAGTTCTATGGCTTTCTGTGTGGGACACGTGATGCGGTGGAAGGGGATGGGC
>USCX01000022.1 GCA_900553285.1 uncultured Prevotella sp.
GGCTCACCCGGTTTTACGGTTTGACAGGGTGACGGTTTACTTGCCCTGTTCGAGTTTCAGCGTGACCGTGCACTGGTCGCAGACTTCCGTCGGGCCGAAGTACTGGATCGGGCCGGGGTAGACGAAGCACGTGTTCTTGGCCCATTCGTCGCGGTGGGCGGCAAACGTCTTGAACGGTGCGCCATCGAGCTTGACGAGGGCTTTCTTGATGACGGGCTTCATCTCGCCGTGGCGGCGCTCCATGTTCATCATCATCGTGATGGGCACACCTCCTGCGACCCATTCAGCGGCCGGTGCGGTCGTGTTCTTGACGATGGCCATGTAGCCCGTCTTGCCGTTGGCGACGAGCTGCGCGGCGCTCGTGCCGAGGGCGTAGCAGTAGTCGGCGTCGTAGTTCGAGGGGGCGGCGCAGCGTCCTTCGTAGCCGAAGAAGTGGTGCTGTGCGGAGAACTTGCCGGTGTATTTCCCTTCCGACTTCCACTGGGCGAGCTTCTTGCCGACCATTTCGGAGAGGAGCTTCTCTGTCTCGATGAGGGACACCTGTACGTTACCGTGCGGGTCGCGCTCCATGGTGAGCTGGCGGGCTACGCCTTCGGGCAGCGAGGCGTAGATGTCTGCGTTCTCCTTGCTGAGGTTTTTCATCACCCAGTCGCGCTGTTCGTCAGCGGCCACCTGGGCGGCTTCGGGCTTGGCCAGGAGGTCGTTCAGCTCGGCGATGAGCTTCTTCATGGCCGGGATGAACTCGATGAGGCCTTCGGGGATGAGCACCGTGCCGAAGTTGTTGCCGTCGGCGGCGCGCTGTGCGACCACGTTGGCAATGTAGGTCACGATGTCGTCGAGTGTCTGGTTCTTGGCCTCAACCTCTTCGCTGATGATGCAGACGTTGGGCTGGCATTGCAGGGCGCATTCGAGCGCGATGTGCGACGCGGAGCGGCCCATGAGCTTGATGAAGTGCCAGTATTTGCGGGCCGAATTGGCATCGCGCTGGATGTTGCCGATGACCTCGGCGTAAGTCTTGCAGGCCGTGTCGAAGCCGAAGCTGGTTTCGATCTGGTCGTTTTTCAAGTCGCCGTCGATGGTCTTGGGGCAGCCGATGACCTGCACGCCGTAGTTGTTGGCGGCATAGTATTCGGCGAGGATGCAGGCGTTGGTGTTCGAGTCGTCGCCTCCAATGATGACGACGGCCTTGATGCCGAGCTCGCGGATGATTTGCAGGCCGCTTTCGAATTGTTCCTTGGTCTCCAGCTTTGTGCGGCCGGAGCCGATCATATCGAATCCGCCGGTGTTGCGGTATTCATCGATGATGTCGGCAGTCAGTTCCATGTATTTGTGGTCGACCAAGCCGCCGGGGCCAAGGATGAAGCCGTAAAGTTTGTTGGCCGGATTCTGTTTTTTAAGTTCGTCGAAGAGACCGCAAATGACGTTGTGTCCGCCGGGAGCCTGACCGCCTGAGAGGATGACGCCGATGTTCATCGGGGCGTATTCGCGCTTTTCCTGCGAGGGGACGAACTCGACCAACGGCATGCCGTACGTGTTCGGAAAGAGTTTCTTTATCTCTTCCTGGTCGGCCACGCTCTGCGTCGGGGTTCCTTCTTTGATGGTTACGTTACCGCGAAGTCCCTGGGGAAGTTTGGG
The DNA here is from genome assembly GCA_900553285.1 of uncultured Prevotella sp. Lineage (GTDB taxonomy): Bacteria > Bacteroidota > Bacteroidia > Bacteroidales > Bacteroidaceae > Alloprevotella. The sequence continues at coordinate 1,636 of USCX01000022.1, forward strand.
CTGGTAGGCAGCTCTTGCGATTTGCAAAGCACTCTTTTTCATAACTGTTTGTATTGTCGTAATTAAAATTGCTGCGCAAATTTAGTCCATTTTTTCAGGACGGGCAAGCTGTGGCCTTAAAAAAAGCGTCGCTGCGTTTGTCCGGACGGGCGCAGTTCCCGTTTTGCCGGTCGCTGCGTCCGGAACGGCGTGGGGCGTGGGCCTCGCGGCTCGTGGCGGCGTATGGGTGGGCAGGCGCTGCGTCCGGGAATGTCGGAAGGGTGGTTCGGAGGTGCGGCCGGCACTATGTGCGAATGAAGAGGCCAGGCGAGAAAACGTTGGTTTGCAGTAAAAATTGTATATTTGCCGTAATTTACAAAAACGTACGGAGCATGACACCTATATTTATAGCCGGTCCATGCGTCATAGAGTCGGCGGAATTGCTCGACGTCGTGGCGCGGCGGTTGGTAGAACTGAATAGAAAATACGGATTGGACATCATTTTCAAAGCCTCGTTTGACAAGGCGAACCGCACTTCCATCCGGTCGTATCGGGGGCCGGGGCTCGAGCGGGGCTTGCAGATGCTGGCCGACGTGAAGTCGCGTTATGGCCTGCGGCTGCTGACCGACATTCATGAGAGCGGTCAGGCCGGGGCTGCGGGCCAGGTGGCCGACGTGTTGCAGATTCCCGCTTTCCTTTGCCGGCAGACCGATTTGCTGGTGGCGGCCGCAAAAACCGGATGCACGGTCAATATCAAGAAAGCCCAGTTCCTTTCGGGCGAAGACATGCGCTATCCGGTCGAGAAATGCCGCGACGCCGGGGCGCGTGAGGTGTGGCTGACGGAGCGGGGCAATGCGTTCGGGTATAACAATCTGGTGGTTGATTTCCGGAACATTCCGGCTATGAAGGCTTTCACCGATACGGTCATCATGGATTGCACACACAGTGTGCAACGTCCCGGTTCCGCCGGAGGGAAAACGGGCGGCGACCGCCAGTTTGTGCCCGCCATGGCCCTGGCGGCCAAGGCGTTCGGGGCAACGGGGTATTTTTTTGAGACCCATCCCGACCCCGACCGTGCGTTGAGCGACGGCCCCAATATGCTTCATTTAGACGAACTTGAAACCGTAATCACCTCGTTGTTATGAGTAAATGGACAGAAATTGCAGTGAAGTGCCTGAAAGACGAAGCGCAGGCGCTGCTGGACCTGATACCTCGGCTGGATGCTGATTTTGACAAAGCTGTGGATCTCATCCTCCGATGCAAGGGAAAACTCATTGTGACGGGAGTGGGGAAGAGCGGACATATCGGGGCGAAGATTGCCGCGACGCTTTCTTCGACCGGCACGCCGAGTTTTTTCATCAATCCGCTCGACGCCTTTCATGGCGACTTGGGTGTCATCACCCAGACTGATGTCGTGCTCGCCATATCCAATTCGGGGCAGACCGACGAACTTTTGCGTTTTCTTCCCTATCTGTTGGAAAATCATGTCCCCGTCATCGGCATGAGTGGCAATCCCGAATCCCTGTTGGCCCGCTACGCTACGGCCCACCTCAATTCCGGCGTGGCCCACGAGGCCTGTCCGTTGGGGCTGGCTCCGACGTCGTCTACGACCGCGGCCCTCGCCTTGGGCGACGCCTTGGCCTGTGCGCTGATGGAAGCGCGTCATTTCAAAGCCTCTGACTTTGCTCAGTTCCATCCCGGAGGCACGTTGGGAAAACGCCTGCTGACGCGGGCACGCGACGTGATGCGCACGGACGAACTGCCAGTTGTCCCGGCCGACATGAAACTCGGAGAGGCCGTCATTCACATGAGCCGGGGACGCCTGGGCCTGTGTGTCGTAGTGACCGAGGGCTGTGTGGAGGGCATCATCACCGACGGCGACGTGCGCCGCGCTATGGAAAGCAAGCAGGACAAGTTTTTCACGTTGACCGTGGCTGACATCATGACGCGTGAGCCCAAAGCCGTCTCGGCCGATGCCAAAATTACGGAAATAGATGCCCTGATGCACACGCACAAGATTCATTCGGTGTTGGTCTGCGACCCTCATAAGCATTTGTTGGGGATTGTCGATTCTTTCAGTACGATGTTCTGATGGGAAGGCTTGGCCGGATAGCCGTCTGTTGTGGGGTGTTCTTGTTTGCCGTCATGGGTGGAGGCAGGGGCGTGGCGTATGCCCAGACGGGGGAACGCAGCGATTCCGCCGTGGTCGATTTTCTGCGGCGTGAGCACCATATTGTTTTTACGGACAACAACAGTGTGGTGCCCCTCGAAAGCGGGCAGGAGAAATTCGACGACCTGTTCAAGGCCGTGCGTGACGCCCGCGAAAGCATCCACCTGGAATACTTCAATTTCCGCAACGACTCCATCTCGACCGAACTGTTCACCCTCCTGGCCCGGAAGGCCCGGGAGGGAGTTGAGGTCCGCGCCTTGTTCGACGGTTTCGGAAACAAGTCGAACAATCGTCCCTTGCGCGCCCGCCATCTTCGCCTGCTGCGCGAACATGGGGTCGAGATTTACGAGTTCGACCCTTTCCGGTTTCCCTATCTCAACCATGCGCTGAGTCGCGACCATCGTAAGATCGTGGTGATCGACGGCATGGTGGCCTATATCGGTGGCATGAATGTGGCCGATTACTATATTAAGGGCAAGAAGGAGTTGGGGGCTTGGCATGACTTCCATATGCGTGTGGAAGGCGACGTTGTGGGGCAGTTGCAGTCTATATTTCTGCACATTTGGAACATGACTACTCATCAGCACGTCCGCGGCCCGCAGTACTATCCCGGTTGTGCCGATCCGCGGAAGCGTTTTGCCGACTTGAAGCCGGACACGACCGCAACGGCCGGGCGTAAGCTCGTGGGGGTGGTCAATCGGGAACCTCACATCACGCCAACTGTAGTCCGCGAGACTTTCCTGGCGGCCATCAATGCCGCCCGGCATCACATCCAGATTATCAACCCATATTTTACGTTGAACCGCAAGTTGCGCAAGGCCCTTCGACGGGCGGTTGAAAGAGGGGTGGACGTTGAAGTCATGGTGTCGGAAAAGAGCGATATTCCCATCACGCCCCGCATCGTGGAGTATAACGCGAACAAACTCATGCGCTGGGGGGCAAAGGTCTACGTGTTTCAAGGCGGTTTCCACCATACGAAGGTGATGGCCGTCGATGGGGAGTTGGCTTATGTGGGTTCGGCCAACCTGAACAGCCGGAGTCTGTCGTGGGATTATGAGTGCAATCTGCTCGTGGCCGATACGTGTTTTACGCAGCAGATAGAGGGCCTTTTTGAACAGCAGAAGTCAGCCTGCTATCAGCTTACGCCAGAGCGGCGTAGACAGATGCCTCCCCGGCAACGGCTTGCCGGATGGCTTTTCCACTTCTTGCAGCCCTTTGTGCGCCATGAACCTTCATCCATACCCCGTTCGGGGGCTGTCGTGCCGACATGGTTCGTTTCTACGTTATTTTCAGAAGATCATGCGTGACCGTACGTTCTCCATCTGTAAAGGCATCGGGATTATACTTGTCGTGTTGGGCCATGCGGGACTGACCGGCTATCCTTCGCGTTTTATCTATCTTTTCCACATGCCGCTCTTTTTTATCTGCGCAGGCTACTTTTTCAAGCTCCGTTATCTCGACGAGGAAAAGACGTTTGTGGTTCGTCGGCTGCGAAAGCTTTACGTGCCGTTTGTGACGTGGAGTCTTGTTTTCCTGTGTCTGCATAATTTGCTGTTTTTGACAGGCGTTTTGAATGAAACCTACGGCAACGCGGCAGGCGGCGTGCTCCATCCTTATACGTGGCACGACTTTCAGCAACGCGCGTGGAGCATCGTGTTCAACATGTCGGGTTATGATGAATTTCTGGCAGGGACATTCTGGTTTTTCAGGGCGCTGCTGTTCGCTTCGGTGGGATATCTGGTCTTGTTCAAGCTGTTGAGGCGGGTCAGGAGGTTGCGTGCAGTGGAGACCGTCGGGTGGGCCGTTTGCGGTGTCGCCTTGTTGCTCACCTTATGGAAGGTGACGGCCGGTTTACGCATAACGGGATTGGCTCAGGGTGGTTATAGGGACCTGATGGGGCTTTTCTTCTTCGGTATCGGCTTTCTTTTTGCCCGCTATCGCAATCATGTTCCGCTCGATTGGCGTGTGGTGACAGTGTCGTTGGCCCTGCTTGTGCTCGCTACGTTTACTTTTGGAACGTCGATGGGCTACAATGCTACGTTTACACAGTTCGTCAGTTTCCCTGTTCCGGCTTTGGCCGGTTTCGTGTTGTGCTATTATCTGTCTGTGCGTATCCATGCTTGGGGTGGATGGGTGGCCCGGGGGCTTGCCTACGTCGGAGAGCGGACACTCTGTGTTTTTGCGTTCCATTTTGCGGCATTCAAGTTGGTGAGCGCAGTGGTCGTGGCCTGTTATGGGCTTGACTGGCTTCAGGTTGGAGGCCACCCGGTGGTTTATGCCCGCGGCGTGTCGGCATGGTTCGTCGTGCTTTATACGGTGGTAGGCGTCGGCCTTCCCATCGGTGTGCGTGAGGCCTATCGCCGATTGAAGCCGCAACGCGCAATGACTTGGCGTGAAGTGAAAGGGTGGGGGCGCGGTGTGGCAGCATCCGTGCGTCGAATCATTGATGCTTCGTTGCCCAAAGACGATTGAGCATCGCCCCCCAAAACCATAATCAAGAATACGACAACACCTGGCACACCACACCTTCACCCGCCGACAGCGAGTTGAAGAAGTTCCGCATCTGGCAGGAAGGGACTTACCTGCGTTTCGCGCAGACGCAATAAACCGGACATTCTCTCCCGCTCCCGCCTCGCGGGAATATCCATGGCGGGATGGCTTTTTGCAGGAAAAAAGTTTGGCGGGTTCAGACATTTGCCTAATTTTGCCCACACTTGTTCACCTTCAATCCATAAGCCCATGAGAAATACCGTTTGGCATCCCTTGCGCTCTTGCTATCTACTCTTTTGCCCCGTGTATGGCGTTCGACGAGACCGATCCGCTGCATGACGATAGCGGCCCGCCGCCCCTGATGGTGGACTTGGCCAAGCTCTACCTCGGCGAGCGAGGCGGAAAAGTGGCCCCACTTCATGGGCTGAAACCGTGAAAAACATAGAAAGCGGAAAGAAACGCGGAGGACAGACCGTAGGTGGAAGCCAACCGGCACAGGGAAGTTACCTCATCCCGGCCGACATTACCAACGCAGCCGTTAAGGTATGTGACCAACTGACAAGGAAATACGGAGAGAGCATGCCCATCTGTGGTTTCAGTGTACAAGAGATGTTCAAGGAACTGGTTGGCCCGCTCCCTGATGGTATGCAGGCACAAACCAACGAGATGATAGGCTATTGGGCACAGCATCCAGAATCGTGGCATCCCATACAATTGTCTAAAGCCCCCAGACTATGTCAACAAAGGTTATTTCATGGTGGTCGGTTGGATGAACCCTAATCCTGATAAAAGCGGGGATGTTGTTGTAATCGTTCCAAGCAACCCTTTGCCTGGAAGAGGTTGGAAAACAAAGGTTCCGAAAGCCTTGGAGATGGGTGATGGCCGTCGTAGAGGTATTAAGGATTAAATTACAGATTTAGTAAAAACAAGAAAGATCAGATAGAGGTATTTTACTACAAGAAAAAATGAAAAAAGCGTTTACAATACTCGTTATGTTCGTATACGGTATAATTTCTTATGCTCAGAATACCAGAATTTTCAAATATGACGCGACGGGCAATGTGGTGACTGATTCACGTTTTATCGAGCCTTTAGATCTGACGGCAGAACCTGAGTTCCATCCTGTCACTCAAACGGAGATTTTCTCTTCGGACAAAGCATATCAGTATGAACTTCTATTTTCACAGCTCGAAGGGGCAAATGACCCTGATATCTTTGAAGCTATTGACATCAAGTATGCGGGGAAAACGATTCTGAGCCTTCATGCATGGGAGGCATGGCAAGCTAATTCTTACACTACGAAAGACAAACTCATACCGGAGTATGTAACCGTCCGGCATTTGGATGTACACGTAACGGCTTTGATTTTCCTTGGCTGGTGCTATGACTCCACACCGCCATGGATAACTATCATCATCCTAAACCGGGACAAAGCCACATTAGTGTTCAACCAACGTGGTGTCGTGACAGAGTGCCGTACAGACCTGCCTTATGGGCTGAACCTCACTTATGTCGACGAAATCCAAGAGCTGGATAATGACGGCAACCTATGGCCGCCTGACAGCGAGTTGAAGAAGTTCCGCATCTGGCAGGAAGGACAGTACCTCCGCTTTACTCAGACGCAATGAAAGGTGGTCTCCCGCTATCAACCGGGCGGGAGACCTTATTAACCAATTCACAAAATGAGAACAATAATCATCTTTCTTTTATTCTTTCTTATGGGCGTAGCGGTTCAAGCCCAAACCGGAGAGCGCATCTTCACCTACGACGCGGCGGGCAACGTCGTGCCAAACGCCAAGTTTATCAGTGAACGGGTACTATGGAACGACGGGGTAATAACAGTTCACGTAGCTGATGTCACGGTTCAATCCGCTGACAAGGCTTATAAGTATGATCTCCGCTTGTCACAGATGGAAGCCGTGGGCAATCCCACATACTTTGACGTAATAGACATCCGTTGTGGCGGAAAGTCCATATACCATATTAAGTCCCAAGAAGCATGGAATGGAAGTTATGTATTAGATAATGGTACTCGGTTAGGATACGTTACTGTTCGACATCTCGATCGTCACGTCACAGCTTTGGTGTTTCTCGGATGGAACTATGATTCCACTCCTTCTTGGATTACGATCGTCATCTTAAACAAAGACAAAGCGACGATTGTATTTAACAAGCGCGGAGAAGTGACGGAATGTCGCACAGACCTGCCTTATGGGCTGAATCTTACCTATGTCGACGAAATCCAAGAGCTGGATAATGACGGCAACCGATGGCCGCCTGACAGCGAGTTGAAGAAATTCCGCATCTGGCAGGAGGGGCAGTACCTCCGCTTTGCGCAGACGCAATGAGATGTGGTCTCTCGTCTGTCGGTGACAGGAGTCCTTATAAACAAATCTATAAAATGAGAATGACAATTATTTCAATTTTGTTGCTTTTCATGAGCTCAACGATTTACGCCCAGACGAGCGAGCGCATTTTTGCCTACGACGCAGCAGGAGATGTTGTGCCCAACGCCAAGTTCATCGGTGAGCGTGAACTATGGAACGACGGAATCATCATGAAACATGAAGCCGATGTCACGGTTCAATCCGCTGACAAGGCATATACCTATACCCTCAGCCTCTCCCAGATGGAAACAGCTTCAAATGATATCAAACGCTTTGATGCCATTGATATCAAATGTGCCGGAAAATCCATTCTCAGAATAAAGTCAAAGGAGGCATGGGATGGTGCATATCCGTTAGACGATGGCTCACGATTAGGATACGTAACGGTCAAGCACTTGGATGTACACGTAACAGCTTTGGTCCTCCACGGATGGTGCTACGAGATACCATCGTGGATAACGGTTGTCATCCTGAACAAGGACAAGGCCACGATGGTATTCAACCAGCGCGGCGTCATCCAAGAATGCTCCACGGACAACCACTACGGATTGAACCTTATCTACGCGGACCAATACCAAGAACTGGATAATGACGGCAAAAGATACCCCGCCGACAGCGAGTTGAAGAAGTTCCGCATCTGGCAGGAGGGGCAGTACCTCCGCTTTGCGCAGACGCAATAAACATCCCAGAGACATTTGTGCTGACGGCTTTCCGGATGTCTGCGCAAATGTCTCTGAAAAAACAAGAAACAAGATTGTTCCTTTCCATAATGATTTTACCCCTTCTCACCTCCCGCTCAATTGTTCGATGGACGGCCTTTACGGTCATAGCGATCCTGCTGATCGTTCTGCCATGGGCGGACTGCGAGCGCGGTGGGTGAGGGCGTCTGGATGGCCTTGTCCGGCGGATATTAGCGGTGTGGGTTTGTTTTATACGCCATCCTATCCGGCGCAATACAGGTTGTGTTTGGAGGATCGGGACAATGGTTCTGTTTTCTTCTTGTGTGCACACTACTCCCCTCTTTTCAGCAGATAGAGAAGAACCCCGTCATGAATTTTTGTGCGTGCAGACCTTTCGTGAGATTGGTTTACGGTTGGCATTTGATGATGTCGGGGTGATATTTGTTTGCTTGGTGAACAACGAAAACGAGAGCGTGCTCGAAGAGCCGGTGGAGGTATTGGTGAATGCTGATAAGAGCAGCCCGGCGGGCACTTACACCATTTCGCTCTCCGGCGGCAAGGCCAAGAACTACGACATCACTTACGAGCCGGGCACGCTGACCGTGACGAAAGCGCCGCTCACCGCGAGGGTGAAGAACGCCGAGCGCACATATGGCGCGCCAAACCCCAGTTTCCAGATTGAGTATACTGGCCTGAAAAATGGGGAAACAGCCCCGGTATGGTCCACTCAACCAACCGTCAGCTGTGCGGCTACGGCACGGAGCAACGTGGCGACTATGCCATTACGGCCACCGGCGGCGTGCCCCGCGATTATGAATTGTCGGGCATTGCGTCCGGACGTCTGACTGTGACGAAAGCGCCGTTGCAGGTTAGGGCAGGGAATGCGCAGAGGTTCTACTATGAGCAGAACCCGACGTTCAGGTGCATCTATGCGGGTTTTGTGAACGGAGACGACGAGACCGCGCAGGCCAAACAGCCCACGGTGACCACTTCGGCCGTGCTGACGAGCAAAGCGGGAAGTTATCCGATCAAAGTGAGCGGCGGCACTGCGCAGAACTATGATTTCACCTATTCGGACGGCGAACTTACCATCATGAAGCACAGCCTCACGGTGACTTCGCCCGACTACGAACGCGCCTATGGCGAGGAGAACCCCGAAATCGAGTTGAGTTATACGGGCTTCGTCAACAACGAGACAGAAAGTGTCCTGGAGAAAAAGCCGACGGCTGTTTTCGAGGCCATGAAAACGTCGGACGTCGGCACATACAGCACGTTCATCAGTGGTGGCGAAGCGGATAATTATGACTTCGTCTACAAAGGTGGGACGCTCACCATCACGAAGGCCAACCAGACCTTGACTTGGGCACAGGACTTGTCGCAGATCAACGTGGGCAGACAGATTGAGCTCAACGCGACGGCCTCATCCGGCTTAGACGTGACTTACATTCTACCTGACAACAACTTCGTCTCGCTTTACAAGGCCGGTGCGCGCACGATGCTCGATTGCTACGGCACGGGCACGCTTATCATCCGTGCCGTACAGGAGGGGAACAAGAACTATTACTCGTCAGAACGCTTGTCTAAAACGTTGACGGTGGTGGCTCCTACGGCCATATCGGACGTTGTGTATGACGACTATAAGCTTTTTGCGGCACCAAAAGCCATCACCTATCTGGTATTCCCAAAGGAGTGGAAGCCCGTGTGTATTCGCTCGATGGAGTTATGTTATACAAAGGTGGTGACGGGCAAGTAAACGTTCAAAGCGGCACATATATAATAGTGGTGGTCGGGAATAAGAGGACCAAGATTCTTGTGAAATAAACAAGGGGCAACCTGTATCCGACAAAAGTTTGCCCCAGCACATTTTCGCTGATGAAATAAAGAGAGAAAAGGAGAATGTCCCGATTCTATGCCGGGGAATTCTCCTTTTCTATAATAATGAGACGACGTAAACCTTTACACCTCCGTTTGCATCTTCATTTCGGCATGTATTTTTGTTTGGCGTTACTGCCTGTCGTTTTTTTAGAGAATAACCACCGATTGTTCCCGACGCTTGGTTTGGTAAAAAGACCCCGGCATGGCAATCCGCTGGAATGAGGTTATAAAAAATAGAGTTCGGTGGAGGAAGCCACCGAACTCCGAGTGAAACACATTCTGTTCCGGTTCGTTGTGTCCGGAATGCTCGTACAATCTGTTACATATCTCAACACGTGGCGATGAAAGCCTGCATTTCGTCCTCGTGGGCCTCGGCGCTTTGGAGGAGCTTGAATTGGGCGCGGGTGCGGACGAGGTTGTGTTCGGGGTAGGCCGTTTTGTAGTATGTGTCGCCGTTCAGGTAGTCGGCCAGGAAGCGGACGGCTTGCATGTATGGGAAAAGTTTGGCGGCGTAGGGCAGGTTCTCGATTTCGATGGGACTGAGGAACGATCGGGCGGATTTCAAGTAGCCGGCAGCGAATGATTTGAAAATCTCCATGTTGAAATTGATGTTGTTGAGATCTTTGTCGTCCTCTTTGCCGGTGTTGGCTGCGGAGCGGAGAAAATCGCCGAAATCTGAGAATATGAAATTAGGCATCACGGTGTCGAGGTCGATGACGCAGAGAACGTTTCCGTCTTTGTCAAACATCATGTTGTCGACCTTGGTGTCGCAGTGGCAGATTCGTTTGGGCAGTTTGCCTTCGCGGTGCAGGCGTTCGCCTTTGCACATTTCCTCTGCGCGTTTTTCTATTTCATCCAGAAGGTCTTTCACTTCGGCCACCCGTCCGGCCTTGTCTTCTTTAACCGCATCACGTAGTTGCCGCAAACGGAATTCCATGTTGTGGAAATTGGGGATGGTTTCACCCAGTTCGACGGGAATGTCGGCCAGCATGGCTTGGAAGTTGCCAAAAGTCTCGCCCACTTCGAACGAGGACTCAGGGGTGACTGCGGTTTTGGTGACTGCGTCGGGAATGAAGAGCATGATGCGCCAATAGGTTCCGTCTGTATGTTTGTAGTAGTACGTGTTACCCGATTTCAAAGGGACGAATGTAAGCACCTTGCGGTTTATGTCGCCTGTATGCTGTGCTTCAAGTTTGTGCCGGATGTGGGTTGTGACGGCAATGATGTTGTCCATCAGCATTCCGACGTTTTCGAAAATGGAGTTATTGATGTGTTGCAGCACGTAGTCGGGGCAGTCGGTTTCGGTCGTGACCACTTTGTAAGTGTCGTTGATGAGGCCTTTGCCGAGGGGCTTGATTTCGCCCACTGTTCCTTTGATGTCAAACTGTGATACGATTTCTTTCAGTTCGTTGGTTTCCATGGTTGATAGATATTGTGTTTAGTAAATTGGTTTGTGGCTGTTTGGTCTGTACGTATGGGGCAAATGTAGGAAAAAAAGTGTTTGCGGACGAGGCTGCGGTCTTATTTATTACTAACGAGGCCGGTTATTCGAGGTCGACTACGGTTATCCCGGCGCCGCCGAAGCGTACGTCTTCATCGTGTGCAGAGCGAACGCCGGGGTAGCTGGCGAGATATTGCCTGATGAGGCTTCGTAGTGCGCCGGTGCCTGTGCCATGGAGGATGCGTACACGTGGTATTCCAAGCATGGTGGCGTCGTCGATGAAGTAACGGACTGCATTTAAGGCTTCATCTCCCCGATAACCACGGAGGTCTATGTCTGTTTTGAAGTGTGAGCGTCGCTCGTCGATGGTTCGACGGGTAGAGTTGTTGACGGCCTGAACGACAGAACTGATTGTAGCTTCTTCTTGGGGAGTTGCAGGTTCGAGGCGGTCTACGGGTACCGTGGTGTACATTACGCCGAAAAGAACGCGGGCAGTTCGGCCTTGGAGGCTGACGATACGTCCTGTGGAAACTTGCCCTTTGATGCGTACGGTGTCACCGGCATGAAGCGCTTTGCGGACCGGCTTGGACGGGGCTGGCGAGGAGTCTTGGGCGGGAGATAAGACGTTTTTTTCTTTTTTGCGATCTCGGTTACGTTGTTGACGTTGCTTGATTTGCTCAATTTTCCTGGCAATGCGGTCTTCTTCCTGAGACGTGTTGGCGATTTCGTTCTTGAAGGTTTCGAGTTCGCTACGTACTTCTTTTGTCCGTTCTTTTTCAGCTTGTGCTTCACGGATAGAGCGGATGGTCTGCTCAATTTTGGCGTTCGATTCTTTTAGCAGTTGCGATGCCTCTTCGCGTGCTTTGGTGATGACGTCCTTCTTTTGAGCCTGCAATTGCTGCATTTCGTTTTCATAGCGTTGCAGAAGGTCGTCAAGTTGTTTCTCTTGTTTCCGGATGTTCTGGCGTTTGTTCTCCCAATATCTTTTGTCGCGGTTGATTTCTTGTAGATATTTTTCAGACAGGATGTAGTCCTGTCCGACGATTTCGGCCGCATCTTTCATGATGGTCTCGGGTATTCCTATCTTCCGGGCGATTTCGAGGGCGAACGAACTGCCCGGACTGCCTACTTGCAAGATGAACAGCGGTTGAAGATGTTGTACATCGTAGAGCATGGCTCCGTTGACGATGCCTTCGTGTGCTTCGGCAAAAGATTTTAGATTTTGGAAGTGAGTGGTGATGACTCCGTAGGCTCCTACTTCGAGATAGCGTTTCAGGATGGCTTCGGCAATGGCGCCACCGATTTGAGGTTCAGTCCCACTTCCGAATTCGTCAATGAGGATAAGACTATGTTCATCGCTCGATTTGATCATCTGTTTCATGTGGATGAGATGGCTCGAATAGGTGCTGAGGTCATTCTCTATGCTTTGGTCGTCGCCGATGTCAAGGAAGATATGGTCGAAGATTCCGACGCGCGAACTTTCATGAACGGGAATGGGATATCCGCATTGCACCATATATTGCAACAGGCCAACGGTCTTCAGGCAGATGGATTTCCCTCCGGCATTCGGGCCGGAAATGAGGAGAATGCGGTGGTTGTGGGTGAGTTTGATGTCGAGCGGAATGATTTCCTTTCCTTGCTTGCTGAGTGTTAATTTGAGTAAGGGGTGTGTGGCTTGATACCATTCGATATATGGGGCGCCTGCAATTTCGGGAATGCAGGCATTAATGGTTTGAGCAAAGAGCATTTTCGCCCTAATAAAGTCTATCTCACCCAAGAAGAGTAGTGATTCTACCATGGGAGTGATGAAAGGCCTGATTTCTCCGGTCACTTCTTGCAGAATGCGGATGACCTCGCGCTTTTCCGCGGCTTTCAGTTCACGCACTTTATTGTTGGCCTCAACAATAACGGCTGGTTCGATGAATACTGTTTTTCCTGTGGCGGATTCATCATGTACGATACCCTTGATTTTGCGTTTTAAGGCAGGGTTGACCGGAATGACAAGTCGGCCGTCGCGCATGGTGGGACTTACACTACGGTCTATGTATCCTTCGTCTTGTGCGGTGTGAATGATGTTGCGCAGCGAATAGGAGATGCTTCGGATTACGCTTTCTAATTCGTGGCGGATGGATAGGAGCTCGGGAGAGGCGGTATCTTTGATTTTCCCGTATTTGTTCAGGACAGCATCAATCTTTCGAACGATGGCTGGGAATGTTTGAATTTTGTTGGCTTCTTCGTGAAGATAAGGATATTTATAGTCATGTTCTCTATCTTCTCCTTCATTCAAATCTTCTGAAAAGATTTCGACCAATTGGTTAATGGTGTCGAGAGAGCGTTTCAGGTTGAAGAGCGGTATTTCTTCCATGTAGGTTCGTTCAGGACGGATATGAAGGAGTTCATTGCGAACATCGAAAAAGTTTTCCTCATATTCAATACCTTCGTCGTAGAAACGTTTGAATTCGCTGATTTTCGCGAGTTCACGTTCGACATCCTCTTTTGTGGTGTAAAAGATAGATTTATCAACTTTTTCCGTGCCTAATGAAGAGATGCAACGCCCTTTGACGAGTCTTCGGATGTCATCAAAACCTATTTTATGCTCGTAATTGTCTGGATAGACCATGTATTTGTTTATTGAAAATTTGACACCAAAGATAATACAAAAAAGTGAGATATCGGGCAAATTGCGGAAGTATGATTGAAAGTTAATAACTTGCGAGGCTGAATGAATAGAGTGATTTTCAGTTGAAACTGGGAAAATACCAGCTTGAATCGGATTTTTCGTGGTCATTTCTATCCAATGTAAAATGGAGTGTAAGAAAGAAATTCGCTATCTTTGCACACGGACAATTATATATTGACAATAAATAAACAGGTATATTAAAGATGAAAAGAAAATCCAAACAAGTATAGAT
>USCX01000023.1 GCA_900553285.1 uncultured Prevotella sp.
CAGGGACCGCCGCTCACATTTGCACCGCGGAGGCTGAGCCATGACGTACTTTTTTTGTACTTTTGCAGACACATTAATATATAACAGACACAACGCAGATATGTTCGATAACCTAAGCGAGAGACTTGAACGGTCTTTCAAAATTCTGAAAGGCGAAGGCCGCATCACCGAAATCAACGTGGCAGAGACCTTGAAAGACGTGCGCCGCGCCCTTTTGGACGCTGACGTAAACTATAAGGTGGCCAAGTCCTTCACCGATGCCGTTAAGGCCAAAGCCTTGGGGCAGAATGTGCTTACGGCGGTAAAGCCCGGACAGCTTCTCGTCAAGATTGTCCATGACGAGCTGGCCCAGCTTATGGGCGGTGAGGCTTCGGAACTCAATCTCAAAGGCCACCCGGCGGTGGTGCTCATGTCCGGTCTTCAAGGGTCGGGCAAGACGACGATGTCAGGGAAGCTCGCCCTTTGGCAGAAAACGAAGAAAAACCGTCGGCCCTTGCTCGGGGCTTGTGATGTTTACCGTCCGGCCGCCATTGAGCAGTTGCGCGTTCTCGGTGAGCAAATCGGCGTACCCGTGTACAGTGAGCCGGACAGCAAGGACCCCGTGGCCATCGCCCAGCACGCCATCAGGGAGGCCAAAGCCAAGGCCTATGACCTCGTCATTGTCGATACGGCCGGTCGCCTTGCCGTGGACGAGCAGATGATGAACGAAATCGCGGCGATTAAAGCCGGAATCAATCCGGATGAAACCCTCTTTGTGGTCGACTCCATGACCGGACAGGATGCGGTCAACACCGCCAAAGAGTTCAACGACCGTCTTGATTTTGATGGCGTCGTCCTCACCAAACTTGATGGCGATACCCGCGGCGGTGCGGCGCTCTCGATTCGCACGGTAGTCACGAAGCCGATCAAGCTGGTCGGAACGGGCGAAAAGCTTGAGGCTCTTGATGTCTTTCATCCAGACCGCATGGCCGACCGCATTCTCGGCATGGGCGACATCGTGTCGCTTGTCGAGCGGGCCCAAGAGCAGTTTGACGAAGAAGAAGCCCGCAAACTGCAACGGAAAATCCAGAAGAACCAGTTCGACTTCAACGACTTCCTCAATCAGATACAGCAGATCAAGAAGATGGGCAACCTTAAAGACCTTGCGTCCATGATACCCGGTGTGGGCAAGGCTCTGAAAGACGTTGAGATCGACGACAACGCTTTCAAAGGCATAGAGGCCATAATCCTGTCGATGACCCCGAAGGAACGGGCTCATCCCGAAATTCTGAATACCAGTCGCCGTAACCGTATAGCCCGCGGTTCGGGAACCACGGTGCAGGAAGTCAATCGTCTCATCAAGCAGTTCGACCAGACCCGCAAGATGATGAAGATGGTCACGGGCAGCAAGATGGGGCGCATGATGAAAGCCATGCCCCAGATGCCCGGAATGCCGAAATTCAAATAAAGTTCCGGTCGCTTCGAGGACGACCTTCATGTGTCGCCCGGCCACATTGAAAACAGGAGGTAGAAGAAATATGCAGCTCATAGACGGAAAGGCCACGGCGGCCGCAATCAAGAAGGAAATAGCCGAAGAAGTAGCAAACATCATGGCTGAGGGCGGACGGCGGCCTCATCTCGCGGCTGTTCTTGTCGGTCACGATGGCGGCAGCGAAACTTACGTCCGCAATAAAGTCAAGGCATGTGAGGAGTGCGGCTTTACTTCCAGTCTTATTCGCTACGAAGACGATGTGACGGAGGAAGAGCTCCTTGCTTGTGTGGAACGTCTTAACCGGGATGCAGATGTTGACGGTTTCATCGTCCAACTCCCACTACCCGCCCATATCGCGGAGCAGAAAGTCATAGAGGCCATAGACTTCCGCAAGGATGTCGACGGGTTTCATCCCATCAATGTCGGCCGCATGTCCATAGGACTGCCGGCCTATGTTTCTGCCACGCCAAAGGGCATCTTTGAATTGCTTCGCCGTTATGCTATCCCGACATCAGGGAAAAAATGTGTCATTCTCGGGCGTAGCAATATCGTAGGAAAGCCGATGGCCCAACTTATGGTTCAGAAGCAATATGGCGATGCCACGGTGACGGTCTGTCACAGCCACAGTGCCAACCTGAAAGATGAATGCCGTGCGGCCGACATTCTTATTGCAGCCATAGGCCAGCCCGGTTTTGTTACAGCCGATATGGTCAAGCCCGGCGCGGTCGTCATCGATGTCGGCACCACGCGCGTTCCCGACGCCACACGGAAGAGTGGCTTCCGGCTCAGTGGCGATGTCCGCTTTGAGGAAGTGAGTCCTAAGTGCAGCTATATTACACCTGTGCCCGGCGGCGTCGGTCCCATGACCATTTGCATGCTCATGCTTAACACCCTTGCGGCAGCCAAGAAGGAATACTATCGGTAACATGCAGTCCGCATTATGTCGGGAGAATACATAAAAAAGATCCAGTGATGCAGCCAATTGTATATTATCATCCCCGTTGTTCGACCTGTGCCCGGGCCCTTCGCTGGCTTGACGGGCAGGCCATCGACGTATGTCGTCGGGATCTGCTTAATGAGCCTCCCACCGAGGACGAACTCTCGGAATGGGTTGCCCGAAGCACTCAGCCGCTTGCTCGTTTTTTCAATACGAGTGGCCGTCTCTATCGGGAACTTAATCTCAAAGCTCGTCTTGTTTCGGCGACGGCCGAAGAAACTCTTCGTATTCTCGCTTCCGACCCCATGCTTCTGCGCCGTCCTCTCTTAGTGGCCGACGGTGGCGTGTATCCCGGGTTTCGTGAGGCTGAGTGGCTGCAAATTTTGAAGTGACACCTTCGCGGGTGAAAACTTTTCCGTAAAAAACGAGGCAAACATTTGGCTGGACAAAAAATAATCCTTAATTTTGCACTCGAAATCGGGGATAAAATGGATATCCCCAAACATGGTGGCTGTAGTTCAGTTGGTTAGAGCGTCAGATTGTGGTTCTGAATGTCGTGGGTTCGAGTCCCATCTGCCACCCCTTACAAAGCGGAGTTCCCATGGCGGGTTCTCCGCTTTTTGTATGACGTGCCTTTGGGGCTGTCCTATTTGTCATATACTGTGAAGGCCTGTTCTTTTTACGATGAGGAGCAATCCTCATTGCAGGAGAAAGCTACAATTAACATCGTTCCCAGAGAAGTTTTCCATGATGTTCGCTTGTACGCATAGTGACCATGAAGAGTGGGCTTATTGTGTATAAAATGTTTACGAAGAGGCAGAGATTTTGATTTTGTCCCTAAGGATTATTGTGTGTCTGACGCATGAAAGATAAAGAAAGAATGAGAAGAAAACCTATGGCCTTGTTTGGGAGGATAAGGAAAAAGGCGGAGGAGTCGTTAAACGACCAATAGCCTGTGCTTACCGAAGTGAAGCCACATGTACTTGTGGGCAACGTTCCCGGCGCTCCAAATCATATTTTGATAGAGGGAGACAATCTCTATGTCCATATGACTCTTGCTTATACGCATGAAGAGAAGATAAACATTATCTCTGTCGGTCCTCCTTATAACACAGGTATAAGGACTTCATGTGTGACGATTCCTATGTAGACCGAGAGGATGGTTATGGCCATTCAGAATGGCTGTCTTTCGTGAACCGGAGCTGAGAGTAACCGAACGTTTGTTGGCAGACAAGGGGGTTTTGTTTGTTTCCATTGGAGACACGAATTCGCTCAACTGAAAATCCTTTGCGATGAGTTATTTCCCGTGATAGCCATCTTTGGGACAGTGTTGCCGGACGCAGGCTTCGTAAGGGGAACTCGTTGTTCAAAGCATCTCTTGACCCTGTGAGAGGATGCGTCAATCAGCGTTATTATATCGAAGCGACAAATGGCCCTTTAATTCATAAATTTGTTGGGTAGAATGAAAGTCGGAAAAAGTTGGTGTTTAAGCTCCGCCAGGTTCAGGAAAAACAGTCATGGCCAGCAGAATGTTGATCGGATTGTTGTGGTAATTGATGAAGAACACATGTTCGGAGGACGTGCAGCTAAACAATCCGAAAAAGTATGGGTGAACATCAATCCGAAAGTAGAAATACGCATATTCGCAACGCAGACAACGATGGCTGATTTCATGGTAACAGTATATAGAGAAGATGTCATCAAAGAGGAAATGATGAAGAATGACATTACGATTAATCCATTGGTAAGTGACCCAAAGAATGGATGAAGTGAAAATGAAGACCTTCTGGAATAGACACTGGCAAAGCGCGAAGAAGTAAAAGCCGCTTACGAACGTTTGAGTATCCACATTAATCCTTTGTTGTTGATACAGTTGCCTAATTAAAGTAAGATTCAGAAATATCCTGCAAAAAGCCATAGCTCAGTATCTCGAACTGATTACCGGGCGGAAGGCAGAAACAAAGAAACGTACTTTCAAAACCTACTTGTGGAAAGTTCCCGAATACAGAGAATATAATGAAACGACCCACGTTGAGGTCTTCAATGTGGGTAATCATGCTCTTATGCCATTCGTCCAACTGAAAAATGTTTTTCAATCTGAGACTCGGTCCGTATCCTTTTTGGAGCGTTATGCCGATAGCATAGTTTGGTGGTACAAGAATGGTGACGAGGGGGAACGACATTATGCGGTTCCTTATACCAGGCAGAACGGTTCGATAGGCTTAGTCTGTGTGGACTTTGCAATTAGAATGAAGAACGGGCAGATTTTCCTGTTAGATACGAAGAAGGGTGAGCGTGATGTTGAGATTGTCAATAAGCGTAATGGTCTAATCGATTGCATGACTCAGGCAGACAACGCCTCTATGCATCCGAAAGGAGGAATCATCGTTGAAGATAACGGATTGTGGAAATATCTATGTCCGGCTAGGGAATGAGTATCACGTTTCGTCCTCCTTTGTTATCTTTGTGTGAGCACGCATTGTTGTATTTTTTTAGAGGAAAGTCTTGAAGAAAGGGCGAGGCGGCTTCGACTGTATCAGTAAAACTCCGTATTTTTGCCGTATCTTTTTACGGACAAGAAGCCAACAAGCCTATGCAGAGCAGTGATAGCGTCGTTATTATTCCGACGTATAACGAAATAGAGAATATAGAGAAAATAATCCGCGCGGTGCTCGGGTTGGAGAATGCGTTTCACGTGTTGGTGATCGACGACGGTTCGCCCGACGGGACGGCCGACGTCGTGAGGCGTTTGCGTCAGTCCGAATTTGCCGGACGTCTTTTCCTCATAGAGCGTTCCGGGAAGCAGGGATTAGGCACCGCCTATATCGCCGGATTCAAGTGGGCGATCGGCAAAAAATATGACTACATCTTTGAGATGGATGCCGATTTCAGTCATGCTCCTTCTGATTTGCCGCGTCTTTATGCCGCTTGTGCGGATGAGGGGTATGATGTGGCCATCGGTTCGCGTTATGTGAGCGGTGTGAATGTGGTTAACTGGCCCATGGGGCGCGTCTTGATGAGTTATTATGCCTCGAAGTATGTGCGCATGGTTACCGGTATACCCGTCCGCGACACCACTGCCGGCTTCGTTTGCTACCGTCGTCGTGTGCTCGAAACGATCGACTTGGATGCGGTTCGCTTTAAGGGCTATGCTTTCCAGATCGAAATGAAATTTACGGCCTACAAATGCGGGTTCAGGATCAAGGAAGTGCCGGTTGTGTTTGTCAACCGTCGCGAAGGTACGAGCAAGATGAACAGCAGCATTTTCGGCGAAGCGGTGTTCGGGGTCATCCGGCTTCGGATAGACAGCCTGACGAGGCGATACCCCAAAGCCGATGCTGACGCCACGCAGGTTTGAAAAGCATACAGGTAAAACGTTGCCAGACGAAATTTCAAAGGAAAAGACAAAAGCTTATGCATCGTAAAATTCACATAAAAAACGCGACATTGGTCAACGAGGGCCGGACGTTTGTCGGGTCGCTTGTCATTGAGGATGATTGCATCGCCGAAATCGTTGAAGGCGGAGGGACCCCGTCGGCTCCGGCTGACGAAACGATTGACGCTACGGGGTGTTATTTGCTGCCCGGTGTTATTGATACACATGTGCACTTTCGCGATCCCGGCCTGACGTATAAGGCAGACTTTGACAGTGAGAGCAGGGCCGCAGCCGCCGGGGGCGTGACGACCTATTTCGACATGCCCAATACGGTTCCCCAGACGGTGACGCCAGACTGCGTGGAGCAGAAACTGGCTGACGCATATGTGCATAGCCACGTTAATTTCGGTTTTTTCATCGGGGCCACCTGCGCCAATGCCTCCGTGTTGAAACATGTCAATCCCCGCCGCGTGTGTGGTATCAAGGTCTTCATGGGGGCCTCAACCGGCGATATGTTGGTCGATAAGCCTGCCGTGTGGCGTGAAATCTTTGAGAATGCCCGTGTGCCCATCGTGGCTCATTGTGAAGACAGTCATGTCATCGCGAAAAATATGGCGGATTATACTGAAAAGTACGGTTCAGATCCCGACGTCTGTCATCATCCTTCTATCCGCTCAGAGGAGGCTTGTTATAAGAGCACGTCGCGGGCCGTCCGTCTGGCGCAGGAGACTGGGGCGCGGCTTCATGTGGCCCATGTTTCGACGGCGCGTGAATTGAAACTCTTCAAGTCCTCTTATGCGCACATTACGGCTGAGGCGTGCGTGCCCCATCTGATTTTCTGCGATAAGGATTACGCCCGCTTGGGCAGCCGCATAAAATGCAATCCAGCCATCAAAACCGAGGCCGACCGTCAGGCTTTGCGCGAAGCCTTGATGAACGGGCCGATATCGACCGTGGCCACAGACCACGCGCCGCACTTGTTGCGCGAGAAGCAGGGCGGATGTGTCCGGGCTCTGTCCGGGATGCCGATGGTGCAGTTTTCCCTGGTGTCCATGTTGGGACTGGTGGATGATGGTGTCTTGACGATAGGGCGCCTCGTTCAGCTGATGTGTCATGCGCCGGCGACAATTTTCCAGATAGAGAACCGCGGATTCCTCCGCGAGGGGTATAAGGCCGATCTTGTGCTTGTCCGTCCGAAGTCACCTTGGACACTGACGCCCAACCGCATTGAGAGCAAATGTGGGTGGAGCCCTCTCGAAGGGCGTACCATGCGATGGAAGGTGGAAAAGACGTTCTGTAACGGATTTATGATTTACAACGACGGGAAAATCACCGATGCCAATTATCACGGCATGGCCGTCACTTACGACAGATGACGACGAGCGTAACCTACCGCATAGACGAGCTTGTCCCCTATGTGAACTGGATTTATTTTTTCCACGCATGGGGTTTTGCTCCCCGTTTCGCTTCGGTGGCGCGGGCGCACGACCGCATGGGGGGCCGTGCGGCATGGTTGGAGGCTCAACGTGATGAGGATCGTCAGCAGGCTGAGGCAGCCGCAGCGCTTTATGATGAGGCAAAACAGGTGCTTCACGGGCTGGCTGGAAGCTACCAGACGTACGCCCGGTTGGGGCTTTTCCCGGCGTGGAGTCATAGTGATGATTTGGTGATGCGTCTTGACGACGGGAGTCGTTTCGTCCTTCCTTGTCTTCGCCAGCAGAGGGTTGTTCATGAGGGCGATCCTTATCTTTCCCTGGCCGATTTCCTGCCCCCCGAGGGCCACGATGCCGACCGGATTGGCGTTTTTGCCACTACGGTCGACGCAGGCATGGAGAAACTTTTCGCTGACGACGAATATCGCCGCATGCTTGTGCAGACTCTCTGCGACCGTCTGGCCGAAGCCACGGCCGAGGTGTTTCATCGCGACGTCCGTCGGCATTATTGGGGATACGCGCCGGATGAGGACCTTCCGATCGACGATTTGTTGGCCGAACGTTATCAGGGCATCCGCCCTGCTGTGGGTTACCCGTCGTTGCCGGACCAGAGTGTGGCTTTCCTGCTCGACCGGGTCCTGCGGATGTCCGACATCGGCATTTCGTTGACCGAAACAGGCGCCATGCGTCCCCACGCCTCAGTCTGTGGCCTGATGTTCGCCCATCCTGCTGCACGTTACTTCGCGGTGGGTCCTATCGACCGTTGTCAGCTTGAAGATTATGCCCGTCGGCGTCATTGTACGGTTGAACGGCTTATTCCATATTTGCAAGCCAATTATTCACCCTCTTCATCACACCTATGATACTGCGCATAGCGTTTCTGCTTATTATATTATTGCTACTTCCGGCGCTTTATATCGACCGGAAACTGGTCCGCCGTCCCTGGCAGCGTTGGCTTCTCTGGACACCTAACGTCCTGATGGCGATGGCCATGTTGTGGTGGGTCTTGTTTGAGGGCTTTGGCGACACCGAGGTGTTCTGGAAAGGCCTTTATCTCATTGTCCTCCTGGCCGTCACCCTGTCCGAGGCCGTTTTCTCGCTCATCTCGCTGCTCGGCCGGGTGAGCCGCAATCCTGTTGTCCGGCGGGCAGCCAATGGTTTCGGACTCGTTGTGGCTTTGCTGTTCTGCGGTTCGATGCTCTACGGGTACACTTTCGGTGCGTATAATCTCAAAGTGAAGGAAACAAGTTATGCTTCGGCCGACCTTCCCCCTGCTTTCGACGGTTACCGCATCGTGCAGGTGAGCGATTTGCATGTCGGCACGTTCGCTTCCCATCCTGAGGCCGTCAGCCGAATTGTGGCGGCCGTCAATGCACAGAAGGCGGACCTTATTGTCTTTACGGGCGACCTGGTCAACTATCATGCCGGCGAGCTCGGCTCTTTTGCGGACGAGCTGGCCGGACTCCGTGCTACGGACGGTGTGCTCTCCGTTTTGGGAAACCATGATTATATGAACTATTACCATTGGCCCACAGAGGCGGACCGCGAACGTGATTTGCAACAGCTTGTCCGCATGCAGCGTGACATGGGGTGGCATCTGCTGATGAACGACCATGAAGTCATCCGGCGGGGAGCCGACAGCCTTGTTGTCATCGGGGTGGAGAACGACGGAAAGCCTCCTTTCCCGCAGCGGGGTGACCTGCCAAAGGCACAGCGTGGTGTGGAGAACGCCGGCTTTAAGGTCCTGTTGAGCCACGATCCGACCCATTGGCGCCGTAAAGTGCTGCCTGAGACAGACATCGACCTGACGCTGTCGGGGCATACTCATGGCATGCAACTCAAAATAGGAGACTTCTCGCCTGCGGTCTGGTTCTATCCCGAATGGGGCGGTCTCTACCATGACGGTGCCCGCGCGCTGCATGTCAGCCTGGGCGCAGGCGAGGTGTTGATGCCTTTCCGCTTGGGCGCGTGGCCTGAAATTAACGTGATTACGCTACACAGAAAATAACTTAGACAACGATGAGATATCTCTACCGTACGTATCAACTTGTTATTGCCGCGCCCATACTGCTTGTGGCTACGGTTCTGACAGCCGTCGTGACGAGCGTGGGCTGTTTGGTGGGCAACGCTCATTTCTGGGGCTACTATCCCGGCAAATGCTGGTCGTGGCTGATGTGTCGCCTGTTGCTCCTTCCCGTTCATGTCGAGGGGCGTGAGTTCATCGACCACCACACGTCGTATGTCTTTGTGGCCAACCATCAAGGACAGATGGACATCTTCCTGATCTATGGTTTCCTTGGACGGAATTTCAAGTGGATGATGAAAAAGGCTTTGCGCCGCATTCCGCTTGTGGGCTATGCCTGCGAGAAGGCACGCCATATTTTTGTGGACAAGTCCGGCCCGAAGAAAATACAGGAGACTTACGACCGGGCGCGTGAGACTCTCCGTGGCGGCACGTCGCTTGTCGTTTTCCCCGAAGGCGCCCGTACGTTTACCGGCCACATGGGGCTTTTCCGGAAAGGAGCCTTCCAGCTGGCAGCCGAACTTGATCTGCCCATCGTTCCGCTGACCATAGACGGTTCGTACGATGTGCTGACCCGTGAGGAGGGCTTTAATTTCGTGCATCGTCATCCCATGCGGCTTGTCATTCACCAGCCTATCCAACCGCAGGGAAAAGACCCGGAGTCCATCCGTCGCGTGATGGACGAAGCCTACCGGATTATCATGGCCGACCTTCCTGAACGGTATCAGGGATACGTGGAGAACAAGGATCAGTAAGCCGCCCGTGTCCCCCGCAGGGCGGGGCGTGTGGACGGCCGCAGCGAGGGGAAAAAGGACCGGCGTCCTGGGCGGCCCGACCACTGCGACTGTTTTCCTGTGCAGCCCTCGGTTCAGACCGGTCGTTTCGGACGCGGTGGAGCAGGAGTGTGGCGGAGGCCATACAAATTGCGGCCGCTTCGTTCGGCAGTAATATAGAATTTCGTACCTTTGTCTGCAAAACGCTGAATAGGAATGGACGAAACTCGGTTGCAACGTATCAAACAACGTTACGGAATCGTTGGAAATTATGAAGGGCTTAACCGGGCGCTTGAAATTGCTTTGAAAATCGCGCCTGTCGACCTGTCCGTGCTCATCACGGGTGAAAACGGCGTGGGCAAGGAGATTTTTCCACGCATCATTCACGAAAACAGCAATCGGCGGAGTAAGAAATACTTTGCCGTCAATTGTGGCGCCATTCCTGAGGGAACCATCGACTCTGAACTCTTCGGACATGAAAAAGGAGCCTTTACGGGAGCGGTGGGGGAGCGCGACGGATATTTTGCCGTGGCTAACGGCGGGACGCTTTTCCTCGACGAGGTGGGAGAGTTGCCCCTTCCGACCCAGTCGCGCCTGTTGCGTGTGCTCGAAACGGGTGAATATATCCGCGTCGGAGCGAGTGAAGTGCGCAAAACCGACGTGCGCATCGTGGCTGCCACGAATGTCAACATGGCAAAGGCAGTGGCCGAAGGCCGTTTCCGCGAGGACCTTTATTATCGGCTCAACTCCATTCCTATCAGCATCCCGTCCTTGCGTGAGCGTGGCGCGGATATTGTGCTCCTGTTCCGTAAGTTCGCTCTTGAGATGAGCGAGAAATACAAGATGCCCCCCATCCGCCTGACCGAAGAGGCCCAGCGGCGCTTGATGAGTTATGCCTGGCCCGGAAATGTGCGCCAGCTGAAAAACCTGACGGAGAATATGTCGGTCACGTGCGAAGAGCGTGAAATTACGCCCGGAATACTTGACCGGTATTTGCCGCCTGTGCTCGAAACGCACGAATTGGTGGCCGTGAATCAAAGAGGCGCGCAGGCTCACAGTTTCGAGAACGAGCGTGAAATCCTCTACCAGATTTTGTTCGACTTGCGCCGCGACGTGACCGAGTTGAAGAAATATGTGCACGACAATGTGCAGCCGTCACAGAAAATCACTTCGCCGCAGGGCAGCAAGCAGCTGACCGTGTATACCCCGGCAGGCCAGGACTTCCGCTATGATGCGGCAAGCAGCGCCCCCATTCAGGAGGCCGAGGAGGTCAAGCCTTCGGAAGAAGTGGAGACGGCGCGTTCGCTTGACGAGCTCGAACGTGATGTCATCCGTCAGGCCCTCGAACGGAATCATGGTCGCCGTAAGGCTGCCGCGTCCGAGCTGGGTATTTCGGAGCGCACCCTCTATCGTAAAATAAAGGAATATGATTTGGAATAAGTCCTTGTCGGTCGTGGTTGTCTCGGCGTTGTGTGCGGCTATGCTTGCGATAGCCGTCGCATGCACGGTGAGCTACAAGTTCACCGGAACGTCTATTGATTACAACGTAGTGAAAACCATTCAGATCGACAACATTCCGCTCCGCTCGGCCTATGTCTGGGCTCCGATGGGACCGATGTTCAACAACAAGCTGCAGGACCTGTATGCCAACCAGACTCGTTTGCAACTCGTACGAAGCAACGGCGATTTGCACATCTCCGGCGAAATCACGAATTATGAGCAATACAACAAGTCGATCTCGGCCGACGGTTTTTCGTCACAGACGCAGCTGAAAATCACGGTAAACATCCGTTTCGTGAACAACAAGAACCATGCGCAAGACTTCGAGCGGCAATTTTCTGCCACTTCGCAATATGATTCCAATCAGCAGTTGGCCAATGTGCAAGAGGACCTTGTGTCGGAAATGATAGACGACCTGACGGACCAGATTTTCAACGCGACCGTTGCGAACTGGTAATAGAAACGTCGCCGCAGCCACGAATATGGAAATAAGCATAGTCGAACTCATCGAACACCCCGAGCAGCTGAATGCCGAGACACTCTACGAACTCCGAGAGGCCGTGGCACGCTATCCTTATTACCAGGCGGCCCGTTTGATGTTCCTGCAAAACCTTTTCCTGCTCCACGACACTACATTCGGCGAAGAACTCCGCAAGGCAGCCGCCTTCGTTCCAGACCGCCGCGTGCTTTTCAGGATGGTGGAAGGCCATAATTATGATGTTCCGGTCATGCTTGATGCGGAAAGCGACAGTCACGGACCGGAGGAGAAGGGCGACCGCACACAGTCGCTCATCGATGTGTATCTGGAAAGCCGTCTGCCGGAAGAGAAGAACCGTCGTTCGAAAGTGGCTCCAGACCCCACCAAGGACTATCTCCCATATTTAATGGAAATGGACGACGTGGACCCTACCGGAGAGGAGACACCGCAAGACCGTCGCGGCCTCGCCTTGATTGACGATTATATTGAGCATAAGCCGGAGCGTATCGTCCTGCCCGATGTCGTTGAATACGTCCCTGAAAACCCCATAGTCGAAGATGGGCAGGACAGCGATGGCGACGAAGACTTCTTCACGGAGACCTTGGCCAAAATCTATGTCAAGCAAGGCCGCTATGAGAAAGCGATTGAAATTATTCGTAAACTTAGCGTGAATTATCCGAAAAAAAATAGTTACTTTGCAGACCAAATCCGCTTCTTACAGAAATTAATAATAAACAATAAAAATAAAGCAACGTAGAACATGTATACTGTATTAGTAGTTTTTGCTGTGATTGTCGCCGTGCTCCTGTGCTTTGTCGTGCTCATCCAAGAGTCGAAGGGCGGAGGCCTATCGTCCAGCTTTGCGGCCTCCAATCAGATTATGGGCGTGCGTAAGACCACCGACGTCGTAGAGAAGGCCACGTGGACTTTGGCTGCGCTTTTGGTCGTGTTGAGCATTGCTACGTCGTATGTGGATACCACTCCCGAGGGACAGAAATCGGTGGTGACCGATATGAAGGTGAATACCACACCGATGAATTTGCCCGGACAGGGACAAGGTTCTGCACCGGCTGCGCCGGCCGCTTCTTCAACGCCGTCGCAGGCTCCGGCTGCTCCATCTCCTGCCCAATAAAAGGCGTTCGATACAAACAGGCTGTCTGTTGAAGACTTCTGTCCGGCAATCGGTTGGGTTCTCCTCTTTGGGAGGCTCTTCCCGTTTCCCAGACAGAAGTCTTTACCGTTATTTTATAAAGTCCAATTATGAAGATTGCAATTGTGGGCACAGGCTACGTCGGGCTGGTCTCCGGTACCTGTTTTGCTGAAATGGGCGTCGACGTGACGTGTGTCGACGTCAATAAAGAGAAAATAGAGCGTTTGCAGAAAGGGATTGTGCCTATTTACGAGCCGGGACTGGATGAAATGGTATTGCGCAACTTCCGCGCGGGCCGTCTGCACTTCACTTCTGACTTGACGTCGTGTCTGGATGACGTGGAGGTCGTTTTCAGCGCGGTGGGTACTCCGCCCGACGAAGACGGAAGCGCGGACCTTTCATACGTGCTTGAAGTGGCGCATGAGGTCGGTGCGAATATGAACCATTACCTGACGGTTGTCACGAAGAGCACTGTGCCCGTCGGAACGGCCAAGCGTGTGAAGGCGGCTATTCAGGAGGAACTGGACAGGCGCGGAGTGGACATAGAGTTCGACGTGGCGTCCAATCCCGAATTCCTCAAAGAAGGTGCGGCCATCAAAGACTTCATGTCGCCCGACCGCGTTGTGGTCGGGGTAGAGAGTGAACGGGCCAAAGACCTGATGACGAAGCTCTATTCGCCCTTTATGCTCAACAATTTCCGCGTCATTTTTACAGACATTCCTTCGGCCGAGATGATTAAGTACGCGGCCAACAGTATGCTGGCCACGCGCATTTCGTTTATGAACGACATCGCCAACTTGTGCGAGCTCGTCGGTGCAGATGTCAATATGGTGCGTAAGGGCATCGGGTCGGACAGCCGTATTGGCAGCAAGTTCCTTTATCCCGGCTGCGGCTACGGGGGCTCGTGTTTCCCCAAGGACGTGAAGGCGCTTATCAAGACCGCCGAGCAGAACGGCTATCCGATGCGTGTGCTCAAAGCCGTGGAGGAAGTGAACAACGCCCAGAAGTCGGTTCTTTTCAGGAAGCTCAGCCGCCATTTCGGCGGGCAGCTCGAAGGCAAGACCGTGGCGTTATGGGGATTGGCTTTCAAAGCCGAAACCGACGATATGCGCGAGGCCACGTCGCTCGTGACCATTAGGCTCCTCCTCGACGCCGGATGCCGCGTCCGCGTGTTCGACCCTGTGGCTATGGACGAGTGCCGTCGCCGGATGGGCGATGTGGTGGAGTATGCCAAAGACATGTATGATGCCGTGCTCGGTGCCGACGCTTTGCTCCTACTGACGGAGTGGAAACAGTTCCGCCTGCCGTCGTGGGAGGTTGTCCGCCGTTCGATGAAGCATGCGGCCGTTTTCGACGGGCGAAACATTTACTCGCCCGAGGAAATGCGTCAGGGCGGGTTCTATTACGAATCGATCGGCCGCTGAGGTGCGGCGCCGGGGCGGAGGACCACGGATAGACTAAAGTCGCGCAACGACATTCCCGCAGGGCGGTGGGTCGTTGCGCGACTTTGTTTATGGAGGCCGGTCTGCCTGCCGTCCGTCCCGGCGGGGACTCCTTTTTTCCTAAGGCAGGCGGCGGGCCGCTTATTCTTTTAAGAGTTTGTCGAGAAAGGCATCGAGGTCCTTGTCCATGTCTTTCATCAAGTTGCAATCAATCAGGAGCGTGTTGTCGTCGACGAGATGGAGGTCCGCGATGGCCTCCCGGTCGTCGTCGAGGAGGACGAACGAATAAGGTTTCAGGATGTTCAGGTTGTCGAGCGTGTCGTGGAGTTCGGCGATAGCCTGTTTGAGAATGGGCTGGATGGCGTCATAGAAGTCGTCGTCCTTGTTGTCAATCCATTCCTCAACCACGCAGCGCGTAAGCTCGGTGTCGTCGTCGTTGAAGATGCGGATCTCTCCGCTTTCCTGCTTCACTTGGATGAGGATGTCGGTCAGGGGGGCCTGTTCCTCGGCGGTGGGGAACTTGGTGGCTAACTTTCGCAGTACGCGTTTGATTTGTTGCAGAATTTGGGGCGTTGCTTCCATGTCCGGTGTGTGTTTATGCAGTCATTGGGTCGTTGTGGCGTGTTGTGGCCGTCGGGCATCGGCGGGTGGGGAGGGCGATAGGCTGGCGTTGAGGTGCGGGACGGCTTGTTGCGCGCCGGAGCGCTCCGGGCCGCATCCCGCCTTCGTGGAGCAAAGATACGGATAATTTGTCACACCGGGTCTTATTCTCCCCTTATTTACGGCGCTGAGGCTGCGGACGGCCCTGTCCGCTTTGTGGCGGGGCCGGTTCAGGGCACC
>USCX01000024.1 GCA_900553285.1 uncultured Prevotella sp.
CCGCCGCCGCAGCGAAAAGCACGTGTGCCTCGTCGTCGAGGAGCGAGTCTGCATATTCTGTGAAAATCCGGCTGACGGCAGAGGTGGTTTGGGCCGGGCGGTTGAGCACGCTGCCCAAGGTGGCTTGCAGGCGTAGTCGGGCATAGGAGTCGAGGGCCGAGGTGTCGGCCGAGGGTCTGAGGTTGAGCACGGCTGTTATGTCCCGGCGGTCGATGGCTGCGAGTAGCCGGCTGCGCAGGCGGGGGGGGGCAGCGAAGCGTCGGCCCTTTGCTTTGTAGCGGCGGAGTTCGTCGGCCAAAGGCGTTTGTCGCTCGTTGCGACTCATGCGGCGCAGTTGTTCGTCGCAAAAGAGGTAGGCCTCTTCATAGCGTCCGAGCCGGCAGAGCGCGGCAGCCTTTTGTATGTTCCAGATGGCCCTGTTGCTGGTCGGAATGTTCTGCGAATAGAACCGCGAGAGGCTGTCGATGCATTCCACCAAGCGCTTGTCGTTCCGGTCGTCCTCGGCCAATGTCAGGTCGCAGGCCAGGCGGCAGAGGGTGGAGAGCGAGTCGTGATATTCGGCATATAGTGGCCGCAATGAGCGGACGTCGCCACGCATGGCGAGATTGACGATGTGAAGGCTGAGGCTGTCGGGAAGCGAGGCCGAAGTGGTGAAGGCGGCCGTCAGCGTAAGAAAAAAGATGAATAGTCGTTTACGCATAAATGAGGGCTTGTCTGGGGAGAGTGACGCTCCTATTGCCGGACAAAGTTGTTAAAAAGACGAGAGGATTGCTCTGTTTTTTCAGTTTTTAACGCCGATGGTGTGGCGAGGCGGCGTGCAGGAAGGGCATGTGGAGGAAAGGGTAATGATAAGGAATGTGGCCAGACGGACGGTTGCGCCTGACGATGGAAACGGACGCAGTGAAAGACGAAACAGTCGCTGTGTCCGTTTTCCGGATCGCAGCGACTGTTTGGGCTGACGTCGTGGCCTGGCGTCCGGGCGGCGGGTCAGTCGGCCTTGACTTCGGTGAAAAGACCGGTATGCGAATCCATAATAAAGCCGCGAACGACGAGGCTTGACGGCATGAGAGGATGGTGGCGAAGGAGGTGTACGCTTTGGGCCACAGCCATTTCCGTGTCGTCGAAGCCGGAGAGCCATCGTTCGAAGTCGATACCGCTGTAAGCCATCATGTCGATGTGGTCAGCCGGAATGCCGCGTTCGGTCATTTTCTGAATGATTTCGTGAGCGTTCATGTGCTGTGCCCCGCAGTCGGTATGTCCGACGATCATGATTTCCTCGACCCCGAGCTCGTAAACGGCCACGATGAGACTGCGCACCACGCTGTCGAAAGGTTGGAGCACTACGCCGCCTGCCACTTTGATGAGTTTGACGTCGCCGTTGCGGAGGCCGAGTGAGGCAGGAAGAAGCCGGACGAGACGGGTGTCCATGCAGGCCACGATGGCTATCTTCTTGTCGGGATATTTGGTCGTTGCATAAGGCTCGTAGGCCTTGCGCGATACGAAGTCGCGATTGTATTGGAGTAATTCGTCTATCATGGTGTGAGGAGAATGGCTGGGGTGTGGGGACCTAAAAAACTCCCCGGTCGTCTGACAGGCAGGACCGGGGAGTAGGTGCAAGATGGTTTTATTTTTCGATAGAAAGGCTGCCGGACCCGATCATCTGACCATCGCAGAAGATGTAGGCCGTGTAGCGTCCTTTGCTCAGGTACTCGTCGGCCGGAATGTACAAGGTGACTGCGAGTTCCTGTCCACTGTATTCGATGACCTTGGTGGCAGAGTATTGCAGGGAGCGGTTCTCGTAATTAAACGAGCCGGCAGCGTTGATTACCTCGTTGTTGGGCTTGGTCAGTCTCACATACACATTGCGGTTTCCGGCTTCTGCGGTCACGTTACGCGTGATGGAGAATGAGACCACAAAGCGTTTGATGTCCTTGCAGCGCTTGGCATGTTTCCCGTTTTTCTTCTGGGGCTGGATGCTGATGCCGGTGGCATTGAGTTGGGCGGCGATGGCTACTTTTTCCGTCAGATTCTGCCGTTCGGTGTTGAGCGACGAGATTTGGGATGTGGCTTCGGAGTAGCGTGCACGCGCCTCGTCGCGCTCGTGTGTCAGGTTTTGATTGAGACGTTGGAGCGAGTCGACTTGGTAGATGTAGGTGCGGAGAACGGAACGCACCGTGGCTAATTCGCGTTTCAGACGGGCTATTTCGGCGGCGTCGTTGCTTTTGACGCGTTTAAGCTCGGCCAGCAGGCTTTCGGCGCGTTTCTGTTCACGGTCGAGCTGCTGCATGAGCGAATCGTCTTTGATAGATTTTTTCAACTCGTCGTATTGGAGGGCGAACTGGGTATATTCGTTCTCCATTTCTTTCTTATCGAGTGCGGCGAGGGCTTCGAGATCCGCATTTTCTTGCTTTTGCTTTTCGTGTTGCCGGTAAAAATAGAAGAGACCACTGCCGAGCAGGATGACCAACACAGCGGCTACGGCGGTGATGATGATTTCTTTTTTCTGCATGAGGGTATGTGATGAAAGGGTGGGAGTTAGTCTGTCTGTTGTTGGCTGCGAAGTTCATAGTCAGCCCGCACATCCTCATAGAAGGCAGCAACTGACGAATTTGCGTAAGGGGCGAGCCAGAGGAAGCCTATTCCGCATGTGATGATGCAGAGAATGGACCAGCCAAGGAAGCTCAGTAGGAGCAAAAAGAGTTTGGCTTTGTAGCCGAACATCATTTCGCGGCTGAGATGAATGGCCTCGACGGTGGACAATTTGGGCTGGTCGAGCAGAATGTAAGGCGTCATGGCGTAAGCCAGGCTTTTGATAATTCCTGGTATTAAAAGCAGCATGGACCATAGTAAGACGAGTACATTCTGCCACAAGAGGGTGACGAAAATACGGCCGAAGTCACGGAATCCGTCGAACATATGTTCTACACCGACAGGTTCACCGCGGAGATTTCTTAGGAATATCGTGTTGAATCCGAAAGAAAGCGGAAGAATGATCAGACAGATTATGATGGATGTGCTATATAGGGCGTAGGTTGTTCCTACGCTGTTCATCAGTACCCGACTGGAAAACTCAGTGAGTTGGGCAGGGGCTTGGGCGATGGAGGAAATCACCCAATACAGCAGTGTGGCCGCAACGAATGTTCCCCATCGTCCTGTGAGAGCCTCTCGGCCTTCGCGGCGCAATTCTGTGTTTGTCTTCATGGTTTGTCTTGTTATTATAATAATGTGTACTCCGTGTAGCAAGGCTTAATCCAAGACGGTGATCCAACCGTGTGAATCCGGTTCGATGCCATATTGGATATTCCTCAACTTGTTATAGAGCTTTTCGGAGACAGGGCCAGGTTTGCCGTTTTTCGAGATAACGTAACTCTTGTGGTTTTCCATATCATCAATACGGGCAATGGGGCTGATGACAGCTGCTGTGCCACAGGCGCCGGCTTCTTCAAATGTGGCGAGCTCCTCTTCCGGGATTTGGCGGCATTCAACCTTCATTCCTAAGTCTTTGGCCAGCTGTTGAAGGCTGCGGTTTGTGATGGACGGGAGGATAGAGGTGGATTTAGGGGTGATGTAGGTGTTGTTTTTGATGCCGAAGAAGTTGGCGGCACCGCATTCGTCGATGTATTTCTTTTCCTTGGCGTCAAGATAGAATTCGCAGGAGTAGCCGGCGTCGTGAGCCATTTTGTTTGCGCGTAGGCTGGCTGCATAGTTACCGCCGACCTTATAAGTGCCTGTGCCGAGAGGGGCAGCACGGTCGTATTCGCGGATGATGACATAGTTGTTGGCTGAAAAGCCTCCTTTGAAATATGGACCGACAGGGGTGACAAAAATCATGAACAGATATTCGTCTGCCGGATGAACACCCACTTGTGCGCCCGTGCCGATGAGCAAAGGACGTATGTAAAGTGAGGCTCCGCTTTCGTAAGGTGGGATGAAGCGCTCGTTGAGTTTGACGACCTTTTTGGTCATTTCAACAAACAGTTCTGTCGGTACTTCGGGCATGAGAATCCCGCGGCATGTGCTTTGCAGGCGGGCAGCGTTGTCTTCAATGCGGAAAATACGAATCTTGCCATCCGGACAGCGGAATGCCTTTTGGCCTTCAAAAGCTTCCTGGCCATAGTGAAGGCAAGTGGCAGCCATGTGTATGTTGATGGTTTCAGAAGAACTGACTTCGATTTCTCCCCATTTGCCGTTTCGATAGTAGCATCGAACGTTGTAGTCTGTGGGCACGTAGCCGAAAGACAAATTAGACCAGTCTATGTTTCTCATTTCTATGGGTGTTTGGTTCGTTAACGAAACTATTACCCTGCAAAGTTACATTATTATTATGGTATACGTTTGCTTGATGCCTTCTTTTTGATACGTTTTTGTGAAAACGGGTTTGTGTAGGTTTTTTTATAATGGCGTTCGCGCAAATGTTCAGGGCGGCATGAAAATGTTTATTGAAAAAAAAAGAGAAAACTTGGTTACGTCAAATTCTCTCTTTATTTTTGCGGTGAAAAAGGAGGCCGCCAAAGCGTGCTTGCCGGATTCCCGTTCAGAAGAGAAGAAGGTGTGTACATGTTCTTTTGCGATGGCGGGATTTCCAAAACGCTGTGAAAAAGTGGCATAGCTGTAATGACGGGTTTGCCTTAAGTCGGATGATGGATATTGATAGTAAACATAAGATAAACAATAACTTTAATTAAAAACAAAAAATGGGAACAACAACAGCAAGTGCGTCTAAGAAGAGCGCACCCAAAAAGCAATCTGCGGGATTTACCGGTATTAAGTCGGCTTTTTCAGTAATGATTGGCTGCTTCGTATTCGCTTTGGTGATTTATCTGTGTGTATTTGGTCACATCTCCAACTTTAAGGGAGGTGCCGATACTGGCGTAATGTTTTCGTTCTTGACGAGCGGTGATGTCGGCCTCGAACCTGCCAACCTGATGGGTACGGTTTACAAAGGAGGTTTTGTCGTGCCTGTCATCTGGACAATGTTCTTTACCGTTATCGCTTTGAGCATTGAACGTTACTTCGCTATCCGTACAGCGTATGGCAAGACGAGTTTGACGAAGTTCGTGGCTAATATCAAGGCTGCTCTTGTGGCAAACGATTTTACGAAAGCCTTCCAAATCTGCGATGCTCAGCGTGGTTCCGTGGCCAATGTGGTTCGTGCAACGTTGATGAAATACCAGGAGATGGACCAGACAGATCGTTTGACCAAAGAACAGAAGATAACCACCATTCAGAAAGAACTGGAAGAAGCCACAGCACTTGAAATGCCTATGCTTCAGGAGAATCTTCCGGTTCTGGGTACGATTATCACTCTGGGTACGTTGACCGGTCTTCTCGGTACGGTGTTGGGTATGATCCGTTCGTTCGGTGCTTTGGCTTCTGGCGAAGGTGGCGCTAACTCGGCAGCACTTTCAACCGGTATTTCAGAGGCCCTTGTAAATACGGCGTCTGGTATCGCAACCGGTGCTTTGGCTGTTATTTCTTATAACTATTATACGAATAAGATTGACCGTCTGACGTTTAGTCTTGACGAAGTGGGTTATTCTATCGTACAGACCTTCTCGGCTACTCACTAAACATAAATAAGGTGTTAAGACATGGGACGCTTTAAGATAAAAAAACAAGACACGTTCATAGACATGACGCCTATGAGCGATGTCATGGTCCTGCTGCTTACCTTCTTTATGCTTACGGCTACATTCGTAAAAGACGAACCAGTTAAAGTTAATACTCCGGGTTCTGTATCAGAAATCAAAATCCCAGATCATAACCTTCTCACCATCTTTGTAGAGAAAAGCGGAAAGGTGTTCATGACATTGGACTCTCCCGACAATCTTGCCAAACTGGCTGAGGAAATGAACGAAGAGGGCGCTTTGACCTTAAACGCCAAAGAAATTGAAACGTTTAAGAACGCTCCAACTTTTGGTACTCCGCTGGACATGATGAACGGCTGGCTCGCAAAGGATGATGCTCAACGGAAAGCTATCCTGCTCAATACGGCAAATGAAGGTGTTCCTTGCGACAGTCTCAATGACGAACTGAAAATTTGGGTAAAGGCTGCGAGAACAGCAATCCCTGAGATGCGTATTGCTATTAAAGCTGATAAGCAAACGCCATACTCAGTTATTAAACATGTAATGAACTCTTTACGCGGAATCAACGAGAACAGATATAATCTGATTACATCGTTGAAAGAGGGCGGGGAAGGATAAACTCGAGTGTTATGGCAAAGAAAAATAGCAGTAAGCAGAAGAAAATGAATGCCCGCGTCGACTTTACGCCGATGGTGGACATGATCATGTTGCTTGTGACTTTCTTTATGTTGTGTACGTCTTTAATTAAGCCGCAAACTTTGGAAATCGTTATGCCGTCAAATAAACAGGATTTGAAGGAAGAACAGAAAAACCAAGTTGCCGCTTCTAAGGCAGTCACGATATTAATTGATGAAGATGACAAGCTCTATTATTATACAGGACTCCCTGATACGGCAAAATTGCATGAGACCGCTTACGGTCAAGATGGAATTCGTCGCGTTCTCCTTTCGCTGAACCGCGTGGCTCAGTCGAAAATTGAAGCTTTGAAGAGAGAATATGCTCTTAAACAAAGCTCCGATCCTCAGACTGCTGCGAGAATACAGGAAGAATATAAGGGTAAGGTGTCTGATATAAAGAATAGTGATGTTACGCCTAATGTCATTATTAAAGCAACGGATACCTCGAATTTCCAAAACCTGATAAACGTTCTGGACGAGATGCAGATATGCTGGATCGGTAAATATGTGATTGATAATATCGCGGATGGCGACTTGAATAAAATCAAGGAGTACAAGGCTCACCCTGCGCAGTAATTGATTAAAAGGTAGATTATGGCAAAAATAGATTTGATATCTAAGCAATGGTGTGACCTTGTCTTTGAAGGACGAAACAAAAGCTATGGCGCATATAAACTGCGTGCGGATGCGGGTAATCGTCAGCGTAATGCATTAATAGCGGTATGTATCGCTATTGCCGTGCTTGCTTCAATCCCTTTCATTGTCCGAATGGCCGAAAAAGATAATGCCAACGATGAATCCTACACGGAGGTAATGCAGATGGCACAACTTAAAAAGGAAAAGAAGGAAGAAAAGAAAGAGGAAAAGATTGAGGTTAAGTATCAGAAGCCGATTGAAAAAGTTGCTGTAAAAGCTTCAATCCAGCTGACTGCCCCGGTAATTAAGGACGACAGTCAGGTGGATAAGGAGGCTGAGTTGAAAAATGTGGAAGAGTTGTTAAATTCCAAAGCAGCCATCGCTGCCACAACGTATAAAGGCGACGAAGGCGGAACTGTGAATATCGACGATTTGAAGGAAAACCAGATGGCCGGAGGTACAGGTGGCGAAACTCCTGATGAAGATGTCTATACAGTGGTGGAGCAACCGCCAGCATTCCCAGGTGGAGAAGCCGCTTTGTTGAAGTATGTAAGTGAGCATCTGAAGTATCCGCAGGTTGCTCTTGAGCAGGAAATACAAGGCGTAGTTAATTTACGTTTCGTCGTATTGCCTGATGGTTCAGTGGGTGATGTGTTTGTCGTCCACGGAATTGATGCAAGTTGCGACCGAGAGGCTGTACGTGTGGTGAAATCCTTGCCACGCTTTAAGCCCGGACGTCAGCAGGGAAAACCTGTGGCCGTATGGTTTACATTGCCCATTCGCTTCCAAATTAATTAATCATCTTTTGACGTAAGTAAATGAAAGCACTTTGGCTATCTTCGTTAGCCGCCGTGTGCATCACTCTAACCACATCTTGTGGAAATCATCGGAAGTCAGCTGATTGGCTGACTTCCGATGATGTGCGTATAGCGGTAGATGAAACTTTCCGTCCTATTATTGAAGAGGAACTCAGCGTGTTCGGGGCAAGTTACCCAGAGGCTTCGGTGAAGCCAGTGTATTGTGACGAGAATGAAGCAATCCGTCTTTTAGTCTCGGATAGTTTGCGCATAGCTGTGGCAACTCGGCCTTTAAATTCATCCGAAAAAAAAATCGTGGCTTCGCATTCTTTGTCCGATCGGACGGACATCGTGGCCACAGATGCCATAGCGCTGATTGTGAATAAGCAGAATAGGGATAGTTTAATCACTATGGACGAGGTGCGTGGTATTGTAACGGGAAAGATAACACGATGGGAGCAATTGTCTCACTCAAGCAAGAAAGGTAGCTTGAAACTTGTTTTCGATAATAGTGGTTCGAGTACGGTGCGTTATATGAAGGATTCACTTTGTCTCGGTGACAAATTTCGCGGAAACCTCTATGCGCAAGGCTCGAACGAGGCCGTCTTAGATATGGTGAAGAGCGATTCTTCTGTTATAGGCGTCTTAGGTGCCAATTGG
Organism: uncultured Prevotella sp.; assembly: GCA_900553285.1. Taxonomy (GTDB): domain Bacteria; phylum Bacteroidota; class Bacteroidia; order Bacteroidales; family Bacteroidaceae; genus Alloprevotella. Next base: position 8,359 of record USCX01000024.1, read on the forward strand.
TTGAAAGATCCCAAAGATCCGGCGTTAAGCAGCTTCGACAGTTTGGACGTGCGGGTTATGTGGGTCTCGCGTTTTTCAGCGCCCAATGAGATTTTCCGACAACCTTTCCAGTATTATATAGCTACGGGAGAATATCCCTTGTTGCGTTCGGTATACGTCACAACCACGGATCCGCGTGTGACATCGATGGTAAAGAATTTTTTCTTTTTCCTTACGGGGCAGCGGGGGCAGCTTATTATTTGCAATTCGTCGCAGCTTTTGCCCCATTTGCCGGTGCAAGTGAAAGACGTAAGTATGCCAGAATGATGAAACTGAGTCGGTCCTGAGATGTTGAATAGCACTCAGGGCCGACTTTTTTGTACGATGAAAAAGTATAGCTCCACGCCTGTGGGCTCGTGTAGTTGAGGGGTGAAGCACAATAGCAGTCGGACGAGATTTATTAGCCAGTAATTTTCAAGTGCGCATTTGTTGGCGCATTGATAAAAATCTTGTATTTTTGCAAGGCGTATTGTGGGGTAATGGTAATCATTAGTAGGGAGTTTACCCATGACGCGTGGAAACAGATTCAAGCAAGGAATAAAAATGAACGAAGTGATTAAAGCGATGAAAAAGAGTTTTTGTTTAGGCTTGGCGATGTTTGTGCTGATGTGTCTCAGCATCATTCCAGCCGTAGCCCAAAGTAGCAAAGTTGAGGCGCCTACACTCGATCCCGAAGATGAGCAGCAGGTGTTGAGTATTTGTGATCTTCAAAAGACTAATCCTGAAGAGGCGGATGAAACATTTTTGAAGATGCTCCGGCGTGCTCGGGATAAGGAAAAGGTTACTGCGATGGGGCGTCTTTTTCTCGAAAAGAACGTGTATCCCTATGCTAAGATGTGCGCCGACAAGGCTTACGAGATAGACGCACAATATATTCCCGGTTTGATGCTTTTCGGGGATGTTTGTATTATGCGTAAAGATTGGGGCACCGCAGGACAGAAATTTGATGAAGTCTTGATGGTGGACTCAACTTATACGGAAGCTATCCTCAGAAATGTGCAGGTTTACAAATTCGTTAATCCCATTGCTGCAAAAGATATGCTTCAGCGTCTGAAACGTTTGGAGCCGAATAATTATGAAGCAGATAAGCAGTTGGGCGATATCTGTTATGGGTTAGATGATTATAAAGAAGCCGCTGCTGCATACGCAGCTTATTATGCAGGAGTTCAAGAGCCAGACTTGAATGCAGTTGAAAATTACGTCCTTTCCCTTTATGCAAGTCAAGATTTTGCGAAAGCTCTTGAAGTTGCTAACGCGGCGCTGGCAAAAGATGCCAAGAATCTTAACCTGCGCCGAATGAAGTTCTATAATTTGTATGAAACGAAAGATTATCAAGGTGCATCCGTAGCGATGGATTATTTTAATCCCGGTGAGTATCCCGATTCTATGTATACTTATCGTGATTACAATTATCGCGGTTTGACTTTCGAGCAAATGAAGGATTACAGTAGTGCTTTGCAGGCTTTCACAAAGGCCATAGAACTGAATCCATCTGCAGCCGCAGTATACAAGAGCCTTTCTAACATTTATAGTAAGATGGGTATGATGGACGAGGCAATTAGCAATTATCAAACTTATATCGATTCCTTGGGTACACGAGCAGAGTTGACGGATTTATTTGGTTTGGGGCGTCTGTACTATACAGGATTAACCAAGGGCGTTGATTCCGTCAAAGCTGTGTCTTATGCGCAGGAAGGAGATAAAGTCTTTGCTAAGATATCTGTCGAGGCTCCTTCTTCTTATTTGGGTCCGTTGTGGCGGGCACGTATAAATAACGCTCTCGATAGCCGCACGCCGAATGATTCGGTGTATGCGTACTATCAAGAGACAGTAAAGCGTCTCGAAGGCAAAGATGATAAGGCTGCTGAAAGCGAAGCATATAGTTATTTTGCGTGGTACGCTTTGCAGAAGGACGATGAAGCAAATGCACTCAAATACTCCGAACTTTTGTTGTCTTTGGATCCGGCAAATACCATGGCGCAGCAAATAAAGAAGTATTTTGAAGCAAAGTCGCGATTGAAGTAGTGTGAGGAGATACTCTTTCAGGCGTAAGTGAAGCCCGAAGAGGTTGACCTTTTTGCTAGACGTAGCTTTTACTGCCCTCCAAATAGGGAGTCGGCGGATAAGTGCTACATTTGGCTCATCTAAGCGTAATTTGAAAAAGCAATTAATAACTTACAAACTTAAAATCCATATGAAAAAGTTTAATCAAATCCTTGCAGGAGCTGCCGTCCTTCTGTTTTCTGTGGCTGTACAGCCGATGAAGGCGCAGTTTAATTGGCCGTGGAAATGGCAAAATCATACGATCGTTACTGATGTGCCTGAACGTCCGGCCGGTCAGGAAGATGTACTCAATCTTACCACTCCCAAGCTCAGCATGGTTCGCGTTGGTTTCGTAGGATTGGGTATGCGCGGTCCCGGGGCAGTTGAACGTTGGTGTCATATTCCGGGTGTGCAAATTGTAGCTCTTTGTGATTATGAGGAGGCACGTGCTGAGAACTGCCAGAAAATCTTGCGTAAAGCAGGTATGCCGCCGGCTGCCGTTTATTCAGGTGAAAAGGGATATGAGGAACTTTGCAAACGCGAAGATATCGATATTGTGTATATCGCCACAGACTGGAAACATCATTTCCCCGTGGCAATGTGTGCCATGCAAAACGGGAAACATGCCGCTATCGAGGTTCCATCTGCCATGAACTTGAAGGAGTGCTGGGATCTTATCAATATGAGTGAGAAGACCCGTAAGCACTGCATGATTCTTGAAAATTGCTGTTACGACTGGTTCGAAATGAACACCTTAAATATGGCTCAGCATGGTGTTTTTGGTGAGGTTCTCCGTGCGCAAGGAGCTTATATCCATAATCTCGATGAATTCTGGCCTTATTACTGGAAGGAGAGTACGGATGATAAACTTGGCTGGCGTATGAGATACAATAAGGATCATCGGGGAGATGTTTATGCCACTCACGGTCTTGGTCCTGTCGCTCAGGCGCTCAACATTCACCGTGGTGACCGTATGGTTACGCTTGTTGCGATGGATACGAAATCTGTACATGGAAAAGAGTATGTGGAGAAGGCCACCGGACAGGCTTGTAGCGATTTCAAGAATGGTGACCACACCACTACGCTTATACGTACAGAAAACGGAAAGGTCATTGAGGTTCAGCATGACGTAATGAATCCTCAACCCTATAACCGTCTTTATCAGTTGACTGGTACAAAAGGTTTTGCCAATAAATATCCAACAGAAGGTTATGCCCTTGATAAAAGTCAATTGGCCGCTTCTGGTGTACAACCCCAAGTTGATAATCTTTCTTCTCATGGGTTTATGCCGAAGGCTGAGATGGATGCACTTGTAGCCAAGTATCAGCATCCGATTTTGAAGAAGTACGGTGAGATGGCCAAGGAAGTTGGCGGTCACGGCGGCATGGACTTTATCATGGATGCCCGTCTTGTTTATTGCTTGCAGAACGGTCTTCCCCTTGATATGGATGTCTATGATTTGGCAGAGTGGTGCTGCTTGGCAGAGTTAGGCTCGCTTTCGATGGATAACGGATGTGCGCCGGTTGCCATTCCCGATTTTACCCGTGGCCATTGGAATGAGATAAAAGGCTATAAGCACGCATTTGCTTCGCCAGAAGAAGAGGCAGCCACAGAGGCTGCCGCCAAGAAATTCACGGAAGAATTGAAGGCGGGAGCTGAAAAGGCATGGAAAAAATACGACAAAGCTGCGGCTAAGGCAGCTAAGAAGGCTAAGAAATAAGTAGTAGTCAACACTGTTTCCAAAGTTTACATAAGGGGAGGCGTCGTCAGGAAATGATGGTGATGCCCCCCTTATGTTCAAGGTATAGCTGAGATAGTTTATGATTACGGGCTTTCAATCTATCTTATTGGCTGTACGTATTCTTTTCAACGGAAGTTTTGTCCCCCCCCCCCTGCACATCTATATTTTTGTTCGGCTACGTTGATAGTCAGCGAGAGAGAGTTAATAGTCGTTTTAGGCATGTAGTATTGAAAAGGAGTTGCTAAAACTTGTCTCTCCGCAGCATTCTCGCTACCTTTGTACCTGATTCAGATGGGGCTGGTGCTCTTTTGTGCCTTTATATCCGTTTAAATAAGTCAACGCTATGTCAAAAGAAAAAGTCATACTGACCGGTGACCGTCCGACGGGACGCCTTCACATTGGTCATTACGTCGGTTCATTGCGTCGTCGGGTGGAGTTGCAGAATGCCGGTGACTATAAACGCATGTTTGTGTTCATTGCCGATGCGCAAGCTCTTACGGACAATATGGACAATCCCGAGAAGGTACGCCAGAATGTGATTGAGGTGGCTCTCGATTACCTGGCTTGTGGACTCGATCCCGATTTGTGTACTCTTTTTGTGCAGTCGCAGATACCCGAATTGTGTGAGTTGTCTTTCTATTTTATGGATCTCGTCACGGTGTCGCGTTTGCAGCGTAATCCAACCGTAAAGACAGAAATCCAAATGCGCGGTTTTGAGTCGAGCATACCGGTAGGTTTTTTCACATATCCCATCAGTCAGGCCGCAGATATCACCGCGTTCCGTGCCACGACCGTTCCTGCCGGCGAGGACCAAAAACCGATGATTGAGCAAGCCACAGAGATAGTGCGGCGTTTCAATTACATATATGGTGATACCCTTGTTGAACCCTCTATTCTTCTGCCTGATAATGCCGCTTGTCTCCGCCTTCCCGGTACAGATGGAAAGGCCAAGATGAGCAAATCCTTGGGGAATTGTATATATCTGTCGGATACAGAAGATGAAGTGCAGAAGAAAGTCATGAGCATGTATACCGATCCGGGACATATCCATGTGCAAGATCCCGGTAAGATAGAAGGAAACACGGTTTTCACTTATCTTGATGCTTTCTGTCGCCCCGAACATTTGGAGCGTTATTTGCCCGATTATCCCAACCTCGATGAATTGAAGGCTCATTACCGCCGTGGCGGTTTGGGCGACATGAAGGTGAAACGCTTTTTGAATGCTATATTGCAGGAGGAGCTTGCTCCTATCCGTCAACGCCGGCGCGAGTTCCAGAAAGACATTCCGGCTATTTATGCAATGCTTCGTAAGGGGTGTGAGAGCGCCCGGAATGTCGCAGCGGCCACGTTGGCAGATGTGCGTCGAGCCATGAAAATCAATTATTTCGAGGATGAGGCTTTGATATCGGAACAGGCCAAACGTTTTGCAAAGGAGTAGTGTCTGTGTTTCCGACGTCTTTATATAACGTTCTCACTGTCGTTGTATGCCGTGAGAACGTTTTTTTATTTGTGCTTGTTCCTTCAACTGAACAGTGTCTTTGGTGACCGTTTGGTTTCAGGATGCAAGCCAGTTTGCGTACGTTGCGTTCTGCCTGTTTGTTCGTTGTCGGTTTTCCTCAATATGCTGGCCGTGGAAAAGATGGACGTAAAACAGATAGGCAATAAAGGTCTTGTGTTCTGGCGTGTATGTGCATAACGCTTCGGGCTTCACTATATTCCGATGCTTTTTGTTTAATTTAATTACCGAGACAATGACATCCATAAAAGTAAAGTTCAGAGCGTCGAGTGTACAAGGACATCCCGGTCGTTTGTATTATCAGGTCATCCATGATCGTGTGGTGCGGCAAATACCTACTCGCTATAAGGTCTTCCCTTCTGAGTGGGACCGTCAGGGCGGCAGTATTGTGGTGGACCCTCTTGTGTTAGACTCTTCTCGTTTGTGTGCTTTGCGCACAATTCAGGAACAGGTTTATCGGGATATTGCGCGGTTGAATAAGATTGTGTCCGTCCTATCGCGTCAGAAATACGGGTTTATGGTCGAAGAGATTGTGTCCCGCTTTGTTTGCCTTTCCCATGATTTGTCATTCTTTCATTTCATGCGTGGCCTGGTTGCTCAACTGTCCCAACTGGGTCGCGAGCGTACTGCCGAAACTTATATGTCCGCCATGTCGAGTTTTAGTCATTTCCGCGAAGGTAATGACGTCCTGGTTGATGAAATCGATGCCGACTTGATGCGTCGTTATGAGGCTTTCTTGCGTAATCGTGGTTTGACGATGAACACCATCTCTTTCTACATGCGTATCCTTCGTGCAGCCTATAACCGGGCAGTCGAAAAGGGGCTTACTCCTCAGCGCTTTCCTTTCAAGGCGGTTTATACGGGCGTTGACCGTACTGTGAAACGCGCTGTTCCGCTGCGCGTGATGAAACAGATCCGTGCGCTTGACCTCGCGACCTGTCCTTCGTTGGACTTTACCCGCGACATGTTTCTTTTCAGTTTTCTTGAGTTCAACTTATAAATGCAACTTTTTGGGTGCGGATAATAAGCAATAA
>USCX01000025.1 GCA_900553285.1 uncultured Prevotella sp.
GTGTGTCCGCCCGGTTTTGAAGGCATGCACGTTAGTATTTTGTCAGATAAGAGCCGACGGCGGGAGCTTTTATCTTAAAAATGCGTTAACTTTGCCCCGGCGTTAGTTCGCCGTCCCTCTTTGGGAACCGGCACCTCTATAAACTGTATGCGAACTCTGTGCTTCTTTTTATGCCTGTCTTTGACACTCCCGCTGGCAGCCCGCAAGCGGGAGGTCAAGCCGCGACCCATTTCCGAAACGACCGAACGCCGGTATGCCGACTCCCTGAGGGCGCTGTCTGCTGCCTGTCGCGTGTGGAACTATGAGGGGGCCGACACGCTGTCCAATCCTTATTATTTCCCCTTGTTCTGTCCCCCGATGTTTTACGGCTCAGCGGTCGACAGCATATTGCGTCTGGGACAGACTGTGCACCACGGGGGACGTGAGTCGGCCAAAGCTATGGAATTGAGGGACCGTGTCAACCGATGGCTGGTGTACACCTATGTCGTTTTCCCGCAACGGGTGTCGGGCGTGTCGGCCGGAGATTCGCTTAGCGAGACGGCGGACACGCTGTCGGTCGACGAAACGGATGAGGTGCGTCCGGATATGAATCTGGCCGACGTCGTCCCCATTCAGGTGGTGACGGGCGAGTCGGACTGGGATTGGGGCATGCTGAGGCTGAAGATGCACGTCAGGCGGCCTGACTTCTGGACCTTGAAAGTGTCGAACTTCTCTTTGCAGTTCATGCAGTCCTATATTTCCAGCAATTGGCATAAGGGCGGCGAGAGCAGCAACTCCATGCAGGCGTCGCTGACCGTTAACGCGAACTACGACAACAAGCAGCGCCTCTCTTTCGAAAACAAGCTCGAGATGAAGTTAGGTTTCCAAAACGCGCGCGGCGACGACCTGCACAAGTTCAAGACGAATTCGGACCAGTTGCGCCTTACCAATAAATTGGGACTGCGCGCCACGGAACGATGGTACTATACGTTTCTGCTGCAAAGTTGGACACAGTTCTATCCGAGCTACAAGAGCAACGACCCGAAGGTTTATTCCGACTTCATGTCGCCTTTCGAGTCGGTCTTCTCGGTCGGTATGGAATACAAACTGTCGTTCCAACGGTTCAATCTTTCGGCCACGCTGGCCCCGCTGGCTTGCGATTTCAAATATGTCGACCGCCTGGCTCTTTCGACGTCTTTCGGCCTGCGTGAGGGGAAACATACGAAGTTCGAGTACGGTTCGAACGTGACGGTCAACTACACGTGGAATGTCGTGAAAAATGTGTCGTGGACCGGCCGCTTTTATTGGTATACTGATTACTCCCGCACTCTCTTCGAATGGGAAAACACGATAAATTTCACCATCAATCGTTTTCTCTCTGCCAAGGCTTATCTTTATCCCCGTTACGATGACAGCACTGCCCCAAACGCCAACGGGTCTTATTTCCAGTTTCTCGAACAGTTGTCGCTGGGCCTGAATGTTTCTTTCTGACGAAAAGAGGCTGCGAAGTCGTCGGAGGAGTGATGAACAACGCCTTGTTCCGTTAAAAAACCATGATTATTCCAACTTTGTCTGACAAACGGGGGAAGAGTTAGGCGATTTTTATACTTTTGTGGGTCACGAAAAGACTGAATCAGTGAGAAGAGAAGTTTACTTGCGGCTGTTCACGTTTTTGGGGCTCCTTATGTGCATTTCATGGTTCCGGGTGGCAGCGCAGAGGTCGGCTTACGACGTGTATATTGACACATACAAGGCTCTTGCCGTTGAGCAGATGAACCGTTACGGCATTCCGGCCAGCATCACGCTGGCACAAGGCTTGCTCGAAAGTTCTGCCGGGAAAAGTGAACTGTCGCGCAAGGCCAACAATCACTTTGGCATTAAGTGCGGAAGTGGTTGGACCGGGCCGTATGTGCTGAGGGATGACGACGCCCGCGGTGAGAAGTTCCGTGCTTACAACTCGCCGCGTGAAAGCTACGAGGACCATTCTGTCTTTCTGACGAGCAAGTCGCGCTATGCGTTTCTTTTCAAATACAAGAAGACGGATTACAAGTCATGGGCGCACGGCCTGAAAAAAGCGGGCTATGCGACCAATCCTCATTACGCGCATCTGCTCATCAAACTCATACGTCGTTATGAACTCGACAAGTTCGACAGGATGGGGATGTCGGATTTCCCGGCTTACCCTCCGGCTATGGGCAAGATGACAGTCGAACTGATTGTGCGGCGGAATAACGACAATTATTATGTCGTGGCGCGTAGCGGCGATACTTACGCTTCGATAGGCCGCGAAATGGGAGTGTCTGAACGTAAGCTCCGTAAATACAATGAAGTGGACAAGCACTACCGTTTGCAGGCGGGCGACATCGTGTATCTCGAAAAGAAACGTTCGAAAGCCGACCGCTCTTTCAAAAACAAATACCACACCGTGCAGGCAGGTGAGTCGCTCTATACGATTGCCCAAAAGTACGGGATTAAATTAAAAACCATATACGAAACCAACGGCTTGGACGCCGACCATGTGGCCAGGGTGGGCGAACGCTTGAAAATACGTTGAGCCCGACGTTATACTTATATAACATGCAAACGGCTGTCGTTTGTTCCAAAAAGACTATCTTTGCATTCATACAACAGAATGGAGATCTAAAAATACGAGACGATGAAACCGTTCATTCTTTTTCTATTCGGATTTTGCGTACCACTGTCGCTATTGGCGCAGGATGACATGTATTTTGTCCCCTCGTCTAAGAAAGCCGAACCGGTCGTCGAGCAGGTGGTCTACAATCCGCACTACGAAGATGCTCCTCGCGACGTGGACGAATATAACCGGCGTGGTGTATATAATATGCCAGCCGACAGCGTGCAGGAACAGGCTGAGACGGAGACTGACGACGCCGGGATGAGTTGCACGGAGCGCATCATCATGTTCCATTCGCCTTCTGTGGGAATCTATGTCAGCAGTCCTTATTATTGGGACTTCTGTTATGATCCGTGGTGGTATTCCCCGTGGTATGGCTCTTACTGGGGATGGCGCTCATGGTGGTGGTACGACCCGTGGTATCCCCACTGGGGATGGGGACCGCCGTATTGGGGACCTGCACGTCCTCCGCACCATATTGTGCATGTGGGCGACAAGGTAGGGCAGTGGCGGCCAGGCCCGACCGGCGGGTATGTCCGCTATGGGAATAATTACCGCACGTCGTCGGCACAGCGCTATTCGGCGACCGGGCGTAATTTCTCGACGGGCGGGCGCAGCCAGAACGCGGTGAACCGTCGGTTTACGACCGGGCGGCGCAATTTCAATGCAGGTAGTCAGAACGGCCTGAACACAGGGCTCAATCGCAATAATAACACAAACCGCCGTATGAGCACCCCGGACAATGCTGGTCGCTCGTTTACGCCTAACCGTTCTTTCGGGACGCCTTCGCGCTCGATGGGGGCTCCCGCCCGTTCGATGGGAGCGCCTCGCGGCGGCGGGCGAAGCTTTGGCGGGCGCAGGTAACAAAGAAAAAAGAATGACTATGAGACGAGATAAAATACTTATCGTATGTTCCGCCCTTTTGTGGGGGCAAGTCGGGACTTTGACCGCGCAGGACATTTACCGGGTCAGCGACGTGGGCAGCGAAGACCTGAACGGCACGGCGCGGTTCGTCGGGATGGGCGGAGCGCTTGGCGCATTAGGCGCCGATATGTCTGTCATGGGCACCAATCCCGCGGGCATCGGGCTGTATCGGAGCAGTGACGTGGCGATTACGGGCGGACTGCTGCGCCAGGCCGACGCCAATGCTTTTGCCGGGCGCAATCCCGCAACGGCTTCTTTCGACCAGGCCGGTTTCGTGTACGCCATTCCTATGGGCGGAAAGACCCTCCGTTTCTTCAATATCGGTTTTAATTATCACAAGAAGAAAAACTTTCATTCTCTCTTCTCCGGTGGATTGAGCGGACTGGACGGCATGGGAGATTTCAGTGGAATTTCACAGTCTTGGGAGATGGCCAACTTGGCGTATGTCGGCGGGCAGCCTCTCGATTTGACGGTCGGGGCCGACGGGACGCTGAGCCCGGATTTCGATATGACGACGCCGACAACCGGATTGGGAGCGATGACGTCGATGATAGCTCCGACGTATGATAAAGACGGTAACTTGGTAGGATACTACCCCAGTCTCGCCGCATCCAATGCCACACGTGCGGCCCGCTGGGGGGGCATCGAGCAATATGATTTCAACTTCTCGACCAACTTGCGCGACCGCATTTATCTCGGTCTCACCCTGAGTGCGTATCACGTGTCGTGGCACAGTGCGTTGGATTACAATGAACTCATTTATGACGGCAGTGGAAATACCGGCGACTATGCTTTGAGTACTGACGAGGCTCTTTCCGGCAGCGGTTTCGACGTGAAGTTTGGCCTTATCGTGCGCCCCATCGAAGAATCAGCTTTCCGCATCGGCCTGTCGTTCACAAGCCCGACGTTCTACACGCTGACCCATAGCGCACACGCGTGGATGCAGTCGCCTTATGTGGATGACTATGGAGCCCCGCTGAATAATGATGTGGACGTGTCGCCCCATGATTATCTTATCCGCACACCGTGGAAAGTCAATCTCAGCCTTGGCCATACCGTGGGCGACTACTTGGCTATCGGGGTCGAATATGAGTATGCCAATTACGGGACCTCCAAAATCCGTTATCCGGACAGTTATGACGATTATTGGTATGGTGACGGCTGGGGCTACTCAACTACCGACGACTACGCCATGAACGACGAGATAAGTCGTTTTCTGAAAGGCGTGAGCACAGTCCGCGTCGGAGCGGAGGCCCGTGTGGCCAAAGGATGTTTCCTCCGTGTGGGCTATAACTATGTGTCGGAGCCGATGTCGGGCGATGCGTACAACAACCTCTTCACGAGCAGTCCCTCATATTATTATAGTGTGAACACTGACTACCTGAACCTGGGCCCGACTCACCGTGGCACCTTCGGTTTCGGCTATCGTGGCAAGCACTTTTACGCCGATATCGCCTATCAGTTCCAGAAGCAGGACGGAGAGTACTATTCGTTCTATCTTTCGCAGGACAACAGCGAACGCAACGCCTTGCCCGCTGTTCCGGTCAAGCTGGACAGGCATCAGGGCTTACTGACATTAGGATATAAATTCTAAGCACATAACAACGAAAACGATGAAACGATTATCGGGTACTTTGGCCGCTGTTTCTGTGGCCCTTACCTTGGGAATGACTTCCTGTTCGGCAGTGAAAAATCTTACGTCTGAAAGTTTGAACGGCGAGTGGAATGTGACGCTCTTGGACGGCGAGCGGATCGAACCGGCCGAAAACACACCTTACATCGGCTTTGATGCGGCCGAAAACCGAATGTTCGGTTTTACGGGCTGCAACCGTTTGGTGGGAGGGGCCAGCGTGACTGACATACTGGCCGGAAAAGCCGATTTCAGTAGGATGGGGGTCACGCGGATGGCCTGTCACGACGACAAGTATGAGCAGAAATTTCTTAGTGCCTTGGGCCGCGTGAAGAAGGCCGTAGCGGGAAAATCTGTGGTTAAACTCGTTGATGAGAGCGGCAAGACGGTGATGGAGCTGACCAGCAAGAAATAAGACAGGAAACCGCTTCCGCGCATGACCGTCACTGAGGAGAAAGGCTTGCGCGGCACGGTGGAAACAGGAGAGGCCCCTTGGGTTTACACAGAATCCGAGGGGCCTCTTCTTATTGGTCTGCCGGGAGGGTCGGCTGAACTTTCTGTTTTTTTCCGCGAGGCAATTAATTCCGGAGAACGTAGTGATAGATGCACCGCGTGAGAGCGGCAATGATTTCGGCGTTCTTTCGGTCGCTTTCCGCAGAGTTTTTGATAAAGACAGCGGCGTAGCACAGTGAACCGTCGGGAAGGTAGATTACCCCTAAATCGTTATCGCCAGCCTTGATGCCCTGTGCGTTGCGGTCCGAACTGCCTGTCTTATGCCCGAGCTGGACGTGGGCCGGAAGCCCCGCCCTCATCTTGTCTGTACCTGTTTGCGTAGCTTTCAGCAGTTGTTCCAAATAAAGCGTGCTGGAGCTGTCCAGCAGTTTGCCGTCGTAGATGTCGTTTACGAGGCGGACCATCGACGAGGGATAGGCCCAGTTGAGATAAACCCGTTCGGGGTCTTTGTGCATGTCCGCTTCCGTCTCGCTGAGATGAAAGCCATTGACCGTATCCGCCGACACTGCCATGCCCACGGAGTCCATACCGCCCACGTAGTCCGTGAGGATGTCGGCAGCGTTGTTGTCGCTTTCGGCTACACAATAATAGAGTAGCGCGCCGAGCCTCACCTGCGCAGAACTGTCGCGGTAAGCCTCACGCATGGGGCTGTAAGTGTCGGGTGCCCACTGATGCGGCTGGACCGTAACGCGTGTGTCCGAGGTGGCATGCGTGCGCTCCATCTTCCGTAATGTCGCTACGGCTATGGGTAATTTATAGACGCTCATCAGCGGAAAACGCACGGTGTCGTTCATCGAGAAGAGTTTTCCCTTGTGCAGGAAGGCTACGCCTACGGTGGCACGGGCGTCCCGCGTGATGTGGTCCATTTCGGTACGCAGGTTTTCGACGGTTGACGAGAGGCTTTGGGCCGGGAGGCGGAAAGGCGTGACGGCGAGCAGGCATAGGGCAACGGCGCTCACCCTCATAACCTTTTGTCGGAAGTTATTGCGGCAGCTTGTTTTCATCGGATGCGTTCGTTAGGGGCATGTCCTGATAGGTGAGGGCAAATGTAGCGATTTCCGCGTGTGTAACGTTCGCAGTGCCCGTTTTTTCTTTCGCGGCGAAGGACCGAACCGTCCGGCTGACTGTTCTTTCGGTCAGTGCGTGCGTGTTTTCCTTGTCTTAACGGGGTAATTATGTACGGCAGACTATGAGTTTTGTGTACTTCTCTGGGTGGGTCGAACGGAGTAGAATAGCATAAAAGGCGTTATTATTGTTTTTTATGACGGAAATAAGGGTTTGTTTAGGAAACTTATTCCTACCTTTGGGTGTCCAAAACAAATAACACTGAAAATGGAATGTAAATTGGTAAAACCGGCCGACGGCAAGCTCGGTGTCTTGTGCGTAGGTCTTGGTGCCGTGAGTACGACTTTCATAGCCGGAACTTTGATGTGCCGGAAGGGAATGGGCCTTCCCGGCGGTTCAATAACGCAAATGGCCAAGATACGCGTAGGCCGCGGAGAGAATAAAACCTATAAGCACATCGGCGAGATTGTCCCGCTGGCCGATCTGAAAGACTTGGAGATTGGTGCGTGGGATATTTTTACCGATAATGCATATCAAAGCGCCGTCCACGCCGAGGTGTTGAAGCCTTGTCATATAGATCCGGTGCGCGATGAATTGGAGAAAATCGTTCCGATGAAGGCCGCGTTCGACCCAGAGTATGTGTCGCGTCTGCATGGAGAGAATGTCAAGCAGGCCAAGACCCGTTGGGAACTGGTTGAACAGTTGCGCGAGGACATCCGGACATTCAAGGCCGAACACGGATGTAGCCGTATTGTGGTGATTTGGGCTGCATCTACCGAGAAATATATTCCTTACAACGAAGCTGTGCATAAGCGCCTGTCCACGCTCGAAGCGGCAATGCGTGCCGATGACCGTGAGCACATATCGCCTTCAATGTGTTACGCGTATGCCGCAATCGCCGAGGGAGCTCCGTTTGTGATGGGGGCGCCCAATCTGTGCATCGACATCCCTGCCATGTGGGAGTTTGCATATAAGCAGAATGTGCCCCTTGCCGGTAAGGATTTCAAGACCGGTCAGACGCTCATGAAAACCGTTCTCGCGCCTATGCTGCACACCCGTTGTCTTGGTCTGTCGGGATGGTTCTCGACCAACATACTCGGCAATCGTGACGGCGAAGTGCTCGATGCACCGGAAAACTTCAAGACCAAGGAGGTCAGCAAGTTGTCTGTGATCGATACCATCCTCGATAAAAACGAACAGCCGGATCTGTATTCCGATATTTATCATAAAGTGCGCATCAATTACTATCCGCCGCGTGGCGACAACAAGGAAGGATGGGACAACCTTGACATCTTCGGCTGGATGGGGCCTGATTACGGTATGCAGATAAAGATTGATTTTCTGTGTCGCGACTCCATTCTTGCCGCACCGCTGATGCTCGACCTCGTATTATGTGCCGATTTGGCGGCCCGTGCCGGTTGGAAAGGCATACAGACATGGATGTCGTTCTATTTGAAGAGCCCTATGCACGATTACGTCAAGGGAATTGAACCTGTGCACGACCTCTTTCAGCAGTATGCCATGTTCAAGAATGCGATCCGCGTGATGGGAGGCTATGAGGCCGACCAAGAATTGGATTAAGCACTGAGAACTACGGCATTAGGCGTGCTTCTTTAAGCTGAATAGTCGATAGGAACAACCTGAAAGATACTGTGAAAAGCTTCATGGCCGCCCGACAAGAGCGACCGTGAGGCTTTTTGTTTGAGAAAACTGTAACGTGTGAAGAAATTACTGCTTCTTTTGATGCCCCTGCTGATGGGGTGCGTGAATTCTGTGGCGCAGACGGTGACGGGCAAGGTGACAGACAAGAAGACCGGCGAGCCCCTTCCGTATGTAAATGTCCATTATGACGGAAGTGTGGGGGTGCAGACTGATACGGCCGGATGCTATGTAATTGCGCAGCGTCAGGGTACTCTGGTCTTCTCTTATGTGGGCTACAAGTCGCAGCGTATTCCCATTCGCGAGGCGACAATTGTCGACGTTCGCCTTGAACCGAACACCAAAGGCTTGGGTGAAGCGGTGGTCCAAGGCAAAAAGAGAAAGTACAGTCGCAAGAACAATCCGGCTGTCGAGCTGATGAAAAAAGTGATTGCGGCCAAAAAGCACAGCGATCTTTCTCTTCACGATTATTATAGTTACAACAAGTATCAGAAACTCACCTTTTCACTTAACGATTTCACCGAGAAAGTGTTCGAAGAAGGGAACTTCAAGCGTATGCCGTTCCTGAAGGAGCACGTCGAGCGCGACCCTGAGACAGGTTTGCTTACGCTTCCCGTTTCGGTCGATGAGACCGTCACGCGTCAAATCTACCGTAAGTCGCCCAAGTCGGAGAAGGAGATCATTTTGGGTCGCCGTTCGAATGGCGTGAACGAACTGTTCAATACGGGCGACATCATGACCACGATGTTGCAGGACTGCTTTACGGATGTCAATATCTACGACGACAATGTCCGCCTGCTGCAATATCCGTTTGTGAGTCCGATATCGTCACGTTCGGCAATCAACTTCTATCGCTTCTTCATAGAGGACACGCTGATGGTCGCTAACGAAAAGTGTATCCAGGTTAGCTTTACACCGAACAACCCGCAGGATTTCGGGTTTACGGGCAGCCTGTTCATTTTGGCGGATTCCACCTATCGTGTAAAGTCCGTCGAGATGGGTGTGCCCCGTCGCTCCGATGTGAATTTTGTGGAGCGCATGAGCATCTCTCAGACATTCACCCAGCTTCCGACCGGAGAGCAGGTGCTTGTGAACGACGATATGACCGTGCAGCTAAAAATAGTCGACTTCGTTCAGAAGTTCCAAGTGCGGCGCACGACCGCTTATTCGAATTATAGTTTCGCCGAGATCAAGGACAAAGAGTTCAATTTTAAGGGAAAACAGCTCACTGACGCCAACGCCATGATGCGTGGCGAGAAATTCTGGGAGGAGCACCGGGCCGAGGCGCTCACCAAGTCCGAGAGTTCAATGGACTTGTTCATCCGCCGGATAGAGAGCGTGAAAGGCTTTAAGCCCATTCTGTTCGTAGCGAAGGCGTTCATCGAAAATTTCGTCGAGACGTCTGTCAATCCCGAGCATCCGAGTAAGGTGGACATCGGTCCGGTCAATACGATGATATCGCACAATTTCGTGGACGGCCTGCGTCTTAGGGTCAGTGCACAGACGACGGCGAACCTCAATCCGCATCTTTTCCTGAAGGGATACGTCGCCTATGGTTTCAATGATGAGCGATGGAAAGGTATGGGGGAAGTTACGTATTCTTTCAACAAGAAGGCCTATCTTCCGAGGGAGTTCCCCGTCAGCAACCTCACGTTCACCTACACCCGTGACGTCATGTCGCCCAGCGACAAGTTCATGCCGACAGATAAGGACAACGTGTTCACCTCGTTGAAATGGACGCGCGTCGACCACATGATGTACTTCGAGCGTTTCCGCCTGCTCTATGACCAAGAGTGGAGCTACGGTCTGCGCTTCGGCCTCGAACTTAAACACGAAAAGAACGAGCCTACGGCCGCTTTGTTCTACCAGCCCTTAGACGGCGAGGGAACGCCGTCGTCCGATCGTAGCCTTTATATCCGTCATATCCGCACCACGGACGCCCGTATCAGTCTGGAATACCAGCCCGGGGCCACATGGATCAATACGAAGCAACGCCGGATAAAGGCCAATCACGACACGCCTGTCTTTGCGCTTTCGCATACAGTCGGGGTGCGTGGCGTGTTGGGCAGCGACTATGACTATAACCTGACCGAGGCCAGTGTGTATAAACGTTTCTGGCTGGCGTCGTGGGGAAAGATTGACGCGACGGTCAAAGGCGGCGTGCAGTGGAACAGGGTGCCTTATCCCCTGCTGATTATGCCGGCTGCCAATCTCTCATACATCGTGGAAGACAACACGTTCAGCCTCATCAACAACATGGAGTTCCTTAACGACCGCTATGTCTCTGCCATGATTTCGTGGGACATGAACGGGAAAATCCTGAACCGAATCCCACTCATCCAGAAGTTGAAGTGGCGCGAGTACTTGGCCTGCAACGTGCTATGGGGCACACTGACGAGCAAGAACGACCCCTCGAAGCATCCACGCGACAGCCGTCTGTTCTACTTTCCGGGACGATTCAACGCCAACGGAGACTTTGAAAGCATTTCGACCGTCATGGATCGTCGGAAACCTTACGTCGAACTGATTGCGGGCATACACAACATTTTCAAAGTGTTCCATATCGAGTATGTCCGTCGCTTGAATTATCTCGACCGGCCGGGCACCGACAAATGGGGAATACGTTTTATGTTCCGCGTCACGTTCTGAGCCATAAAGCGAACACAGGTAATGGAAAAATTCGAGTTGCACATTCTGGGCTGTGGCAGTGCGTTGCCTACCAACCGGCATAATCCTACGTCGCAGGTCATCAACTTGCGTGAAAAACTTTACATGATAGACTGTGGCGAGGGGACGCAGCTGCAATTGCGGCGGTCGCATCTGAAGTTCTCGCGGCTGAACCACATTTTCATCTCGCACATTCACGGTGACCATTGTTTCGGGCTGATCGGGTTGATATCGACGTTTTCCATGTTGGGCAGGACGGCAGACTTGCATATCTATGCGCCGGTAGCGTTAGAGGCGGTTTTGAATTTACAGTTCAGCACGTTCTGCCGCGGACTCGGATTTGCGGTACATTTTCATCCCCTTCCCGAAGAGCCGGGCCTGATATTTGAAGACCGTTCTGTATCCGTTTATACGTTGCCCCTGCGCCATCGTGTTTTCTGCCGGGGATTTTTGTTCTGCGAAAAGCCGCTGCTACCCCATATCCGCCGGGACATGATAGACTATCTCGGAATACCGCATTACGCCATCCAGTCTATCAAGGAGGGGGCCGACTGGACCACAGCCGACGGGCGTGTCATACCTAACGAACGGCTGGTTCTTCCGGCCGATAAGCCCCGCCGTTATGCCTATTGTTCTGACACTATATACCGGCCGGGATTGGCCCGCTACGTGGAGGGCGTGGATTTGCTCTTTCATGAGGCTACGTTTGGCGAAGACAACCATGCCCGTGCCGAAGAGACCTTTCACACGACGGCCCGGCAGGCTGCCACCTTGGCGCGCGACGCGAAGGTGGGAAAACTGCTGATAGGACATTATTCGGCCCGCTACATGGACGAAAAGGTGCTTCTGGACGAAGCACGCGAAGTGTTCGCGACGACAGAGCTGGCGGAGGAAGGGATGACGGTCAGCCTTTGAGTGGCGATGTCCGGAAGCGACCAGCCCGGGGCTGGCGGAACGGCTTGCCCGCATCGTGAGTTTGTGTGCGGATGAGGGGTGCGTCCTTGTTTCCGTTCTCTGTCCTTCCGGATGTGGGCGCAGGCTTGCCAAACGCGGCCAGCCCATGCTCGCATTCCTGTCGCGTTGACAGAAAAACCTATCGCGCCGACAGGATTTCCTGTCAGCGCGATAGGTTAGGAGGGGAGGCGGCACCGCATGTCCGCCACGAGCGGGAAACTCTCTCTGGACCTCGTTTTCAGTGTGAAGGACCGGTTCGTTCAATCGAACCGTAGAAATAATACCACCAGTAGGTGTCTCCGTATTCTTTGCGCACCCGCGCGCTTTTTTCTTCAAAGCTGCCCGGCTTTCGTCTGAGCGTTTCGAAATCGTTGTAATTGGTTTTGGTTACCTCATCGGAATAGAGGAAAACGGGACGGGTCCGGATTTGACAGTAGAGGGTGAGCGCTTCGTTGTATGCGGCGGGTAGGGGGGCTTGGAGGCTGTCAAGCGCGTAATAGGCGGGCAGTTCTTTGGCGAAGCGGTCGATATCTTTTTCAAGCAGCAGGGCGCACAGCCTGTAATCTTGTGCCACGCGGTTGCCTGCCATGGCGGCCTGACGGACGCGGCTGTCGAAATACCGGCGCGCGTCGCCGCCCCATAGCGGCGGACACTTCAAGTGTGAATAGAGTGGCCCGACCGGAAATTGCAGCCAAAGTTCATCTTGTGGGCGCAGCAGTAGCCCGTTGCATCCATAGTATTGCGGATAGTGGAACAGCTGTTCTGGGAGTTCTCCTTGTCTCGACAGCGCCAAGGCGCGCATGGCGGTGAGTCGCGGGGTGGTTGATAAGGATTTTCTGCCCACTTGCAGCGCTTCTTCGTCTTTCCCATCGAGAAGCAGACGGGCCGCACGCAATTCATAATGGCGGGTGTCGTCGGTGTTGCCGCCCAGCCCCACAAACAGGAACAGGGCAAAGAGAATGAGCACGTTCCAAGTACAGGTTCGTGTGGCGGAGATGGCCTTTTGGCCGAAGCGCACGACAGTCCGCCAGAGCACATAGCCGACAGCGAGAGCAGCGATCCACAGAATCAGGTCGGTCGAATCGTAAGGGTAAGCCGTCAGCATGACAAGGCCAACGGCCCCGGGTAGGGCGGTGAGGGCGTAGGCGCGGGCCGGAAGACGGTGCAACCATTTTGTGAGGCCAACTTGAAGTCCCCACAGAAGCAGCGTGGCGAGCAGGGCGTAGAGAAGGGGCGTGTGGTGGTTACGTCCAGGCGACAGTACGTCCAGCGTCCAACACAGGTAGTCGCCTTGCATTATGTAGAGATAGAGAAAGGCGAACAAGGCAAAGCACGCTTGGACAAGCAGACGGCCTCGCCCCGACAGGGAAGCACGTGCGGAATATCGTAGTGATGGGTGGCGCGGCATGGTCGTTTATTCTTCTGCGCGTTTCAGGACGACCGCCGAGCGGGTATGTACAGTTTGAGCCATCCTTTGCCGTCGCGTTTCAGCAAGGCGTCGAAATTAGTCAGATGGCGAACGCTGTCGTCGGCCAGGCCGTTTCCGCCGAACATTTTGGCGTCGGTGTTGAGCACAACGTCGTACGCACCTTCCGGAACCATGAAACCGTAGTCCGTGTAACTGCGTTTGGGGCTGAAATTGAAGACAAACACCATGTCGTTGCGGCTGTAGGCCAGAATCTGGTCGCCGTCGTTGTGCCAGATTTCGACCACGGGGCACTTGGGAAACAGTTTGATGCTTTTGAGGGCCCCAATCATCGCCCGGTCAAAGTCGCCAAGATAGTGGTAGCAAAGCTGAGGATCGTCGACAAGGTGCCACTGGCGACGGGCGTATTTGTAGCTCCACCCGTTGCCTTCACGCGGAAAGTCAATCCACTCCGGATGTCCGAATTCGTTACCCATGAAGTTGAGGTAGCCGCCATTGATCGTTGAGGCGGTGAGAAGGCGAATCATCTTGTGTAGGGCAATTCCGCGTCGTGCCGTTTCGTTTTCGTCACCTATGCGGAAGTGCCAGTACATGTCGGCATCGATGAGACGGAAGATGATAGTCTTGTCGCCCACAAGGGCCTGGTCATGGCTTTCGCAGTAAGAGATGTTGTGTTCGTCGGCTCGCCTGTTGGTGACTTCCCAGAAGAGGCTGCTTGGTTTCCAGTCCTCGTCACGGCGTTCCTTGATGATTTTTATCCAGAAGTCAGGGATATTCATGGCCATCCGATAGTCAAAGCCGTATCCGCCGTCTTTGAATGGCGCCGCAAGGCCCGGCATGCCTGAGACTTCTTCGGCAATCGTGATGGCGTGCGGGTTGACTTCGTGGATTAGCTGGTTGGCCATCGTGAGGTAGCAGA
Source organism: uncultured Prevotella sp. (assembly GCA_900553285.1). Lineage (GTDB taxonomy): Bacteria > Bacteroidota > Bacteroidia > Bacteroidales > Bacteroidaceae > Alloprevotella. The sequence continues at coordinate 14,372 of USCX01000025.1, forward strand.
TGGCGTTGTCGTCCTGGTGGCCGTTATAGTAGTCGTCATATTGGCAGAATGCCTCGCCCAGACCGTGGCTGTAATATAGCATAGACGTGACGCCGTCAAAGCGAAAACCGTCGAAGTGGAACTCTTCGAGCCAGTATTTGCAGTTGGACAAAAGGAAGTGGA